>CAZYOC010000307.1:1742-4823 GCA_964648415.1 uncultured bacterium | reverse complement strand
CCAACTCGCCCGTGACAAGCAGAACCTATCATAGCTGGCGCAATGGACCACTAATGGATCATTTCACGAAGTAAAGAGGTGATTTGTCCCGGGTAGTTTGTGGTGAGTTGCCAGAATCGCCATCGACCCTGTCGATCAACCACCCGGGACGCAAAACCACCCATCCCTCCCCTTCCACCCCGCCCCATTCTTTTGTAGTTTGAACGATTGATGTTGACCACTCACCACTCGAGGTATTCGATGGCTCGACCACGGGGTTTGCGGCTGCTTCCGGTATCCATGTTTTTTCTGTTAATTCTGTTTACGATGACAGCCGCGGCGGGGCAGCGGCTGTATGTCCTGCCCAACTCCGACCTGGAACTGGACGCGTTGCCTGACCTGACGGCTATGCACTCCGCCATACGTGAGGCCTCGCCTCTGCTCCTGTACGCTCCGGCCGATCCCGAGTTCAACCTGCACCGCTGGCGGGTGATCGATCTCGCGGAGGGCGCGGATGCTCAGGCGGTGCTCGCCGCGCTGGAATCGCAGCCGGAAATCGCGTTCATCGAGCGCGCTCCCAAGCGGCAACTCTTCGCCGGCGGCGAGCTGGACGGCCTCCCCAACGACCCCTTCGCATCAATCCAGTGGCACCTGGACATCATTGACGCCTATGCGGCGTGGGATCTGGTCCCCAGCTCGGCCAACGTGGTCCTGGCGGTGGCGGATCTCGGCATGGACATGGAGCATCTCGACCTGGCCGACGCCCTCTGGACTAACACGGCGGAAGCCAACGGCGAGCCGGATGTGGACGATGACAATAACGGCTACATCGACGACATCCACGGCTGGGATGCGTTGGATTGGAACGGCGACCCGACGCCTTCGGTGGGCGCGTATCACGGGACTCACGTGGGCGGCATCGCGGGCGCGGTGACGGACAACAGCCGCGGCATCGCCGGGACCGCGCCGGGTGTACGGTTGATGAACCTGCGCATCGGCGGCAGCAACTCCTTTGGAGCTGAACCCAGCTACGACGCCATCATCTATGCCGTCCGCAATGGCGCGGATATCGTGAACATGTCCTACGGCGGCGAGGGCAACAGCCTGTTCGAGAAGACGCTGTTCGACTGGGTGCATTCCCAGGGCGTGGTCGCGCTGGCGGCGGCAGGCAACGCGGGCAGCCGTGTCAAGCAATACCCCGCCGGCTATCAACCGGTGATCGCCGTGGCGGCCACCGGTCCCGACGACCGCCTGGCCAACTTCAGCCAGCGGGGCGATTGGGTGGATGTGGCCGCGCCGGGCCTGGAGATCATGAGCACCGTGCCCGACGGCTACTCCTTCGACAGCGGCACCTCCATGGCCTGCCCGGTGGCGGCGGGCGTGTGTGCGTTGATTCTGGCGGCCTCTCCACAACTGGAACCGCAAGAAGTTCGGGCGCGACTGATCCAGGGCAGCGAGCCGCTGCACAACATGCCGGCGGGTACGATTCTCAATGGCCGCATTAACGCATGGCGCTCTGCGCTTGCCAATCGCCCCGCGGTGTCCATTGAAGAAATCGTATTTGAAGGGGCCGGGCCGGGCAATGTGATCCTGCCCGGAACCCAGGCTGAGGTACAGCTTCTCCTTGGACTGGAGGGTGCAGATGTAAATGAACTCCGGGTTGGGTTGTACACGCTGGATGGAGACATAACCGGCACAGCACAAGCCACCCTCACCAACTTGGACTATCCAGATCGTATCCTTGTTGATCCGTTAGCATTCACGGTCACCTCCAATGCCGATCCCGGCATGATTCCGCTGGGGATCACGTTGTACGCCGACGGCTACAGGGATACCGTCGAGATCATGGTCCCGGTCCAGAACCGGTGGATGACTCATCAGGGCGGGTACATGCGCGCGACGGTGACTGATTTCGGCGCGATCGGCTTTACAGACCTGTCAGGCCGGATGCTGGGCGACGGCGTCACGATCCCGGACATCCCGGGCAGCGCGCTGATCCACGGGTCGCTGCTGGTCAACTACGGATCTCGTGTCTCCGACGCCGCTTATGTGTTTGATTTCGAGCCGACGTCGGACGGCTACCTCCATCCGGTGAACTCCAACGACTACCAGATCTACGAAGCGACTTACACTCACAGCGTAGTCTCCCCCAGCGAGAGTAACCGTGTCAATCAACGCAGCTACAGCGTTCCCGGCAGCGGCGGCGACGACTGGGTGATCCTGGAATATACCGTCACACGAACCTCGTCGGGCTCCGACCCTTACCGTATCGGCCTGTATTGCGACTGGGATTTCCGGCCCTATAGCGAGAACACGGTCGGGTATGACGCTACGCTGGGGCTCTCGTATGTTGAGGGCGCGACCGGCGCGGGCGGGATCGTCGCATTGGACAATACACCGCTGGCCGCTGTGGTGGCGGTGGACAACCCTCAGTATGTATACGACGGCTTCATCGATGCGGACAAGAACGCCCTGATGCAGATGGGCACTGACGACGCTACCGCTTCCGAGCCGAACGACTGGTCGCATATTGTAGCGTATGACGTGGGCACGTTAAACGCCTGGGAGTCGGCGACGGCGCGGTTCGGCCTCGTACTGGCGACCAGCGTGGAAGAACTGCGCACGAAGGCGCAGCAGGTGCGGGCCGCGGCGGGAGTCGTGACTTCACCACGAACGGCGGCGGGCGGCGCGGTTCCCGAGAGGATGGAACTGAGCGCCCATCCGAACCCGTTTAACTCAACCACGCAACTGCGGTTGGCCTTGCCGGAAGCGGGCGATGTCCAGGCGGCGGTGTACAATACGCTTGGACAACAAGTGGCGAAGCTTCATGCCGGCACTCTTCCGGCCGGCATGCACCGGCTGGCCTGGGATGGTCACGCGGCCGACGGTTCGCCGTTGGCGTCCGGAGTCTACCTGGTCAAGGTACAGTACAAAGACCTGGAAGAGGTGCGAAAGGTGGTTTTAATGCGGTGATTCCTGTCTGATTCACAGAATACTAAGAGTTAGAAATTAGAAATTAAGAATTAAGAGTTGGGAGTTGAGAGTTAAGAGTTAAGAGTTAAGAGTTAAGAGTTAAGAGTTAAGAGTTAAGAGTTAAGAGTT
>CAZYOC010000307.1:0-1642 GCA_964648415.1 uncultured bacterium | reverse complement strand
AATTTGCGTTACTATCGACACCTGAAGTCAATAGCAATTACGCAAAACGACTCTTAACAGCTCTACTATCAGTTTCTTTTTTCACTTTTTTCACTTTTTTCACTTTTTTTACTTTCTTTACTTTTTACACTACGGAGTTTCATTGATCCTTCAAGCAGCTGTTGTTGTCAGTGATGCCAAAGGCCATGTCTTCGCCCCGGGTGCAGTGCGGATCAAACGTACCGGGCCGGATCGTGGGCTCATCCTCGCCACAGGCAAACGCAGTGATGTGCAGCCGGTTCCGGGCGAGCCGGTGATGGACCTGGGTGGGCTCTGGTTGATTCCGGGCTTGATCCAGGCGCATGTTCACCTCAACCAGACCCTGTTTCGCGGGCTGGCGGAGCAGCGTACTCTGATGCAATGGCTGCGGGACCGGATCTGGCCGCTGGAGGCGGCTCACGATTACGATTCCGTCCACGCTTCCGCCCGCCAGAGTATCGCGGAGATGTTGCTCAGCGGCGTCACCGGCGCGTTGACCATGGAGACCGCCAACCAGACCATCGCCGCGTTTGACGCCTGCGAGGAGCTGGGCATACGGGCGCGTGTGGGCAC
This sequence comes from uncultured bacterium, assembly GCA_964648415.1. GTDB lineage: Bacteria > Electryoneota > Electryoneia > Electryoneales > Electryoneaceae. Next base: position 1,051 of record CAZYOC010000307.1, on the reverse strand, counting down.
GGCGTTGATGGACAAACTCGACTCCGGCATGCCCGACGGCCTCTACCGTGACCTGGAAGACGCCCTCGTGGAAATGGTGATGTATGACCGGGAGTTTGACGACGACACCGCCGGTCGTGTGCGCGGCTGCATCGCCCCCCGGTTTGTCCCCTCGTGCAGTGACGCCCTCCTCCAGCGCAGCATCGAGATCGCCCGCGAACATGGCATGGTCTGGCACTCCCATGTCTCCGAAAACGAACAGGAATGCGATGAAGTACGCGCGCGTACCGGCATGGAGAACCTGGAGTATTTCAACAGCATCGGCGCACTTGGGCCGTTGACCTCACTTGCGCATGGCGTCTGGCTGACACCGGACGAAATGCAACTGGCCGCAGCGACGGGGACCTCCCTCCTGCACTGCCCCTCGGCGAACCTGAAACTGGGCAGCGGCGTGGCGGACACGAAAGCCATGCGCGATGCGGGAGTAAACGTAGCGCTGGGCAGTGACGGCGCCCCCTGCAACAACCGGCTGGATATCTTCGCCGACCTGCGGCTGGCGGGCCTGCTGTTGTCGTGGAAGACAGGACCGGACAAGACCGATGCGGCGGAGGTGTTCCGTTTCGCCACCGAAGGCGGGGCGCGAGCGTTGGGGCTCGAGGGCAGGATCGGGGCGCTGCGCGAGGGCCATTACGCCGACCTGACGGCCCTGTCGCCCGGATTGTTCAACATGGAAACGCCCACAGCCGACGCTGTCTACCGTCACCTCGTTTTCGCCGCGTCCCACGCCGATGTGAAGCATGTCTGGGTGGACGGGAAACAGGTGGTGAAGAACTGTGAATTGCAAACCGCTGACATCGGCGCGATTCGCTCCCGCTACCGTGAGCAACAAACCCGCGTGTTGCAGCGGGTCGGGTTCTGACAAATCAGCTTGGCAAATTGGATGACTGTACATATCCACATTTGCCCCGGGCAGTTTGTTGTGATACGTGCGTATTTTCAATCAGTGCTTACCATGAACAGTATAGGGCCTGTTGCACGAATTCTGATGTCTCTCATTCCAGCGAAGGCTGGA
>CAZYOC010000306.1:0-4826 GCA_964648415.1 uncultured bacterium | reverse complement strand
ACCCTGATCACACATGAGCTTTTCATGAATCCCGCCGCCTGAAAAAACGAGAATTCTTCTCTCGTTTTTGAGAGGGAATAACCTAACCACCTGTTTTAATCTTCTTATCTCCCAGAACAAACCACTCTTCGTAGGCGTTTTCAAGCTGTTCTTCCGTCTCCGTAAGCTTGACTCGCTTGGCCTCTTCCCGTTTGGTGTTGCCCTTCTCGTGCTCCACGGCGATCTCGCTTTCGAGCCGTTCCTGTTGCTCCTCCAGGCGGGCGATCTCGGCCTCCAACTCGGCGAAGCGCTGGGCATCAAATTTTACTTTGCGCTTCTTGGGAGCCTTGCCTGCGCGCGCCGCCTTGTCCGCCTTGCGCTGGGTCTGTTCCTCTTCTTCCCGCTGGGTGCGTTTCTCCTTCAGCGACGTCCAGAAATCGGAGAAGTTACCCTCAAATGGAGTAATATCCGGTGGGACCAGGTGCAGGATGCGGTCGGTCAGCTTGTCCAGAAAGTAACGGTCGTGGCTGATCACGAAAATCGTGCCCTGGAATTGCTCCAGCGCGTCTTCCACCGCCTCCCGGCTGAACAGGTCCAGGTGGTTGGTGGGCTCATCGAGCAGCAGGAAGTTGGCCCCGGAGGCCATCAGCCCGGCGAGCTGTACTCGCGCCTTCTCGCCGCCGGACAGCACCGACACCGGCTTCTCCAGATCCTCGTGGCTGAACAGAAAACGGTGGGCCAGCGATTCGGCATCATTGCGACGCAACCCGCTCAAGCGCATCATCTCATCGATCAGCAGGTTGGAGGTATCCAGCGGTTCGGCCATCTGGGCGAAATAGCCGACTTTCATGGCTTTGCCGACACGCAGGTTCGGGTTCTCCCAGCGGCCTTCTTTCACGATGTCCTTGAACAGCGTACTCTTCCCGGTCCCGTTGGCGCCCACCAGCGCAATGAACTCGCCTTGTCCGATACGGAAGGTGACGTTTTGCAGCAACGCCGGACCGTCACCATAGCCGCGTGTGTAGTCGACAACATCCAGAGCGATATCGCCTTTCGTACGAGTATCGCCGAATTGAATACCGATCTTGCGGCGGTCCTCGCGCAGCTTCTCGACTTTGTCCATCCGGTCGATCCGGCGCTCCAGGCTCTTCGCTTTCTTCGCCAGGCCGGGGTTGTCGTACACACTTGCCCAGCTCTTCAGCCGCCGGATCTGGAACTGCAAGCGGTCGACCTCTTTTTCCTGGCGTTTCGCCGCTGATTCCAGCTTCTCCATGCGGGTGAGCTTTTCGGCGCGGTAGGCGGAGTAGTTGCCGGCGTACTCGGAGATGACCTGGTGCTCCATTTCCCAGATGCCCTTGCAGGTAGCGTCGAGGAGGTAGCGGTTGTGGCTGACCAGGATAAAGGCGTTGGAGGTGGCGTTGAGGACATCCTCGAGCCAGTCGAGGCCTTCAAAGTCGAGGTGGTTGCCGGGCTCGTCGAGCAGCATCAGGTCGGGATCCTGCACCAGCAGCCTTGCGAGACCGATGACGTTACGTTCGCCGCCGGAGAAGGTGGAGGCGTCGCGTTCCCAGTCGACACGGGGCACGTTAAGCCCGTCGAGAATTGCCTCCACCCTGTTGTCCGCCCGCCAGCCGTCACGGTTGTCGTACAGGTCATGCAGGCGACCGTACCGCTCCATCACCTCCTGGTACTCGGACTCGTTGTTGGCGAGCTGAGGATCGGCGAGGCGCTCCTCGAGGTGGCGCAGTTCCTCCTCGATACGGTCCAGTGCGGCCAGGCCCTCACGTACTTCGGCGTAGAGGCTGCGGCCCTCGGCGTAATGCGGATCCTGCGCCAGGTAGCCGATACGGATGCCCGGTTGACGCACCACATGGCCGGAGGTCGGGTTCTCCGCGCCGCTGATCATCTTCAGCAGCGTGGTCTTCCCGATCCCGTTGCGGCCTACCAGTCCCAGGTGCCGCCCCGCATTGATCTCCAGCGAGGTAGGCTCCAGGATGGGCTGCCCGCCGAAGGATTTGGCCAGGGCGTTGAGGAGGACAAGACTCATGAATGCTACCTGATATCCTGAACAGAAACAGACCCGACTCACTCGAGCCGGGTCCGAAGATACTCACTTTTTCAGGGTCATGCTTACTTCACGAGCACGGCTCGGGTCATGGCGGTCTGCATGCCGGCCCGGAGGGTGACCAGGTACATGCCGCTGGCGAGCTGAGCCGGCGCATGGAAGGTAAACTCATGCCGTCCGGCGGCAAGCGCGCCTTCGTAGATCGTGCCGACCACCTGCCCGAGTGGAGTATACACCTGCAGCTTCACCGGCGCGGTCTGCGGCAGGCTGAACTGCACCAGCGCGGTGGAGTTGAACGGGTTCGGATACACCGGCGCCAGGTTGAACGTGTGCGGCTGCCCTGCGTTGACATCTTCCACATCGTTCGGCGTGTACACGGTGAACTGGGTACTGTCGGTCAGGTCCGGCGCACCGTCCTCCTCAATCTTCAGCCAGGTGCTGCCGATCCCTTCCGAGTTCACGAAGAAGTCAGCGCTCACTGTCGAATCCGAGACGCCCGCCGCGATGGTATAAGTATGCGATTCGCCCATCGGGTAGGGCGGGAAGCAGGAACCATCCGCGCACAGCGACAGCAGCCAGTCCTCCGGAATGTCAACGCCGGTCAGGGTCAGGGTAAAGGTCGCTTCGGCGTCGCCCGTGTTGGTCAGTACGGCATGCAGGATTGCGGTTTCGTCGACCTCCGCCTCCATGGAATCATGGTCGTATGTAAACGTAAAAGCCGCCAGCGCCCCTGCGGGAAGAATCATCAGGGCCGCCAGAATCACTCCCAGAACCTGTGTACGCATCGTGAGAACCTCGTGCTGTGAACGGTGTTGTCTTCTCTATGTAAAAGATACTTGTCAATCAGGAAAAATACAATGCCAATTGATCCCGTGGGGTAATCTCCCGGACAATGCGGGCGCCGGCTGCCTGCCCGCCGGCTGGTCCCCCGGAGGCAAGGGCGACCATTTCTGTGCAAGAAAATGGTTCCCACTGGATTTTACGGTTGCAGTGCGTCCTGTCGTCCGCTATTTTACTATTGTTGGAGTATACATTGGCGCTTCACGATAACGACTGTTTTCCCGCACTGCTTCCTCGGTGCCGGATTTCGCCCAGACGGCGAAATCATCTCCAGCTAGCGACATGGCACTCGCGTAAAAAACGCAAGTTTACATAGCCTGCCACGATGATGCAACTGAGGAGCAGAACATGAAGAAGGTTGCCCTGTTTGTGTTACTCGTCGGTCTGTTGGGAGTTTCCTTCGCCTGGGCGCAGGAGGATCCAACCCGGTTCGACCCCAACGCCACCATCCCCGCCACCGACGATCCCATGTTTTTTGATCAGGAACCCTGCCTGCCCTACTACAGCGAACTGGACGAGGCCCATGTCGCTGTTGTCAAGAATGGCACGCCCTGGTACAATTCCAACGTGGCTATCCTTGATACCATGGAAGGCGTCACCTACGACGTCATCAATTCGGGCGCCTTCAACAATACGGATTGGGATGATTACGATCTGGTGATCATCGCCAGCAACCAGAATTCGACTTTCTATTCCGCGCTGGACAACATCATGGAGGATCTGGCGGACTACGTTGAAGGCGGCGGCTGGCTGGAGTTTCACGGCGCGCATAACGCCGGGGCCAACCAATGGGAACTGTGGGACGGCACGACCTACATCACCGGCAACCTCCCGCAGAACTTCATCGTGGACGAAGACCATCCCATCGTGGAAGGTTTGGACCCGGATGATCCCCTCACCGGCAATTCAGCCAGCCACGGAAAAATCGTTGATGAGCCGGATGATGCCACCATCATTATCGAAACCTCCGACGGCTACCCATCCCTGATTGAATACACATACGGCACCGGCACTGTTATCGTCAGCACCATGACCTTGGAATGGCTGTGGCAGAACCAGGGCAACTACACCGGCGGAGTCATACTCGGCCGTGTGCTGACCTACACCGCCGTCACTCATGTGATCGCGGGTATCGAAGGCACGGTGGAAGATGAGGACGGCGATCCTGTCGAAGGAGCGTATCTGTACGTGGAGAACAATATCGGCTGGGCCGGCACGTCCGATTCGACCGGATACTTCCAGGTATTTCTCTCCGACACAACTGGACAGCCTTTGACCCTGGTATGCCACGCCGACGGCTACGAGCATGCAGAAGTCGGGGGGATCGTGTGGGATGCCGATTCCTTCTGGACGGAAGCCAACTTTGAGGTGACCCCGGTCAATGACCGCACCGCCCCTTACATCGCGAGCTGGAGCGGCGCGTACGATGACCGCCTCTACTTCGAGTTGGGACAACCCGGATCGTACCAGCACGACGAACTCGACGAGTTCCTCGGGTACAACATCTACTATTCCACCGACGGGGACGACTATACCCAGGACAACGACGAGCTGATCGAAGTGGATGAATATGAACTCGTTTTAGACACCGACATGGAGAATCAGCAAGTCTTTGTCTACCTGGAAGCGGAAGTGGACAGCGCCGGCGAGACCATCATCTCGAACCCCAGCCCGGTGGATACCTGCATGTTTAACATGGCGCCCGCCATGCCCATGAACGTGAGCGTGGACGATATTAACAACCAATTCCAGACCGCCACGATCACCTGGGATGCGGTCACGGAGAACGCCGACGACAGCGATTGCGTGGACCTGGAAGGCTACATCCTGTCACGAGATGGTGAAGTCCTCGACACCCTTGATTCGGACGTCACTTCCTACGATGATTTCGTGGTTGACGCCGGGTTCTACACCTATACCGTAGTCGCTTTCGACGAAGCAC
>CAZYOC010000305.1:0-4840 GCA_964648415.1 uncultured bacterium | reverse complement strand
TCCCGCCTTCGCGGGAATGAGATCCATTGGACATTTTGATACAGTCTGCTTCGCACAAATGACACTCGTTGACATTGTGGTGCGGTCTGGATCGTGACAGTTTTACGATCTGGACTGTCATCCTTCCGTTTAAAGATAGGGTTTCTTAACTCGCAACAACAAGCCCCTATTCTGTCAATCACTTGGACTGCGAGGAAACTGGAGCTTTTGCACGTCTGGATGTGGAAATCGTTCCCGTCGCTTTTCGAGATAAGGGCGGCCTCTCGCAGTTGCTCCGCTTCGGAAAAGAGTCTATACTCCTTCATTCCCGCGCTGAATCGACGGCGCGTTTATGATCCACGGGCGAGACGCCCGTGCTACATTGTGATTTGGAGTTGCTGTGGCCCCCACAAGTTACAAAGACGCCGGGGTGGACATCGCCGCCGGTGATGAGCTGGTTGACCGGATCAAACCGAGTGTGCGTGCAACCTTCGGCCCGGAAGTACAAACCGACCTGGGCCTGTTTGGCGGCGCGTTCAAGCTGGACACCTCCGGCATGGAGGAGCCGCTGCTGATCGCCTCCACCGACGGGGTCGGCACCAAGACCAAGGTGGCGGACTGGGCGGGTAAGCACGACACCATCGGCCGCGACCTGGTGAACCATTGCGTGGACGATATCTTCACCTGCGGCGCTCGTCCCCTCTTCTTCCTGGATTACTACGCCACCGCGAAGCTGGATGTGGACGTGGCCGAGGCAGTGCTCACCGGCCTGGCCTCCGCCTGCAAGGACGCCGGCATCGCACTGTTGGGCGGCGAGACGGCGGAAATGCCTTCGGTGTATCACGAAGGCGTGTATGACCTCGCCGGTACCATCGTGGGCGTGGTGGACAAGGCTCAACTCATCAACGGCGAAGCGATCCGGGAAGGCGATATCCTGGTCGGGCTGCCTTCCAACGGCTTGCACACCAACGGCTACACCTTGGCGCGGAAGGTGCTGATCGACGACGGCGGCCTGAAGCCGGACGACCGGCTCGAGGGCATGGACCGGAGTGTGGGCGAAGCATTGCTCGCGCCGCACACCTGCTACCTCCAGGCCGTCCGCCCCATGCTCGACCGTGGAGCTTCCATTCGCGGCATGGCGCACATCACCGGCGGCGGCATCGAGGGCAACACCAGGCGCATCATTCCCAAGGGATTGAAAGCCGTGATCGAGTGGGAGCGCTGGGAAACGCCGCCCCTGTTCCGGCACATCATGGAGATGGGCGAAGTCCCGGTGGAGGACATGCGCCGCACCTTCAACCTGGGTATCGGCTGGGTGCTGGCGATCCCGCCGGAAAAGGCGAACGAAGTGATCCTGCATGCGATGAATGTGGGGATGAAAGCAGTGCGAGTCGGGTCGGTGCAGCAAAACGAATGACCGGTTCTTTCGACCGCGCCATGCAAGACGTATTTTGGTTATCTTCAGGTAACCACAGGAGGCAGCCATGAAGATCGAAAAACTGCATGTAGAAGGGTACCGTTCCCTGCGCGATGTGACCTGGGAACCGGGCGATCTGAATGTGCTGATCGGGCCGAATGGGAGCGGGAAGTCGAATCTCAGGCGAGTACTGTCGCTGCTTCAGGATTCTGCTTATGGGAAACTCCGCCATCGAATTATTGCAGAAGGTGGATTGAATTCCATACTGTGGAACAATGCAACTGACATTTTATCTATTAGTTTATCTGGAAAAGATTACCCAATTGACATCGATGTTGACTTTGATGTTTTCGAATACTTTTTAGCAATCAAGTCAATTGCATCAAGCAACCTATATAATATTGAAGAAGAATACCTAATACTTAATAAAGGTGATCGCGATACTACTTATTTTAGAAACTATCATACAAATAAGAATTATTTATATCATGTTAGATTAGGAATTGACAATGACGATATGATACCCGATGAATTTACAAACAGAACAGAAAGCATACTTAGTGATGGATACTTGTCTGGAATAAGAGTTCCTAAATATGCAGATCAGTATATCAACAATGAAGTATGCTTGTTGGATACTTATGGTTATATTGACTTATCTCCTAATTCTGATATTCGCAAAGATAGCATTTCAAGACATGAAGAGTTTTTAGAAGTAGATGCTACAAATATAGTTTCTTTTTTACATACGCACTACACAAATAATTCAACTTTCAGACATGATATTGATACAGCATTGAATGCTGCATTTAACAATGACTTTAAGGAACTTATATTTCCGCCATCATCCAACAACAAAATACAACTAAAAATTATTTGGAATACTCTAAGTACTCCAATAGCACTGTCAGATATTTCGGAAGGTACTATGAAGTTTTTATTTCTCTTGTGTGTTTTATGTGATCCCAATATTCCAGACATTGTTTTCATAGAAGAGCCTGAAATTCATTTACATCCTCATATGTTGCCGATAATCGCTGAGTTTGCAGCCGAAGCAGCTGAAAAATCTCAAGTCATATTCACAACTCATTCCACAGAATTCCTCGATGCCTTTCAAGATGATATCCCATCCGTAACCGTTACTGAGAATCGTGAAGGCGAAACAGTTCTGAAGACCATTCATGGTGAAGAGCTGAAGTATTGGATAGAGAATTATTCCCTGGGAAACATGATGCGATCTGGTGAATTGCAAAACATGATTGATTGAGGGAATTATGGAATTCCATGTTTTTGTTGAAGGCGATTGTGAGTACAAGACGCTCAGCAAATTCTTGAAGAAATGGCTGGATAAAAGACTGGCAAAACCTGTTAGAATAAAGGTTTCCAACCTGCGCGGATCTGGTGGTTACCATAGAAGAATAGCAGATCGTGTACGTACCATTGATGAACAGAAGAAGGACACCAATATTGTTGGGATTATTGGACTACTCGACTTGTATGGATTGCCCTTTACTTTCCCAAAATCGTATACAAGCGCCAAGCAGAGATATGATTATGCCAAACGCAAAATTCAAAAAACCGTCAATATCCCTTCTTTTCATCAGTTCTTTGCAGTTCATGAATATGAAGCCTGGTTGCTCAGTCAGCCAGCGATATTCCCAAGGAATGTACAATCCCGTTTTCCAAAAAAGATTACCAATCCTGAGAAAGTCAACTTCAAAACACCACCTGCGAAACTTCTCGGAAAGACCTATCAAAAAGCACATCGTAAGCGATATAACAAAGTCATAGATGGTGCGACACTCTTCAACCGCCTTGATCCGGAAATCGCTTACGATAAATGCCCATACCTCAAGCAAATGCTCGACAAAATGCTCGAACTTGCTCGCCAAGCCGAAGCCGACACAGAGAAAGGAACCTGAGATGCGATTCACGATACCCGCGAGATGGCTAACGACTGTTTTAATGCTGGCGGCCTGCACACCGGCCCTCGCCGAGGAGCCGAAAACCGCCATCACCGTCTACAACCAGGGCATGGCGCTGGTACGGCAGACACGCACGCTCGACCTCGAGAAGGGCGCGCAGGAGTACTCCTATGACGGCGTCGCGTCGGAAATCGACCCAACCTCCGTGCTGCTGAAGGGCAAGGGCGTACAGGTCCTCGAGCAGAACTACGAGTACGACCTGGTGGACCGCAGCGCCCTCATGCGCAAGTACGTCGGCGAAGAGGTCGAGGTACAGCTTGAGAATACAGGCGGCGTGGTCATGGGACGCCTCCTCACCGCCGGCGATCCGGTGATCATCGAGGAGGACGACGGCCGGATCCGTATGCTCAACAGCGACGCCATTATGAGCGTGGATTTCCCGGAGCTGCCCGCCGGGTTGATGCTCAAGCCCACTCTGCGCTGGAAGCTGTTCGCGGACAAGGGCGGAAAGACCGACGCCACCCTCTCCTACATCACTCGCGGCATCCAGTGGGAGGCCAGCTATGTGGCGGTGGTGTCGCCGGATGACGACGCCATCGACCTGGCCGGCTGGGTGCAGATCGACAACCGTTCCGGGGCGACCTATGCCGACGCCAAACTCAAGCTGATGGCTGGAGATGTGCAGGTGGAACCTCGTTGGCGGAAATCACGCGCGCCGTTCGAGATGCTCGATGAAGCCAACGCCTTGGCGGGAGCCGGCGGGTTCGAGGAAAAAGAGTTCTTCGAGTATCACCTCTACACCCTGCCCCGCCCGGTGACCGTCAAAGACAAGCAGCAGAAGCAGATCAGCCTGTTCGAGCCGGCGACTACACCTGCGAAAAAGGTGCTGACCTACGACCACAATGTCGACGCCACCAAGGTGACGGTCACCATGGAGTTCGAGAATGCCGAGGAGAACGGCCTGGGGCTTCCTCTCCCCAAGGGGCTGGTGCGGCTGATGAAGGCGGACAGCGACGGCAGCCTGGAGTTCATCGGCGAGGACCGGATCGACCATACCCCGAAGGACGAGACCCTGCGGCTGGTCACCGGCAAGGCGTTTGATATTGTCGCGGAACGCACCGTGACCGACCAGACCCGGCGGGGCAACGTCCAGGAGATCGCTGTCACCGTCGAGCTGCGCAACCACAAGAGGGAAGCGGTGGACGTTGTCGTCGTGGAGCATTTCTGGGGCAACTGGGAGATCATGGAGGAGTCGCTGTCGGGAAAGAAAACCAGCGCGTTCGGGTACGAGTGGCTGGTGCAGGTTCCTGCGGATGGCGAAACGAAGCTGACATTCAAGGTGAAAAACTGGCGGTAGATAGCATGACACGCCAACAACTTGTCAGTTCCTCGCTGCAATCTATATCAAGCTGCAATCTATATCAAATGGAAACCACTCTCATCCCAGCGAAGCAGACTGTCGCACCAGCGAAGCAGACTGTCGCAGAATCAAACCCACTCTCATTCCCGCGAAGGCGGG
>CAZYOC010000304.1:0-4885 GCA_964648415.1 uncultured bacterium | reverse complement strand
GTACCTTGGGCTATGGCAGAGAACCACTGCCGTGGTTCATTCGTGAAATATCCGGCTCAGTTTTCCTGCATCACATGTTCATCGTATTCAAGTTCGAACCGCAATTTGTGCTTGGCTGGGCTATGGCAGAGAACCACTGCCCGTGGTTCATTCGTGAAATATCCGGCTCAGTTTTCCTGCATCACATGTTCATCGTATTCAAGTTCGAACCGCAATTTGTGCTTGGCTTCCTCCTGGGCCAGTTCCAAGAAAAGCATCTGCAGCTCGGCGTCTTCCACCCGGTCCGCCAGGTTCTGATACAGTTTGTAAGCGGCTTTCTCGCGTTTCATGGCCAGCACGATGGCCTTGTCATAAGTCAGTTCTTCGCGCGGGTTTACTTCGGCCAGGTAGTCGGCGATCTTCAGATCCAGCACCTTCACGTTGATGGGCGTCAGGTTGGCGCCTTTTTCCAGGTTCATCAGCTTGGCCCTGTGCCCATTTTCTTCATTGGCGAAGCCAAGAAATACCTTTTTCATGGCGGGATTGTCCGTTTTCTCCGCCATGTCCGTATAGAACGCCGCTGCTTCTTCTTCGTTTTTGATGGCGAACGCCAACACGTCCTGCATGGATTCAAACTGGTCCATCTCGATCTCCTGCTCCGTTGCTGGTGGTTGAGGTGTCGGGTCAGAGGATACGATTGTCAGCGCCGGTTTAGCAAGCGCTGGTACACATCCGCGTGGTCCGGATCCATCGCCGCCACCTTGCTCAGGGTGCTATATTCCTCGTAGTCCGCGAGGGAGTTGGCAAGGTTGTAATGGTTCAGGTTGAAGAACCGTTCTCGCTTCTCTTCAGGGACACGATCCAGTTGTTTGACAGCGTAAAGCAGATACTGTTTGGCGGTCTCCCGGTCACGTTCATCATAGTACAACCATTCGCCGGTATAATAGAGGAAGCTCAGGTAGCGGAAGTGCTCGTTTTCCTTCTCCAGATAGTCCTCGATCAGCTTCTCCCGTTTGTCCCAGCCGTTGAAGAAGCGGCTGGAGAAGCGGGCGTTCTGAGCAATCTGCCGCGCTTCTTCGAAATAGCTCTGGCCGCCGAACTTCTTCACCTTGTCGTATTCATGTCCGAGCACCATCTGGATGTAGAAGTCGATCATGCTGCGGAAAGGGTCGAACTGGGTGGCGTAGTTGAGCTGGAAACCGGGATCGAGTTTGAAATCCCAGCGCTTGTCGTTGTACACCGCGTCCTTGCGGTTGGAAACGACAAGCTGAGCGGAATACCGGTCCTCGTAGCTGATGGAGGCGTCGGTGGATTCGAAGAAGATTTCCAAATCGACATGATAATCGTACTCGTAGTCGTCCGGTCCCCAATCCGTCTGGTTGAGGTAGTCCTCTATGATGCGGTTGATCCCCATGAGCTTGTTCTGGTTCTGCTGAGGGAGTCGCTCCAGGTTGACCGTCACCGTCGCAATCATGCGTTGCGCCGAGGCGCCTGAGCACAGGACCACGGTCAGGATCAGGACCAGGAATGGGAGTAACCGACGCTGCGTTTGCATGAGATAACCGGGTTGCTGCTGTGGTTCAAGTACGCCTCAACGGGAACAGGGTTCCCACATGAGCATAATATAGAAGCCGGGCGCGGATGACGCGAGCGAGGAGGGCTGCGAAACGCGGCTCGTCACGGCAAGCGGTTGTGACATGCGACAGGTGTTTCTATATTGCGGAAAAGCGGCCAGCAAGGAGGGGGCATGGAACTGCAGGAAATCCTGTCGAAACAGGGGTGGTTGGACGGGCTCGAGGAAAACGACGCCCGGGCGTTGATGGACCTGGCCAAATTGGAGGCCTTCGAGCCGGGCGATATCATCATTCCGGAGATGACGCGGTCACGGGACATCTACTTTCTCAGCAAGGGCGCCGTCTCCGTCAGCATGTTGTTGCCGTTTGAAGGACGCCGCCAGGAGGTGATTGACACGATTCACGCCGGCGACATCATCGGCGAGGTGGCGTTTGTGGATGGCTCGCCGCGGAGCGCTACGGTCAAGGCGGAAGAACCCGCCGAGTTGTACGTCTATCCGTTCGATGAGCTCAACGAGTTCCTCGAGGAGCATCCCCGGGTCGGCTATCAATTGATGAAGGCCGTGGCCAAGACCATCTCGGCCAAAATGCGGCAGGCCAACCTCGCCTGGCGCAACCTGATGATGTGGTAGACAGAGAGATCAGCTTGTGTACATACAAAACGCCCACCTTTCGGTGGGCGTTAAATCTCAAATGTTACGGCGAGTCTCAGGAGGCCGTCTTGCGCCAACGCTCCAGCTTCTTAAACGCATCCTTGGCCGATTCCAGCAGATCCTCAACTTTGAACGGTTTCAGGAAATAATCATCGAAGCCGGCGTCGCGCGCTTCAACGATCTGGAAGACCGAGGCGTAGCCGGTGATGGCGATGAGCATCGAAGTGGGGTTCTCGCGGCGGACGCGACGGCACAGCTCGATCCCATTCATCTCCGGCAACTGCAAGTCAATATATTGCAGAGGGTACAGCTCCTGGTTCAGTATTTCAAGCGCCTCTTCCGCGCTGGCCGCAGTTTTCACCTCATAACCGGCGCGCGTGAAGGCCTTTGTCAGGATATCGCGAATCCCCTCTTCATCATCCACGACCAGAATGCGTTTCCACATAATCTACTCCCTGTCAGGTCTGTCAACCATCTATATCTAACATTACTGCAATTGAAGAACGGTGTCAAGTGGCGTTTCGCCTCTTGAGGAGTAGCAATAATTGCCGTGTTGCGGTGATAAGAAGCGTAGAAACAAGGATGTGTAAAACAAAGTCGATGTCGAAAAAAACAGGAAAAACAGACCCGCACGAACCCTCCGCACCTGAGCCCGAGCTCCGGCTTGACGAAAAGCTCGAACTGTTGCCGAAGGAGCCCGGCTGCTATCTGTTTAAAGATGAACACGGGAAAGTGATCTACATCGGCAAGGCCAAGGTGCTGCGCAACCGCGTTCGCAGCTACTTCACCGGCGGGTCTGACGGCCGCTACCAGTACGAGAAACTGGTCGCCCGCATCCGCGACCTGGAAGTCATCGTCACCGCCGATGAGGTCGAAGCCCTGGTCCTCGAAGCCAACCTGATCAGCAAACACCGGCCCCGGTTCAACATCGACGTTCGCCATGACCGCTCCTATCCCTATCTCAAGGTCACGAAAGAACCCTACCCGCGCGTGTTCCTGACCCGTTTTCCGGAGAAGAAAGAGGCGGCGCGGTATTACGGCCCCCTGACCGATGTCACCCGCACCCGCGACACTCTCAACGCCCTGCGGCAGGCCTGTAAGATCCGCACCTGCAACCTTTCGATCAACGCCGCCGGCATCCGTGACAAAAAGCACAAAATCTGCCTGGAATACCACATCGGCAACTGCGAGGGACCGTGCGTGGGGTTGGTCGACCGGGAACGCTACAACGATGGCGTGGAAAAGCTGATCCAGACGCTGCACGGCAAGGGCGAGGGCCTGATCGCCTGGTTGGAAGACCACATGAAGGAACTGGCTTCGCTTCGCAAGTTCGAGGAAGCGGCTCGCGTGCGCGACCAATTGCAATCCGCGCAGAAATTGACCACCAAACAGCAGAGAATGACTGCCGATCTCAATGACCGGGACGTTTTCGGCTTCGCGCGGGAGGACAATGACGGCTGCATTGCGGTGCTGCACATCCGCAACGGCCGCCTGGTCGGACGAGAGCATTCTACCCTTTCCCGCCTGGAGGGCAGCGCGGCGCACGAGATCCTCGCCCGCTTCCTGGCCGAGTATTACCTCCCGGAAATGCGTCGCATTCCGCGCCAGGTTCTGCTGCCGGTCAAACTGCCACGCGAGGAGCGGGAGCCGGTGTTTACGTTTCTGCGCCGCAAACGGGACGCGGCGGTGGAGCTGAGAAAACCGCAACGGGGCGAACTGACCCGTCTTGTCGCCCTGGCTGACCGTAACGCTGAAATGCTGCTGCAGGAATACCGGCTGGCGAAAGCGAAGCGCGACCGTCTCCCGCAGAGCTTACAAGGCCTCCAGGCCGTGCTCGATCTGCCCGAACCGCCCACCGTGATCGAGTGCTTCGACAACTCCAATATCTTCGGTTCCTATCCCGTCGCCGCCATGGTGCAGTTCAGGAACGCCCGGCCTGTGAAAAAGGAGTACCGTCACTACCGGATTAATGGGGTGGATGGGATCGACGATTTTGCCTCCATGCGCGAGGTGGTGGGGCGTCGCTACGCCCGGCTGGTCAAGGAGCAGAAAGACCTGCCGGACCTGGTGCTGATCGACGGCGGCATCGGACAGGTCAACGCCGCCCGGCAGATCCTTAACGAGATGGATCTGAACCATCTGCCGGTGGCGGGACTGGCGAAACGTCACGAGGAGATCGTGCTTCCCGGCGGGAAGGATAATGTCATCACGCTGGCCAAGTCCTCGTCGGCGTTGAAACTGCTGATGCGTATCCGGGACGAGGCCCACCGCTTCGCGATCACCTTTCATCGTCGGCTGAGAAGCGGCGGCATCGCAAGCACCCTGACCGGCATGCCCGGCATCGGGGAGGCCAAAGCGAGGGCGTTGCTGAAACACTTCGGCTCGCTGAAGCGTTTAAAGGAAGCGACCCCCGAGCAAGTCGCAGAAGTCCCGGGCTTTTCGGTGGAAGGAGGACGAGCGCTTCTTGATAAACTTCTTGATAATTGAAGTTGACTTTGTCAAGAATACACAGGTACCGCCCTCATTCCAGCGTAGCAGACTGTCGCAGAATGCGAGTGGGTTCTGGTCTGCGACAGTCTGTTCAACAGCAATAATACTCGTTGTATATTTACTTCCAGTCTAGTGCTCCATTGCACCAGATATGACTGTTTCTGCTTGTTTCTTGATGAGTCAAGTTCA
>CAZYOC010000303.1:0-4885 GCA_964648415.1 uncultured bacterium | reverse complement strand
ATCTCATTCCAGCGAAGGCTGGAACCGGAACGAAGTGTAGCTTGCGGTGTCCTGTAGTTTAGGACAGCCGTGAATCCAGACATGTCTATATACTACAACATATTAACTATGGAAACACACTCTTGAAAACTACTCTGGTGCTGGATTGCTAACTTATTATATTCTTGCACCTTGCCTGGATTCCAGCCTTCGCTGGAATGAGAGCGGTTTCTATTGTGATACAGTCTGGAAGGCGGGAATGACATCGTTGTCAATTCGGATGCAGTCAATTCTGATTCAGTCTCGGAAGCAGGAACCGAAGTTTGCGGTGTCCCGTAGTTTGGGACAGCCGCGAATGCAGTTAAGCCGAAAAGAAACAACACACAAAGACAGATACCGGAGGTTTTTGATGGGTAAGAAGGGCATGCGCGGTATGGGCGGCGGCGGCGGTGGCGGTATGGGCAACATTATGAAGCAGGCCCAGAAGATGCAGAAGGACATGCTGAAGGCGCAGGAAGAGCTGGGCGATCTGGAAGTCACCGCGACGAGCGGCGGAGGTATGGTCGAGGTCCGCGCCAACGGGAACAACGAGATCCTGAGCATCAAGATCGACCCCGAGGCGGTGGATCCGGACGATGTGGAAATGCTGGAAGACCTGGTGCTGGCTGCGGTGAACGAGGGGCTGCGTCAGGCGCAGGAAGCCGCCGCCGAACACATGACCAAGGTCACCGGTCCCATGGCCGGCATGATGCCGCCGGGGATGAACCTGCCGGGGATGTAAGAGCAACCGCCTATGAGCGACAACGATTTCACAGCCGAGATCAGTTCTTCCGGCGACAACCAGGCGATCCTTCGCATGGGTGGGGTGCTGCATTTCCCCAACATCGAACAGGTACGCCGTGAGGTGACCGACCTGGCGGTCAACGCCAAGGCTGGTGAAATTGTGATCAACCTGGAGGAAGTCAGCCGTTTCGATTCCTCTGCCGCCGCCATGATCGCGGTGTTGATGCGGGATCTCGACAAACACGAGAAAAAGCTGAGCATCGGTGAAGTCAGCGAGGCGGTCAAACCCTTACTGAACCTGGCCGACTTTGAAGAGCTGCTGAAGGATCCGGAACCGGCCACCTGGCGGCACCGCAGCACGATGGAGGTGGTGGGCGACTGGAGCCTGGGCCGCTGGGGCGAAACATCCGAGATGCTCCAGTATGTCGGGCGCGTTGTGATCTCGCTGGTCTTCGCCCTGGGCCATCCCAGGCGTGTCCGTTGGGGACAGGTGGTTTTTCTGGTGCAGTCCACCGGCGCCGACGCTCTGCCGATCGTCGCCCTCATCAGCTACCTGATCGGGCTGGTGATCGCCTTCGTGTCCGCGATCCAGCTCCAGCAGTTCGGCGCCAACATCTTCATCGCCGACCTGGTCGGGCTGGCGATTTTTCGTGAGATGGGGCCATTGATGGCGGCGATCATGGTAACCGCTCGCAGCGGCTCCGCCTTCGCCGCCGAGCTGGGCACCATGAAGATCTCCGAGGAAGTCGACGCTCTCACCATGATGGGCGTCAAACCGCTGGAATACCTGGTAATCCCGCGCCTGCTGGCGGTGATGATTTCCCTGCCCCTTCTGACCTGTTTCGCCGATTTCTTCGGTATTCTGGGCGGATTGACGGTGGCCATGACGAGCCTGGATGTCACCATGCCCGCCTTCTACCAGCAGATGCAGGGGGTTATCGGCATCTGGGACATAACGTCGGGCATCTTGAAGTCCTTTTTCTTCGGCATGTTGATCGCTGCCGCAGGGTGCTACTACGGTATGTCCACTTCCGGCGGCGCGTTAGGCGTAGGCAGAAGCACAACCAAATCCGTCGTCGCCGGCGTCTTTCTGATTGTCGTGGCGGACTCCATTTTTGTCGTCCTGTTCCAATACCTGGGGCTTAGCTGATGGCTGACAGGAAAACAGTGATCAAGGTGGAGAACCTGACAGTGGCGTTCGAGGACAACGTGGTCCTCGAGGACGTTTCCTTCGAGGTGCGCGAGGGTGAAATACTCGTGGTTCTCGGCGGCAGCGGCTGTGGAAAATCCACCCTGTTGCGCCACATGATCGGCCTGCGACAACCCCAGGGCGGCAGCGTCCGGTATGGCGACCTGGATATCGTGACCGCCTCCGAGAAGGAGTATAACGAGTTATTGAAACGATTCGGCGTGCTGTTTCAGTCGGGCGCGCTGCTGAAATCCATGACGCTGGGCGCGAATGTCGCGTTGCCATTGCGTGAGTACAGCAAGCTCGATCGCCAGATGATCCGCGACCTGGTGCAGATCAAGCTGGGCATGGTGGGGCTGGCGCACCAGGGCCGCCTGATGCCGGCGGAAATGAGCGGCGGGATGCAGAAGCGGGGCGGACTGGCGAGAGCCATGGTGCTCGACCCGGATCTGCTGTTCTTCGACGAACCCTCGGCGGGGCTGGATCCCATCACCGCGGTGGAGCTCGACGAGCTGTTGCTGGCGATCAACGACGCCCTGGGGACAACCATGGTGGTTGTAACCCACGAGCTGGAAAGTGTTTACAAAATCGCTGACCGTGTAATCATGTTGGACAAGGAAGTCAAAGGTATTATCGCGGAAGGCCGGCCTCACGAATTGAAGGAACACAGCGACGATTCCCGGGTGCGGGCGTTCTTCAACCGGCAGCGAGTTTCGCAGCAGGAAGAACAGGACGCGTAGGGTTTATGCCGGACGCAGTTTCGTTGTATATTAACAACTGCGAATAGTGGAATATGAAGCGCGGTTGAGAGTTTGGACCCGTGTTCGTCCTGAAGGGTCGGCGCGGAAGCCATAAGCAGGGAGGCGGGATGCCGTCACCTAAAAGCAAAGCGTTCTGGGTCGGCTCCTTTGTGGTCATTGGGGTCGCTCTTGTGATCATAGCGCTGATCTATTTTGGGATCTCCAACTGGTTCCAGAAGACCAACCACTATGTCACCTATTTTGACACCAGCGTACAGGGCTTGATCCTGGATGCGTCGGTGAAATTCCGTGGTGTGGATGTCGGGCGGGTGACCGGGGTTCGGGTGGCGGCTGACGACGACTTGGTGGAAGTTGAGATCGAACTGGGTGCGGACTTCCATGTCGCCGACAGCCTGCGGACCAGCCTCGCCCTCGCCGGCATCACGGGGATGAAGTACATTGAAATGAATTATCCGCCGAAGGAATTGCTTGATGAACACCCGGATTTGGGATTTGAGCCCGAATTGCCCGTCATTCCTTCCCAGCCCGGCAGTTTCGAGGCGATCGAAACCGCCCTGCGCGATGTCTACACCAAGATTATGGTAATCGACACCGAGGGTATCAGTCGCCGGACCAAGGACTTTCTGGACACCGGTACGCGGGCGATGAACAACATCGACAGCGTGATGACGCTCCCGGAAATGACCGAATGGTCTGTCAAACTCAACGACAACCTGGTGCTGATGGAAGAGTTGCTGCAGACGCTGGAGGCGGCGGAATACGCCAAAGAGATCGACACCACCCTGGCGGAGCTGCGGGAGGGGGTGCACCATTTCAATGTTACGATGCAAGTGGTCGAAGAGGATATGACTCAGCTCCAGGCAAGTAAAAAGGCGGACAGCCTCTTCAACAAGATGGATCTGCTGCTGACCAACAGCGCGCAACTGGTGAACCAGTCGCAGTATTCCACGTCGCGAATCATTCTGCAACTGGGGACGACGGTCAACGAGATGAACGCGACGCTGGAACAGTTGAACTCGCTGATGATGTCGCTGGAATCCTACCCGTCGCACATCATCAGCACCGAACCGCCGTCAAAGGAGAAATAATGAGGAACCTGCTGACACAGGGGTTGCCGTTGGCGCTCATGGCGGCCCTGCTGATCGCCGGCTGCGTCAGCCTGCCCAGCGAAAAGATCGAGATCACTCGCTACACCATCGAACCGAAGCTGGATTCCATTCCCAACGGAGACAATTTCCCGGTCTCGGTTTACGTGATGCCCCTGACCGCCGCTTCCGACCAGAAAAGTGACCGGATCAACTACCGGCTCGAAGCCAATGAGATGAACCGGTTTTACTATCACCGCTGGTCCGCCGCGCCGCAAAAGCTGATCGGCGACGCCCTCAGCGACTTCCTCGTGGAAACCAAGCTGTTCGAGGACGGCGTCTACCAGGAAGCGGTCGGCGTCACCCCGGAATACGAGCTGCACGGCAAACTGATGGCGCTGTTCTCCAACGATGAGCGACGTGCCCCCTCCACCGTGTTCGAAATCCGTATAACGATGTTCCGGATTCAGCTGGAGCCCTACGTGAAATACAAGGTGTTCCAGAAGCAGTATCGTTATGAGCAGACGCGGAGAAATTCCCGGGTGCCCAGCTTTATCGAAACCAGCGACAAGGTGATCGGCGAGTGGCTGATCGAGCTGCATAACGACTTGGCGAAGGTGCTGGCCGATCCGCCACTACCGCCTCCGGAACAACCTGCCCTGCAGAGCGCTGTGCAACCTCCGCCGCCACCGAAACCGGCGGAAGGCCCGCTGGAAGAAATCATAGAGCCACTGGCTCCCCATCCGCAGACTTCACCGACCACGGCGGCCGATACCAGCGTAAGCCCCTCGGAATCTCCCGCCGCCACCATCCCGGCGGATAGCGTGGCCGCCCCCGCCGACACCAGCGTAACTCCGCCGGATTCGCTGCTCCAGGAATAGCAGGACAAGCGGTTATTTCCAAAGCGCTTTTGTGTTTCGAGGAAAATAATACTCTTGATTATTATAGTTGTGATTATTATGTTGTAGTTCTCGAATGAAATGTCCCATGATGTCATTCCTGCGAAACAGACTGTATCAAAATGTCCAATGGATCTCATTCCCGCGAAGCAGACTGTATCACAATAGGAACAGCTCTCATTCCAGCGA
>CAZYOC010000302.1:0-4918 GCA_964648415.1 uncultured bacterium | reverse complement strand
CACTGACGTAGTCAAAAAAGGAACCTACCGGAATATTTGCCGAAACGTAAGTAGGGACGTACTCCGGAGTTGACAGGGGGAGGTTATTCTGCAGTCATTCCTGTGAACTGCGGTGAGGCACAGCAGGAAAGCTCCTCCCGCGAATTATCAGGAGAAATCCCCGATCAGCCGGGATGACATGCATCCAACTTTAACGTATATGAACAACTGAAGCCTTTTGGAGTTGAGGGATATGCGCTTCGATCATTAAACAGCGTCTCATTAACTCTGATCGACCTGACACTCTTGTGAATCGGGCTGTTCCCCAGCATCTTATGCTCACCATTTTCACTTTCGTTACTTTTGCACGATGGGGTTGCCCATGCATCTAACCGGCCTGCATTTGCTGCTGACCTACCGTTGCACCTATGAGTGCGACCACTGTTTTGTCTATTCATCGCCCAGTGCGGAAGGTGTGATGACGCTGGCGTTCGTGCAGGATGCGATCCGTCAGGCGGCGGACCTGGGTACGGTTTCCTGGATCTATTTCGAGGGCGGGGAGCCGTTTCTGTATCACCCTATCCTGGTCGAAAGCGCGAAGCTGGCGCGGGAATTGGGGATGAGCGTGGGCGTGGTGACCAACGCCTACTGGGCGGAGACGGTGGAGGATGCGAAAGTGTGGCTCAAGTCCTTCGCGGAACTGGGAGACATCAGCTTCTCCATCAGCGAAGACGAGTTCCACAGGAGCGGCGATGAGGAATCGCGTCCCACTCAAAACGCGCTCAGGGCCGCCGAGGCGCTGGGGATGGGCAGCGGGGCGATCTGCATTGAACCGCCCTGCGAGCTGCCGCCGGACAAGCAGAAAGGCGAGCCGATACTGGGGGGCGGAGTTCGTTTCCGGGGACGGGCGGTGGATACGCTGGACCGGGACGACCTTCCGCGCAACCCCTGGGACTTCTTCACTGAATGTCCAGACGAGGACTGGGACGAGATCGGTCGGCTGCACCTGGACCCCTTCGGCTGGCTCTATCCCTGCCAGGGCGTGGTAGTGGGGAACCTGAAGGATGATTCCCTGGCGACCGTCGTGGAGCAGTACAACGCGGACTCTCACCCAATCATCAGCCCATTGAAGCGCGGCGGTCCGGCGGAGCTGGTGAGGGAGCACAAACTGGACTCGCTGAAAGGAGAATACCTTGACCCCTGCCACCTGTGCTACCTGGCGCGCAAAAAGCTGCGCGGCATGTTTCCCGCCTGCATCGCGCCGGGGTGTGTTTATGGGGAGTAGCCCGGAAATGCTGCTTTTCGCCGTGCGTTCGAGCCGGTCCAGGCCCTATATTGCAGCGGGCGGCAACCACAGGGCGAGGCATGTTCGGCAAGATCAAAAGCCTGGTGAAGGATTCAGCGCTGTACGGTGTGGGGACCATTCTCACCCGTGCAGTCGCCTTCCTGCTGCTGCCGTATTATTCTCACCTCATGACCCCGGCGGAGTACGGGGTCTACACGCTGTTCATGATCCTGGTCGCGGTTGCTCAGCCCTTCTACATCCAGGGCATGGACATCGCGTTTCTGCGGTTCACTGCTGACGCCAGCCGTGAAGAGCAGGACCGTAACCTTGGCGCGGTGCTGACCCATACCTTCCTTTTCGGCGGTGTCCTCACCGCGCTGCTGTTCCTGTTCGCCGAACCGGTGGCGCAGGTCGTGGTCAAGGACTCTCAGGGCATCGACATTCGCCGCATGGCGCAGCTCGCCGCCGGGATCATGCTGCTGGACACGATGGGTTTCCACATCTACAGCTTCCTGCGCATCCAGCACCGAGCCATGATGTTCTCCATGCTGAAACTGTCCAATGTCCTGGTCAACATCGGTCTGAACATCTACCTCGTGGGCGCGCTGCATATGGGTGCGCTGGGGGCCTTCTGGGCGTTCTTCCTGACCTCCGCGCTGACATTGCTGGCGCTGGTGATCATCGTCTTCAAGCACATTCGCATTACCTGGAGCTGGGAACGGGTGAAACCCTGGCTGATCTTCGGCCTGCCCAATTTGCCCTCGATGCTGTTCTTCTACGCGGTGGAGTTCTCTGACCGGAAGTGGGTCGAGGTGCTGATGGGGGTGGACGAGGCCGGGATCTACGCCGCCGGGTATCGGGTCGGCATGTTGATGAACATGGTCGCGCAGGCGTTCCGCTTCGCCTGGCAGCCGTTCTTCCTGCAGACGGAAAAGGATCTCGACTCACGGGAGGTCTTCGCCCGCGTCCTGACGTATTACATGGCCTTCACCAGCCTGATCTGGCTGGGGGCGTCGCTGATGCTGGGTGACCTGTTGAAGCTGCCGATCCCGGGCGTGGGCGCGATCATCGCCCAGCCCTACTGGGCGGGCCTGCAGGTCATCCCGATCATCATGCTGGCGCACATCTTCAACGGGGTCTACGCCAACTTCATGGTGGGAGTGTACGTGCAGAAGCGCACCTTCATCATCCCCATTGTGATCGGCAGCGCGGCGATTGTCAATATCACAGGAAATTACTTCCTGATCCCCATTTACGGCTACATAGCCAGCGCGTGGCTGACGGTGCTCAGTTTCGTGATGATGGCCGGGCTGATGTTCCTGTACATCGCGCCGAAGTACCCGGTGCCGTACGAGTGGAAACGGATCGGCCGCATCGTGATGACCACCGCGGCGGCGTATGGCGTAGCGATCACGGTGGAGGACGCTCTGCTGGACTCCCACAGCTCCACCGGAACGGTGCTGGCGGTGATCTGGCTGGTGCGGATCGCGGTGGTGGTCGTGCTGCCGGTGATCTGGTGGAGTTACATCGCCGCAGAGGACGAAAAAGCCGCGATCCGCCGAAAGGTGGGCTAACCCGGATATTTCGCGAGCAATGGTTCTTCACATGGTTCTTTACTAAGATAAAACCATGATATGAGCACAGTTTGGACGCATGGCCCGATACGTCCGCCGCGCCGCCTTTCACGTCAACCGATGGACACAATGCACCCGCATGCAGGCCCTTCAAACCATCCCGCGATGAGCGTGTCGGGAGTGTCTATAGGGCCTGTTGCACGAATTCTGATGTCTCTCATTCCAGCGAAGGCTGGAATGAGATCGGTTCCTATTGTGCAACAGGCCCTATAAAACCTGAAAAGTGGATTGTTGCCTTTTTGATTCACACTGTACTAAACATAAAACATTTCGCGGCAAAAAGGTAACAGTCCCTTTTTCAGGAAGTGTCCATCCCGGCTTGCTCTACTACGTTCACCGCAGATCCGTCCGGCGTTATCCATCGGTGATTGTGATTTCAGACCGCCCACTGCGATCTGGATGATCATCCTGTCCAGCGTTTTCCATCGCGAAGCGAAAGGTAGCGGCGAATGAAGACCGGCGGAATCTCCATTCCTGCGCAGGCGAAGACATGATACCCTGCGGTTGCTTCAATCGCGGGACGAGATTGTCACCTGCCGGTGTTTTTCATGTTGTTCCTGATTCGGCCCCGTATAAAAGAGTTGCTGTACTTCTGAATCCCATTCCAACGCTTTCTCTGTAAAGGGGTTGTAGTATTGATTCCCATGTTCAGCGAGAAACTCCGGGATGTTTTCGGTCGAGATCTCACCAGCGAGCAGAGCAGATTTCGCTTTGAGGAGTAGCATGCGGCCATTCAGATCATAGCCCGCATCGGCGTAAGCCACGAACGCTCTGGCATTCTCCAGTTGCATCAATCCGCCGAGATTGCGCAGTTGGTCAAACAGACCGACCGAGGCGAGTTCATTGTCCCGCCGCTGCACATATTCTGGACCGTTCAGCTCCGACAACTCCGCAACAGCGCCGTGAGACTCCGCTATCAGGTTAGCTGTAAGATTCTCTTTCTGCAGCACCCGTGCGATGAATTTCGCACTGTTTTGAGCCTTGAGGGTGTTGTACGCGATCCTGCCTTCATAGATCAGTGCGGGGCGTAGTGAATTCTCCTCCGGCGATAAAAGCTGGAGGTTGGCAACAAACTGCACCAGCTTGGGATCGGGTGGGCTATCCATATCCAGGAGCTGGTCAACGACCTGAAGGTTACGATCATACAGGACAGTGGCGATTAACTCCAGTAGCATATAATCCGCTTCTCGTTTCAGCATTCTCGCCAACGTGAAATCGTTTTCCAGCAACTCCAGCGTCTCATCCCGCTCGCCTTCCCTGTAGCCTAGAAGTATCCAGGCGTGACGCAGTTTCTGATAGCGAAGCAGGGGTAGAAGCTGGGGCCAGTTCGCCGAAGCATGGGGCGTGACCGGCGTTTGAAACTGTGCCATTTCCGCAAGTCGACGATACCGTTCTGTCAGGAATTCTGCGTGTTGATACAACGTTTCGATGGCCTCCGCGTTCGCCAGCAGGCTATCCAATGCGTGAGGTTTGGAAAGCGAGTAGACATTCTCTTTGATGTCTGCCAGCAACTTCGTTTGTGGCAAGTCGATGACAGCAGAAGGATTGGGCTCTGCGCCATCCATCAGCGCTTGGAGGCGGGCGTTTTCCTGCTCGACCCACTCACGAGCCGGCGGAACAGGATCCATGCTGTCGGGAACACCGAAGCCTATCGCGAGAAAGAAAGCATTGTCTTCAAGTGAAACGTTCGCGGCGGGATCCTCGCTGAACCAGACCTCCGCCTGGGGTGTCAGCTCACTGTCAGACGTGGCGAGAAATCCCACCACAGCCACGATTACCAGCAGCACGATCCCAAAAATGGTGAGGATGGTTTTCTTCTTTGATGCCCGGGTTCTCTGAGACTCTTCCATCAGCTCCTCCTCGTAATTGAAAGACAGCCCAAATGGTCACTGCTAAGATAGCAGTTCCAACACGGCAGGGTGCGCCTGTCGTTAATAGTGGTTCTTGCAAAGAATCGAACATTCCAAGATTCATAAGTACTTGTTTATTCTGGATTCACGGCTGTCCCAAACTACGGGAC
>CAZYOC010000301.1:0-4978 GCA_964648415.1 uncultured bacterium | reverse complement strand
ACTGTGTGCCAGAAGCGTACATCGGCGGCATTCTCAAGTGCTTGACATGTAGCGATCAGCAAATCGGGCCATGCGAGTGAGTTTGTGTTTCGCCCGACTTGCTTTACCGGCGACTCGAGACTGTGCGCCATAATCGTACATCGGCGGCATTCTCAAGTGCTTGACATGTAGCGACTCAGCAAATCGGGCCATGCGAGTGAGTTTGTGTTTCGCCTGATTGGTTAATCGTAATTCTCGTGAAATATCCGGTTACTACAGATGGCGTTTGCAACGTCCTGTCACGGGCGTCCCGCTCGTGCTACGATAGCATTCCTCGCCACGGGACGGTCGTGCTACGACAGTATTACTTCCACCGCCAGCGGTCGTTGAGGTCTTGCAATGTTCCCAGCCAGAGCATAAAGCGCAACCCTTCCGACCCATACGCCGCCTGCACCCCGCCCAGGTCGCTGTTCTTGAAACTCACAATGCTGTACATGCCGACACACCAGGGCGCGTGCCGGAGAGTCATGCGGGGCAGTTCCTCGCGTTGGCCGGCGAAGAGCCCGTCGACAAAGGAGCCCGCGCGGATGTTGGGATGCAAGCTCGTGACAAGATCGAAAGACGGCAACAGGATGATTTCGTCGTTACGCAGCAGGTAGCGTGTGGCGATCCCTCGAAACGTGGGGTGGCGCGGGTAATCGGTAAACGCCATGGGGTACCCGGGGCGCAGGTTATGCACCTGGTTGACCAGCAGCCGCGGCTGGACGCACACCGGCGCCAGGGGCAACGGCAGCGAAGCGGCCAGGTTGCAACCGCTGCGCAGGAGCTGCTCCGAAGTATTCCCGACCCCTTTAGCGTATCCGGCATACAGTTCCGTTTCCCATGACGCACAACGTGGGGAGCGTGGCCCCCGGCTGTCGTAGTGCCACGCCAGCTCGGCGTACCACTGCCACCAGGTATGGCCGAACCCCTGCAGACGTTCCGTTTGAAACACTCGGCTGATCCACTCTTCCATCGGTACATCGTCGCCGTCCCGGATCTTCTTTCCGGACAGGTAGCTGGTGATGTACCATTCCTGTTTTGGAGTTGTCGCGATCCCGAAACAGAGGGTCGCCTGTTGTTTTTTCTGGTAGAAGTTGGCGCGCTGCTGGTCGGTATCCGGCCGGAACAGGCTGCGCGGATCCTCGCGCGGATCGCTGCCCACACCGTAAAACCACAAATCATCGTCGCGATATTCAATCAGGTTGACAGCGGCCTGCCAGCGACGGGGCTGGTATTCCTCGCCTCCGTTCAACAGCACGGTTCCGGAAATCACCTGCTTACGCGAATCGTGACGCAGGATGCTGACGGTGGAATAAAAGGCTTGGCGACGATAGAACACGCCGGCTCCGAACCGGGCGCGAGTGCCGCTGGTCAGGTCGAACAGGGGATACATCCCCAGGACGGGGTCGTGTTTGAGCAGGAGCTGGTTGTCGATCGCACCGGGGCCGGCGATGGCGGCGGTGGCGGCGGCCAGGTACGCCGCGCCGTCGTTTACAAGGCTCTTCCAGCCGCTGGTGTCGCTGAACACCTGGTTTGTAGTGTCGGCGGGCGTTGCGCCGTAACAGGGACTTGCAAGCAAGGCGCCGATTAACAGAAACGATAGTAGAATATGGCTGCAAACCCGTCTCATCCAGGCGAAGGCGACTGTATCACAACAGGAACCTCTCGCCTCCCGGCGCAGGTTGGGATCCAGGCAAGGGGCAAGAATATAACATGTTGGCTTTCCTGCGCCAGGGTAGCATTTACCGTTTGGTATTGTATGCCCGACATCTTGTAGTATATATACATGCCTGGATTCCCGCCTTCGCGGGAATGAGACTCGTTGGATGCTTCGGTACAGGCGCCTTGGCGGGAATGAGACTCGTTGGACGTTTCGGTACAGTCGCCTTGGCCGGAATGAGACTCGTTGGATGTTTCGGGACAGGCGCCCGGGCAGGCGCAACGCACGTCGTGCCTGCGGATACAGTCTCAACAGCAGGGACAGAAACACACCACCTGCCGAGGCGAAGGCGTCCAGGGGGCCGGCGGCCCGATGTTTATGGCTCCGGATCATAGCGCAATGTAGCCGTAGCGAGACGTGAAGGCAAAACCCACTGGTGGAGCGATTCACGTACTATGAATAATAATTGCCCCGTAGAGAACAAATCTGTGAAATTGACGACTGGCTCCTTTTGACACAGTACGCTACCTTCATACAAGACTGTCTGTATTGCGTCGAGAGTCCCGAACCGACACAAGAAAGCGCCATGCCCAACGATATCGACCAGCGCCAAATCAGGCAACAAGCCGAAGAGATCGCAGCTTC
Organism: uncultured bacterium; assembly: GCA_964648415.1. GTDB lineage: Bacteria > Electryoneota > Electryoneia > Electryoneales > Electryoneaceae. Next base: position 2,652 of record CAZYOC010000301.1, on the reverse strand, counting down.
TCGGGATCATGCCCCTTTGCCTGAGAGCCGGGAAGACATCGCTGCGCTTGTCGAAGAACTCCACGTTCACCAGATCGAGTTGGAACTGCAGAACGATGAGCTGCGGTCGTTGCAGAACCGTCTCGAGGCCACCAGCGCACAATACGCCGACCTTTACAACTATGCTCCGATGGGGTATCTCGCCCTTGACGCGCAGGGCATCGTCACCCGGATGAACTTCATCGCCGCCGAGTTGCTGGGGATAGAACGCGGACAGGTGATCGGCCACTCCTTCATGGTGTTTCTCGCGCAGGGCGAATCAACGGCGTTGCTGTCGCACATTCGCAGCACTCTCGCCAATGACGAGCTTCATACCGTGGAGGTCGCTCTCCGGGATCAAAACGACAAAACCGGCTCACGTCATGTCCGCCTGGTGTCGCGCCGCGAAGCCGTGGACGATTCGACCTGGCAATGCCTCACCGCGCTGGTCGACATCACTGACCGTATCAAGGCGGAACAGCAATACCGCGCGATTTTTGAAAACACCTCCATCGGTGTAGCCGAAGTGGACCTGACAGGGCGGTATGTCCATGTCAACCGGACCTGGTGCGAGATGACCGGATATTCACAGGAGGAGCTGCTGAAGCTGTCCCCCGCCCAACTGGTCCCCCCGGAAGAGACACAGATGGGTGAAAAGCTCGTTGAGCTGATGGAGGGCAAACGGGATCAATACCGCGCCACAATACGTTACCTGACGAAAGAGGGGCTGACACGGTGGGCGGACCTGTCCGTCAACGCCGTGCGTGACAACCAGGGCGTCCTCAAAGGCGCGCTGGGCCTGATCATCGACGTGGACGAGCTGGTTACCACCGAGCAGAAATTGCGTCGGGCCAATGTGAAAGCGGAAGCGACGAACCGGCAATTGATGGAGGCCAACGAGCGCGCCAAGCGTTGGGCTCTGGAAGCCGAGCTGGCCAACACCGCCAAGAGTGAATTCCTGGCCAACATGTCCCATGAGATCCGGACCCCCATGAACTCCATCCTCGGGTTCGCCGAGATCCTGGAAAAACACATTACCGATGTCAAACACCGGGAATACGTCGCCGCGATCACCTCCAGCGGACAGATGCTGATGCAACTCATCAACGATATCCTGGACCTGTCCAAGATCGAAGCCGGCAAGATGACCATTGACCCGCAACCTGTGGATACGCGAGACCTGTTCCAGGAGCTGCTGCAAGTATTCGCCCAGCGCAGCAAACAGAAGAACGTCGAGCTGCAACTGGAGATCGAGGAAAGCCTCCCGGAGGGCTTGATGCTGGACGGCGTCCGGATTCGGCAGGTGTTGAACAACATTATCGGCAACGCCCTCAAGTTCACCGAGCAGGGACACATCACGGTTCGTGTCGGCAGCGCCCCGAACAGCAAGGGAGTCGGGCTGAACGATGTGACCATTGCTGTGGAAGATACCGGCATCGGCATCCCCAAAGAGGAGCAGGAACGGATCTTCAAGGGCTTTTACCAGGTGGAGGGACAGGACCAGCGCAAGTATGGCGGCACCGGGCTGGGGATGACCATCACCCGGCGGCTGGTGGAAATGATGGGCGGCTTCATCACCCTGGAGTCCGAGGTGGGGCGCGGCAGCACCTTCACCGTGTCCCTGCCCAATGTAAAAGCAGTCTCCCCGCGACAAGCGAAAGCCCCCGAGGAGCTCCATCACCACATCGAATTTGACGACGCCACGGTGCTGGTGGTGGAGGATGATCCTCTGAACCGAAAGCTGATTGAAGAACTGGTCGCCGATACCCGCTTGCAGATCATCACCGCCGTCAACGCGGAGGATGGCGTCGACCTGGCGCTGGAACACCTTCCCGACGCCATTGTAATGGACATCCATCTGCCCGGCATGAGCGGGTACGACGCCATCCAGCAGCTGAAGAACGATGACCGTACGGATTCGATTCCCATCATCGTCATCAGCGCCGGCGCCCTGCGGCAGGAGCAGGAAAAAGCCCTGTCCCTCGGCGCGAAAGCGTTTGTCGGCAAACCTGTGCAGCGCCGAACCTTAATGCAGGCGCTGGCCGAATGCCTGCCCCATGACACGGTGAAGGCGGCGGACGAGTTTGATCCGTATCTGCTGGTGGACCAGCCCGTGGCGGTGGCCAATCCTTTTGAAAAACTGTGCGGGGATCTGCTGAGTACGGTTCCCCAGATGCTGGACCGTCTGGAGCATGAGTTGCGGGAGGTGTGGCAGCGCATGGAGGTGGCGTTTTCCGTGGAAGAAGCCAAACGAGTAGGACGCGAACTGATGGACCTGGGCGAAGCCTACAACCTGGAAGTCCTGTACGCGTTCGGCAGCGATGTCAAAGCGTGTATCGACACCTTCCAGGTGGAAAAACTGATGGCCATGATACCTGCGTATGACGGCATGGTGAAGAGTGTGCGGGCGACGTGTGAACGGTGGCTGCCAGAAGTAACGGACTAGAAATTATAGCAATTCTCGAATGAAATGTCCCATGATGTCATTCCTGCGAAAGCAGGAACCGGAACGAAGTGAAGCTTGCGGTGTCCCGTAGTTTGGGACAGCCGTGAATCCAGAATAAACAAGTACTTAAGAGTCTTAGTATGTTCGATTCTTTGCAAGAACCACTATAGGGCCTGTTGCACGAATTC
>CAZYOC010000300.1:0-5002 GCA_964648415.1 uncultured bacterium | reverse complement strand
CAAGCTGCCCGGGGCAAAACTCATACAACAACCCAATTCAGGTGAAACGATCCACAAACCACCCTGGGGGAGCGTTATGAGTGACAACCCGCGCAAGATTCGTGTGCTGCATATCATCACCCGTCTGGATCCGGGCGGCTCGGCGGAGAATACCGTACTCTCAGCGGAGCGAGTGGACACGAGCCGTTTCCAGTCGCTGGTGCTGACCGGGCCGGGCCTGGAAGGAGAGGGGCCGCCGGAAGAGTACAGGCGGCGCCTGGGCGACAGACTGCTGGTGGAGCCCACGCTGGTGCGTCCCATTCAGCCCATGACCGATGTGCGGACGTTGCCCAAACTGACCGGGATCATCCGTTCGCTCCAACCCGACATCCTCCATCTCCATTCCGCCAAGGCGGGCGCGATCGGCCGGGTGGCGGCGAAGTGGTCCCGGGTGGGCGCGAAAGTCGTGTACACCCCTCATGGGCATGTTTTCTCCGGGTACGGCGGCTCCACCGCGAACAAGGTCTTTACCGAGATTGAGACACGGCTGGCGGGGTGGACCGACGCCATCGTCGGGCTGACCAACGACGAGCTGCGCGAATTTCAGGCGGTCGGTGCGGGGCGGCGCGAGCAGTTCTGTGTCATTCCCAGCGGGGTGGAGCTGAAGCCCTGCTTCCCGAAACGCGGCCGCAGAGTGAGGGTGCGCAACGAGTTCGGGTTCAGCGCCGACGATCTCGTAGTGGGGTTCGTGGGACGCCTCACCTCGGTCAAGGGGCCGGATTACTTCATCGAGGTCGCGGGCCGGCTGGCGGCTGAAAACGACCGCACGCGATTCCTCATCGTGGGTGACGGCGACATGCGCGAGGCGCTGGAAAAACGGGCCGGCGAGCTCAACCTGACCGATCACCTGGTGTGGACCGGCTGGCGGAAGGACACGCATCGCATCTTCTCCGCACTGGATGTGCTGGCGTTGACCAGCCGCAACGAGGGCCAGGGACGGGTGCTGGTGGAAGCCATGGCGGCGGAGACGCCGGTCGCAGCGATGAGCAGCGGCGGAGTCCCCGAAGTCGTGGAAGACAAGGTGACCGGCTACCTGGCGCCCGCGGGAGATGTGGACCGGCTGACCGACTTGCTGACGAAACTCCTGGCCGATCCCCGCCTGCGCAACCGCATGGGCAAAACCGGACGTAAACGTGCTGAAACCCTCTTTTCCGTGGATGTGATGGTGGAACGGCTGGCGACCCTCTACCAGGGCCTGATGGAGGGGAAACAACCGCAGACGGTGTTGCCGGTGTGAGATGCAACCCGCCTCCGATTCTTGTACATTAGGGAAGCCAATCCTAATCAGGCAGGACCAACGAAAGGCCGATACCATGGCGAACGGTGAACGTTCCTTCGACGAGACCCGGGCGGTAGCCCTGGCGTTTATCGCATACTCCAGCTTGTCCGATGGCGAGATGGTGGAGGAAGAGAAGAAGAAGATCCTGGAGATTCTGGACGAACTCCCCTTTGACGTGAACCTCATGGATCTGGAAGAGAAGTTCAACCAGATGCTGGCTTACTGGCAAGCGCTCGATGAGGATGACCGTGTGGAATCGCTGCATGACGTCTTCGGACTCATCGGCGAATCCTTCGGTCCGGTGTTCAAGCAGCGTTTTCTGCTGGACCTGATCCGCATCGCCAAGGCGGACAAGACGGTGACCGAGGTCGAGCATGGTTTGATTATCAACTACGCGAAAGCGTGGGGCCTGAACCTGACCAACGGCGACTTTGTTTAAGGAGTACCTGTGAATATGCAACACGGAGCACCGCCTCCTCCCGCCGGGCCACAGCAACAACTCAAGATGCTCACCGAGCTGCTGCCGGTGTCCACCGAGGGGCATGGGCAGATGATGAACCTGACCGCCGAAGTGGGCCGGATTGTCAAGAAACACAGTCTCCGGTTCGGCACGGTCAACGTGTTCTGCCGGGGCTCTACGGGCTCGGTAACCACCATCGAGTACGAACCGGGCTTAGAGGAGGATTTCCCCGAGGCGATGGAACGCATTGCACCGTCGAGTGGGCATACCTACAAGCACGATGCGACCTGGCATGACGGCAACGGCCACAGCCATGTGCGCGCTTCGCTGGTCGGGCCTTCACTCACGGTTCCGGTGGCCAACGGCGCCATGATGCTGGGAACCTGGCAGCAGATCGTGTTCATCGACTGGGACAACAAACCGCGCAACCGGGAGCTGGTGATTACGCTGATGGGCGCGTCACAGGGATAACCCGGATAGTTCGCGAAACAGATGGGCGCGTCACAATAGCAGTATGAACCCGGGCAGCGATTCCTGAAGATAAGCAAGCGAGAAAGGGTGTCGTTCCTGGCTCGCTCAGCTTGGACAAAGACCATTCTCACAACAAACTGCCCGGGACAAATGCACTGATGGGGGCGTCTCAAACGTAGCACGGGCGTCTCGCCCGTGGAGTGCGGCTGTTGTTGGTCGTGTCAGATCCTGAACGCAGTGGAGATCTGACACCTTACATCACGATCTTTGTACTTGACGGTTTACACGCACAGGGAGTCAACACCCATGAAGCATTTGTCATCCATTTGCCTGCTGGTCCTCCTTCTGCCGATGCCGGCGGCTGCCTACACCACCCCCGGCACGGGTGTGGTCTGGACCGGTGACGAACTGGTCGCCAATTCCGGCGGCGCGGTCACCTGGGACGACGACCTCGAACGCTACCTCTTCACCGAGGAGCTGACTGTGTCGGAGGGCGACAGCATCCTCATCGACGAGGACATCCAGTGTACCCACACGACGAACCCGGCCATCAACCTGGACGGCTATTTCTACATGGGTCCGGTGGATTCGCTGGACGCAGACTCGCTGGAGTTCTTCGGACCGGAGGACGGCTTCACCAACGGATTCCGTGTCGAGGAGACCGGCGAACTGCACCTCGCCATGGTGATCGCCGACGGCGGCGGGTACGACGGCGACCTGCCCGGTCACCAGATGGTGAAGGTCGTTGACGGGAGCGCGACCATCACCGGCTGCCGGTTCACCAACTGGGACCGGTATGTGCTCTCCTTCGGCGGCGGAACTGGTACGGTGGAGAACTGCGAGTTCCACGATAACCACCAGTGGACCATCAACATCAACATGAGCGCCGATGTGGACATCAGCGGGTGCAGGCTGGTGGCCAACAACCTGGAGGCCGACGGCGCCAAGAACCCGATCTCCATCGGTACGCAGGGCTTCAACGTGGTGGACATCGACAGCTGCTACATCAGCGGCGAAGAGGGCAACACCCACGGCGGCATTTCGGTGTGGAACCTGATGGGCAGCGGCGCGGAGGTTGCCGTACACAACACCACTGTCGAGGGCGCGTCTTACGGCATCATCGCCAACGGGACCGGTGTGGAAGTGCTGATTACCGATTGCCAGTTCCTCGACAACGATATCGCGCCCAATCCGATGTCCGGCGGGAGTGGGATCACAGTACAGCAGAACGCCGTCGTCAACGCCGCACGCAACCTGATCACCGGCAACCACTGGGGCGTGACAGTCCTGACCGGAGCGACCGTGATGCTGGGCGACGACGACGCCGACGACCCCGACGAACAGGGCCACAACCAAATCCACGACAACGGCAACAACGGCCAGACCTACAACCTGTACAACAACACCAGCGGCGACCTGCTGGCGCAAAACAACTGGTGGGGCAGCATGGACTCGACCGTGGTCGAGGACGGCATCTTTCATGATCCCGACGACGGCAGCCTGGGCGAAGTGACCTACATGCCGCTGTGGGAGCCCAACGCCAACGAACCGCCCGAGATCACCGAGTCCCATCCCTGGTTTCACATGTTCAACGTGCATCCCGTTGAGGAACAGGCCTTCTCCATCACCGCCACCGACCCCGACGGCAGCGACGATTCCCTGGCTTACCGCTGGTACGTCAATGAGGAGCTGTTGGGCGACGAAGCGGCCTTCTCCTATACCTTCGAGGAGTTGGGTGAATTCGAGATCCTGGGCGTGGTGGTTGATGTGATGGGTGACAGCGCCACGGAATCCTGGACAGCCACCGGCGTCAACAACGATCCCCGGATTGTGGACCACGACCCCGAAGAGCTGGAATTCACCGAGACCGCGGGCAATACGGTGGAATTCAGCGTTACCGCCGAGGACGAAGATGAGGACTCGCTGAGCTACCGTTACCTGCTCGAAGACGAAGTGGTTGCGGAGGAGGCCACGTATTCGCATACTGTAGCGAGCGGCATGCGCAGCGAGACGGTACTGTGTGTCGTGAGCGACGACTGGGGCGGTGCGGATACGCTCCGGTGGCAGATCCAGATCGAGCAGAGTGTGGCGGACGGTGAAGCGTTGCTGCCCGACCAATTCGGAATCGCGGCCTACCCGAACCCGTTTAACTCCGCGCTGCATGTGAACGTGCTGCTGCCGCGGGCGTCGCAGGTCCGCGCGGTTGTGTATGATGTGACCGGGCGTGAAGTGGCGACGCTCCTGCAGGGCGGCCTGGCGGCGGGGACGCACGAGCTTGCCTGGAATGCGGCCGGGGCGGCGTCCGGGATGTATCTGCTTCGAGTTGAAGCGGACAGCGAGGTAAGGCGGGAGAAAGTCCTGCTGGTCAAGTAGCCGGCTGTGATGAAAGAACCAAACCGTCGAGTGTGCAGGCTCTCTCGGCGGTTTATGTTTCGTGTGCCCTCAGAACAAGTGTGTTGGTTTTTACAAGTTCTGTCTCATTTGAGCTGGCGACGGAGGAGATTCCCGCTCCCGATATAGGGCTTGTTGCACGAATCGAACTCTTGGTGTTTTTGAGAAGTAATACAACGAAATAAAGGAAGAGGGATTAGCTGTATGACATTGTTAAATCTTATGTTATAAAACTGCTACTGTTTGATAATAACCAAGGAGATTTCGCAGATGATCTCGATATGGGGTTCATGCAACAGGCCCTATCAATCATCAAACCAGGCCGCGGGCTGGTTGGCAAGCGTTGTATCGCCCTTGAAGTA
>CAZYOC010000299.1:0-5044 GCA_964648415.1 uncultured bacterium | reverse complement strand
GATTCCAGCCTTCGCTGGAATGAGAGACATCAGAATTCGTGCAACAGGCCCTATTATATGTGCAACCCTGGCCAAACTCGAGTGTTTCCTGGTTTCTGGTTTCGGTAAACAAAAAGCCCGGCGCACGACGCGCCGGGCTGAAAAACTCGATGCAGCAGGTGCTTACTTCGCGGGCTTCCAGGAGTCCACGAGCTGCTGGTTGGCGGGCTCTTCCAGCCACATCCGCACGGCTTCCGTCTCCGGGCCGTCATGATCGGCGATATGACCCATCAGGCTGCCAAGCTGCTTGTCGTTCATCTCGAAGTTTTCGAGGAACGCGTACACCTTCGGCATGTCTTCTTCCAGGCCCAGGCGCGCCACGCAGTGGCAGTTCTCGACAGCTCCGTAGACCTTCTTCGGGTCTTCGAGGAACTTCAGATCGTAGCGGGCGAACTTCCAGTGCGGCTTCCAGCCGGTGACCACGATCCACTCTTCGTTGCCGTAGGCGTCGTTGAGAGCGGCGGTCATCGCCGGGCCGGAGGACGACACCAGTTTGTAGTCCAGGCCGTACTCTTCGATGGCCTTGTCGCTGGCCTTCATGATGCCCGCGCCGGCGTCGATCCCGATGATATCGCCGTCGAACTTGTCCGCGACGTCATTCATCTCTTCGATGCTGTTGATGGTGACGTACTGCGGAACCACCAAGCCGATCCGCGCGCCCTGGAACGTGTAGCCGACATCAACGATCTTGTCCTTGAAGCGTTCCATGTAGTCGGCGTGGGTTACCGGCAGCCACGCGTCAAGGAACGCATCCTTGTCGCCCTGAGCGATGGAGGTGTACACCGGGCCGACGTCCGCGACCTGGATGTTCACCGTGTAGCCCATGTCTTCCAGCGCGACCTTCGCCAGGTTGGTCATGGCGATGCCTTCCGCCCAGTTGACGTAGACCAGGTCCACCGTCTCCGCTTTCTTCTTGCCGCAACCGACCCCGATGACCACCAACGCAGCGATCAACAGGCCGACCGTAATCAGTTTCCAACCACTTCTAAACATCGTTCCCTCCTCTATAGTGGTGACCTTACTGTTTGTTTTTCTTGGTTGTGTCGCCGAGAGCCTGCGTAATGCGGTCCAGCACGATGGCCAGAAGCACGACAGCGAGGCCGCCTTCAAAGCCCAGTCCGATACGGAGCTGGGTAATGCCCTTCAGCACCGGGTCGCCCAGGCCGCCCGCGCCAATCATCGCCGCGATCACGACCATGGACAGCGCCAGCATAATCGTCTGGTTCACACCGGCCAGGATGGTCGGTGTGGCCAGCGGAATTTCCGCCTTGAACAGCAGTTGGCGGGGTGTCGCGCCGAAGGATTTGGTCGCTTCGACCACTTCCTTCGGTACCTGCTGGATGCCCAGGTTGGTGAGCCGCACGGCGGGAGGCATGGCGAAAATTACCGTCGCCACTGCGCCCGGTACGGCTCCCAGTGAAAAGAAGAATACGGCGGGAATCAGGTAGACAAACGCCGGCATGGTCTGCATGAAGTCCAGGATGGGACGGATAATGTTCTCCACCACCTGGTTCTTGGACATCCAGATCCCCAGCGGGATGCCGATGAGCAACGCTACCAGGGTGGATGAGAGCACCAGCGCCAACGTCGCCACCATGTAAGACCACATGCTCATGCTGTCGATGACGAGCATGCCGATCAGGGTGAAAATGGCGACTCCGCGCCCCGCCAGCCACCAGGCCAATCCAGTGAAGATCAGGGTCAGTACAATGGCGGGCGGCAGGGCAAGAACATACTCAAGGCTGTCAATAATAGCCCCGAGAATCACCGCAATCACATCAAACACACCGCCGAGGTTGTTCGTCAACCATTCGACCACTTTTTCAACCGCGTCGCCGATTCTCAGGTCGATCATGATTTATCCTCCCCGGTTTCCGGTTCCGACGTCTCATCTGTGGAAGCAGAGCCGGCTTCGGTATCCTTCAACTCCTCGTCGGCATCCATCTTCTCCTCGATTTTCTTGATGTCGATACCATCACGCTCCAGCGCCGCCAGGGTACTTTCGGATACCGGATAAATCTCGTTTTCCGTCACCCCGAATTCGGTCATCTCGCCACCGGTAAGCTCCGCCACAATGGAGCCCTGTATCACGATGCCTTCCAGCTTGCCTTCTTCATCGACCACAGGAATGGGTAAATCGTTCTCCCAGGCGATCGGCAGCAGATCCACAACCGTGGTTTCCGCAGAAACGGTGGTCACATCGGAAATCAGAATGTCTTCGATGTTACGCACGTCCTTCTTTTCCGCACGAATGGCGTCATCCAGCTTGACAAATCCCTGGAACCGGCGTCCCTTGCCGGTCACCGGGATCGAGCTGACGCCCAGTTTACGCATTTTCCGGATGGCCGACCTGGGGCCGTCCCTTGGCGCCAACACACGTTGCGGGTGAGCAAACATCAACGATCCGGCGGTGATCACCTTGCCGCGGTCCACATTTTCCACAAAGTCGGACACGTACTTGTCGGCCGGTAGCGTCAGGATCTCTTCCGAGGTGCCTACCTGGACGATGGCGCCGTCCTTCATAATAGCGATTCTGTCGCCCAGCTTCAACGCTTCATCGAGATCGTGGGTGATGAACACGATGGTCTTCTGCACCTTTTCCTGCAAATCCAGCAACTCGTCCTGCATGTTGTTGCGGATCAACGGGTCCAGGGCGCTGAAGGCTTCGTCCATCAAAAGAATTTCCGGATCGGTGGCCAGGGCGCGGGCGAGGCCGACACGTTGCTGCATGCCGCCGCTCAGCTCCCCGGTCATCATCTCCTCGTAGCCCTTCAGTCCGACGATCTTGATAATATCGTAGGCTTTCTCCTTACGGGTCTTTTCCGCCACCCCCTGCAATTCCAGACCGAACGCGACATTCTGGCTGACTGTCTTGTGCGGCAGCAGGCCGAAGTGCTGGAACACCATGGCTGTCTTTTCGCGGCGCACCTTCAGCAGGGTCTCATGGTCCGCCTTGGTCACGTCGGTATCGTCAATTATCACCGTCCCGGCGGTCGGTTCGATCAACCGGTTCAAACAGCGCAACACGGTCGACTTGCCGCTGCCCGACAATCCCATGACTACGAAGATTTCACCCGGATACACGTCAAACGAGGCATTGTTGATGCCCACCGTGTTGCCGTATTTCTCCAGGACCTCGTCTTTGCTCATTCCTTCTTCGAGTTCCGGGATTGTCTTCTCCGGATTGCGTCCAAAGACTTTGTACAGCCCTTTGACGCGGATTTTGGGTTGTTGCTCACTCACCCTGGTACCTCCTTGACAACGCTCGCGCGTTCATAAAACAGCCTCAACGACAATCCGGCGCGCGGGACCATGGAAGCCTACGCCTCCATGGTCCCGAAGGCCGGTATAGCGGCTAGAAGTAGTAGCCGATGTTGACGTTGAAACGGTATTCCCATTCGGCGTCGGGGTTGCCCTGCGCCAGCGCGTTGCCGTAAACCGGTCCGATCCACGGATGGTTTTTACCCATGGCGTAGTCGATGTACGTGTACACGCTTCCGGCGGTAACCATTACACCGGTAATGGCGTTCTGACTCGCCTCGAAGTTTTCTTCGGGCTTGTCCATATGGCAGAAGTTTTCGTAAAACGTCAGGTTGGAAATGGGGCCGATCTCCACAGGTACGCTGTAGGAGACGCCCGCCACGTAAAACATGGCTTCTGCGGCGATCAGGTACGGATAGTCGTAGGCGCCCTGCGCCACAACCGTCTCATCCACACCCGGGGCCAGTTCCGGATCAAAGCTGTAACCGATGGCTTCCAGTTTCATGTTGAGCTGACCGAAGTTCAGGTTGCCGTGAACTCCCCAGGCCATCCGGCTGCCGTTTTCGTCCAGCGCGGTGTTGTACAGCATGCCGTACTGACCGGACACGCCGATCTCATGTTCGCCCACATCCATCGCCAGGCGGATGTTGAACTGGTTGTTCTCCATCTGGGTGCGCGCCACGCCGTCCGGCATGGTACCCGCAGCCGTCGGCACTACATCGTAGCTGTAACGGGCGCTCGCGATGCTGTTACCCGTGTAGTTGCCTTCGTCGTTCAGGTAGTAGGCCACGGCCAGGTGGAAGTTGCCCATGTCCTTGAGGAACTTGATACCGGCGTCGTAGTCATCTTCCAGACCGACATAATACGGGAGCTGGAAGAACCAGTTGTGGGACGCGTAGGGCTGAATCCCGAACGGGACCTGATGCACACCGAGGTGCATGCTCGTGGACTCGTTGAAATCGTAGCCCAGGTATCCATGATGAATCATCTGGTAGCCGGCGTAGAACCGGTATTCGGCGGACAGGTACACGTCCTTGTAGGATCCGTCGATGTTGAACCGGAACGTGTCCATGGCCCAACGGCCCCATGTGGCCTTGGTGCCGTCGTCCCAACTCTTGACGAAGTAATTCCAGCGCAGCGCTCCGCCGATGTCGAATTCCGGCTCGTCTTGAGCGTACACCATCTCCGGCGTCAACACAAAGCCAAAGGCCATCAAACTGACAAACACAGTCAACAACAGTCTTGTGGTGGTCTTAATAAGAGCACCCCTCCCTTCCCGTTTCTGTTTGGTTTTCCTTTTCTCTTCCCTAACCTCGAATGATGCTTCTTTTTGTTTTCCAGTCGCAGGTGTGTCCTCCGTCACACGGCTCGAACGTGACAACACAAGTGTCGCCCGGCTCGGATTCATGAGGACCCGTCCTTCGCGATTTTACAACCACAGGCGAAGCAGCCACTGCTGCCTCTGATAAACACGGTATCAAGGAAACTCGACGGCCGGCTCGAACAACTGGTCGAACTGGGCCAACCTGCGGATCGTTCGACGAAAGCCGCGTCCACCATGAACGCAGCTCTCGAATGCAGCATTTCAAACATAAGGCACGAAGTGTTTAGATACAACTGGAATACTGATCAATGCCAAATGAGTGAGAAAGAGAGAACTGAGGTCAAAATGACCATTTCATATGCAACCTATACAGACTGTTGCACAATAGGAACCGATCTCATTCCAGCGAAGGCTGGAATC
>CAZYOC010000298.1:0-5047 GCA_964648415.1 uncultured bacterium | reverse complement strand
CTATTTCGGTTCAGAATTGCTAACATTTTGTATTCTTGCACCTTGCCTGGATTCCCGCCTTCGCGGGAATGAGAGCCGGCAGCATTCAGCGGTAGTTTGCCAGTTGGACTGTATGGCGAGAGGGTACTGGGATCCTGCAACATTGTTTGAGGCGCCCCTGCTTATAGCAATTCTCGAATGAAATGTCCCATCGTGTCATTCCTGCGGAAGCAGGAATCCAGAATAAACAGCGATTTAGAGAATTTTGTATGTCCGATTCCTTGCAAGAACCACTTTAAATGCAATATTCATGCGCGCAAAACCCTGCTTTTCGAGCGCGAAACAGGGGTTGGAGAGCGTGAAATGGGGTGTTACTTTCTTTGACCCTTGAGGCAAACTAACGAGAGCACCCCATGTCCGAGTCAGAGCTGGGCCAGGAGACTGAACTGCCACAGATCCCGGAAACGCTGCCGGTCTTCCCGGTCCGTGACCAGGTGATCTTTCCGCATATGATTTTCCCATTGCTGGTGGGGCGCGAGGGCACACTGCGCGCCATCGAGTCGGCGATGATGAAGGAGCGTCTGCTGCTGCTGCTGGCGCAGCGGAACCCGAGTGAAGACGAGGTCACGTTCGACGGCCTCTTCCATACCGGTGTCGTCGCGAAAATCGTACAAGTGTTGAAACTGCCCAACGGCCTGGTGAAGGTGCTGGTCGAGGGCCTGGTTCGGGCCGTCGTCGAGAAGCCGCAGGAGAAGGACGGCTACCTGGAGGCGCTGGTCCGGCCCATCATGCCCAGTACGCGTACCGACATCCGAGTGGAGGGCGCCAAGAGGCACGCGGTCTCGCTGTTCCGGGATTACGTCCCCCTGAACCGCAACATCCCTGATGAGCTGCTGTTCACCGTCGACACCATGAAGGACCCGCAACGCCTGGCGGACTTCGTCGCCGCGCACCTGTCGGTGCCGTACGATAAGAAGCAGCGTATCCTGGAGGCGGAGACCGCGGTGGACCAGTTCCTGGAGATCGCCGCGCAGCTCGCCCACGAGATCGAGGTGCTCGAGGTCGAGAAGAACATCGAGGGCCAGGTCCGGGAGAAGATCAGTCAGTCGCAACGGACGTATTTCCTGCAGGAGCAGCTCCGCACCATCAAGAAAGAGCTCGGCGAGGACTCGGAAGAAGACTGGGGCGATATCCTCGCGTACCAGAACAAACTGGATGAGGTCCGGCTGACGAAAGAGGCGCGGGCGAAGGTCGACGAGGAGCTGGAAAAGCTGAAAGCGATGCCGATGCTCTCGCCGGAGGCCACCGTCGTCCGCAATTACCTCGACTGGATCCTCGCTCTGCCCTGGGCGAAGAAGACACGGGATCGGCATGATCTGGAACGCGCGGCGGAGATCCTCGACGAGGACCATTACGGCCTGAAGAAGCCGAAAGAGCGCATCGTCGAGCACCTCGCCGTGTTAAAACTGGTGAAGAAGATGCGCGGCCCGATCATCTGCTTTGTGGGGCCTCCGGGTGTGGGGAAGACGTCGCTGGGCCGCAGCATCGCCCGCGCTCTGAGCCGCAAGCTGGTGCGAATCTCCCTGGGCGGCATCCGTGACGAGGCGGAGATTCGCGGCCACCGTCGCACCTACATCGGCAGCCAGCCGGGCCGCATCATCCAGTCCATGAAAAAGGCCGGCGTACTCAACCCGGTGTTCCTGCTCGATGAGATCGACAAAATGGCGATGGATTTTCGGGGCGACCCCGCATCCGCGCTGCTGGAGGTGCTCGACCCGGAGCAGAATATAACCTTCTCTGATCACTATCTGGAAGTAGAATACGACCTCAGCCAGGTGATGTTCATTACCACGGCGAACACGCGTCACGGCATCCCCATCCCCTTGCAGGACCGGATGGAGATCATCGAGTTGCCCGGCTATCTGAGCGAGGAGAAACTGCAGATCGCAATTCAGTTCCTGATCCCCAAGCAGATGAAGGAACATGGATTAAAAGACGAGGATGTCCGATTTACCAAAGAGGGCATCAACACCATCATCGAGGACTACACCCGCGAGGCGGGAGTGCGTGAGCTGGAGCGGAATATCGCCAAGGTCTGCCGTCGTGTGGCCAGGAAACTGGTGTCGACGGATCGGCGGAAGAAACGCAAGCAGGTGGTGGTTGGGGTGCGTGAACTGAAGAGCCTGCTGGGAGTCCCCAGGCATCGCCGCAGCCCGCTGGACACTGAGCCTCGGGTCGGTACGGCGGTGGGGCTCGCCTGGACGCCGGTGGGTGGTGATATCCTGAAGGTACAGGTCCGGGTGATGGAGTCGGACAAGCTGAAGCTGACCCTGACGGGTCACTTGGGCGATGTGATGAAGGAATCCGCGCAGGCGGGGCTGTCGTTGATCCGTAGCGTGGCCGACGAACTGGACATGGACCTGGAGAAGTTTAAGAACAGCGAGATCCATGTTCATGTCCCGGAAGGCGCGATTCCGAAGGATGGTCCCTCGGCGGGCGTGACCATGGCTACCGCTCTGGTGTCGGCGTTGACCGGCCGCCCGGTGCGCAATGACCTGGCCATGACCGGCGAGATCACTCTGCAAGGCGATGTCCTGCGTATCGGCGGTGTCAATGAAAAAGTGATGGCCGCTCAGCGCGCCGGGGTCAAGACCATCCTGCTGCCTGACGAGAACCTGCCCGAATGGCAGGATCGGCCCAAGGGCGTGGGCAAAGGGCTCGAGGTGGTGTTTGTCAAGCATATCCGTGAGGTATGGCGGCACGCCATTCTGTCACCGGGCGGCGAGAAGAAGGTCACGAGCAAGAAAAAGAAGTAGCCTATGGGGAAGCGGTTCGTTCTGATAACGGCCATTGCGGCGCTCCTGGGGTTGAGTTGGCTGCCGAGCAACTCCGCGGCGGCTCAACCGGCCCGGAGCTACCTGAATCCGTCGCCCGGCGCGGTGGAGGTGTCGCCCGCAACCATGCTGAGCCTGCGTTGGGGGCCGAAAGGGACTAACGCCACCCCAAGCACCATGCTCCGGGTGGTCGGGTCGAAAAGCGGCCCTGTTGAAGGGCGGCTTTCCCTGGCGCGCGACAACGCGACCCTGATCTTTCGCCCAGCCCGGCCCTTTCAGCTCGGTGAGACGGTCACGGTTTCCCGTTGGATCGAGGACAGTGCGCCGGGATTGCCCGGCTACAGCTTCACAATTCGAGAGCGGGGTGTTGACCGGGCGCGTGCGGCAGCCTTCAGAGCCGAAGTCGAGGCGCTGGAAACGGTGTCATCCATGACCGGCGGGAGCGCCGCGGCTGCACCTGGCCATTCCATCGGCGGGGACACCGATGCTACGCTGGGCTGCGCCGAGCTCGATGAGGTCACCCTCCCGCCGGATTTCTATTCCTACCATGTGAGCGGCAATGGTAACGTCGGCCCGGGGAATTACTTCATCTGCCTGAAAGGAACGCGCCAGTCCACGTTTCAGCAAATGTGGCACACCGCGGTCCTGATGATCCTGAGCCCTGCCGGAGACGTGCTCTGGTACTACAACCCCCTGGACCACCACAGCACGTATTTCACCGCTTTCCCCGAGCTGGAGCTGTTCGCCTACAACCGTGGCAGCACCAACGACGGTATCGACTTCATCCTGATGGACACCACCTATACGCCGGTGGACACAATCGCCCCGCAGAACGGTTTCGACCTCGACGCCCACGAGCTGCTGCTGTACGAGGATGGAACCCGCTGGATCCTCGCCCGGGAGATTCGCTACTTCGACATGACCGGATACGGCGGCTACGAAGACGCTCTGGTCGATGGAATCGTCATCCAGCAGCTCGACGACCAAGACAATGTGCTGTGGGAATGGAAAAGCCTGGATCACTTGGATGAGCTGCCGTTTGAGTACATCAACGATCCCGGCGTTCTGCAGGACGAATACTTCGAGCATCTGCACACCAACAGTATCGAGTTATACCCCGACGGCGACCTGTTGATTTCCAGCCGCACCACCAGCCTGTTGAACCGGATCGACCGGGAAACCGGCGCGGTGGAATGGAGCATGGGCGGCGGTCCGGGAAACGAGTTCACGTTTATCAACGACCTGGGAAACGCCCAAGCGTTCTGGCGTCAACACGACGCCCGGCTGCCGCCCAACGGCAACATCACCCTGTTCGACAACGGGACCTTTCACGAGCCGCCGCGCAGTTACGCCCGGGAATACGTGGTAGACGAGGAGAACCTGACCGCTACGCTGGTCTGGCACTACACCGCCGATCCGCCCGAATTCGGCTGGTTCACCGGCAGTACGCGCCGTTTTGACAACGGCAACACGTTGATCGGCTGGGGAGTGCCCAGTATGGTCGGGGCGCAGGAGATCGACAGCGACGGTGACGTGGCCTGGCAATTCGAAGTCGAGCAGCCGGAGGATACGCTGTTTGCCTCCTACCGGTATTTCAAGAAAGACCTGATCGGAACCGCCGCACGGCCCTATGTCCACCGTACCCTGCGCGACGGTGATATGATCCTCACCTGCAACTGGTTCGGGCATGAAGATGACATTGCCGGGTACAACATCTATGTGGGTACGTCACCCCACCCGGCAGAACAGACCGCAAGCATCGACAGCAGCGCGTATGTGATCGAAGACCTGGAGCCGGGAGTCATTTACTACGCCAGGATCAAGGCGCTGGATAGCCATGGTGGCGAAAGCCCGTTCTCCAATGAAACCTGGGGACAAATCACTCCGCAAGCGGTGGGTGAAACAAGGTTAACTCAACCCTGCCGGTTCGAGCTCGGCACGCTATATCCTAATCCCTTCAACCCGACGACCAGGATTCAACTGGCGCTTCCACTAGCAACCGGCTTGACACTGCGTATCTTTGATCTGCTTGGGCGTGAGGTTGCGGTGTTGCATCGAGGACGGTTGGCCGCCGGCGAGCACACGTTTCATTTCGACGGCGCCCAGCTGGCCGGCGGGGTATACTTCATCCGGGCTTCAACAGATCAAGGCGATCAAGCGACTCGACGCATGGTGCTGTTGAAATAAGGAAAATATTCCGGTAGGTGGTTAGATCTGTATTCTGGTGCGGTTTT
>CAZYOC010000297.1:0-5064 GCA_964648415.1 uncultured bacterium | reverse complement strand
TCTAAACAAGAGAGACAACCATGAATATAAGCATAACTTTCCGCTATAATAATATCATAATACATTTACTTGAGCATTCCTATAATATTTTATATTTTCATTTTTTAATTCGTTATCCTTGATATCCTTCTATCCTAATATCCTGTTAAAGGTTTTCAAAACAAGAGAGATAACCATGAGTCTGAACATCACCGCAGCGTACCTGGAGGCGCGGTTGGCCACCACGGTGCTGCACTTTTCCAAGACGGTCACCACGGCCAACGTCAACCTCAGCGGTCCCGGCGGCGGCTCCGGTGACGGGTTCCCGTTGCCCTTCGACGGCCGCATCACCAACCTGGTGCTCCACGACGGGACCGCCACCCAATGGGGCCTGGGCAGCGTCGCCATCAGCGCCGGTGACCGGGTCCAGCTCGCCGCCGCCTACAATACCGGCACGTACACCGTGACGCTGAACATCAACGGCAGCGCAACCCCGCTCCAGATCACCGGCGTGCAGCCCAACACCACCCTCTACGCCGCCCTGAGTTACCAACTGCAGGAGGATTAACATGAGCTGGACAAGCACCACCATCCTGGAGAAACACCTGCTGGGGTTCGCGGTTGACGGGCTCACGGTCCCACGGCAGGAGGTCGACCTCAAGGGCGTGGCCGAAGCGCAACTTCCCCATCAGAACCTGCTCGAGGGCAGTGTCACGCTGGCGATGCTGCTGGCGAGCACGCCGGTCGGCCCGGTCAGCCTCACCCTCACCGGGACCAGCTGGTACCCGGTCGGCGTGGGCAACCTCCTGCGCGACTCGGTCGTGGTGGGGTTCGACGACGCCCCGACCCTGCGTTACACCGAGGGCGGCGACTATGCCGTGGACCACGAAGCGGGCAAGATCAAGCGGCTGTCGGGCAGCTCAATTGTGTCCGGCGCGACGGTGAAGGTCTGGTATCTGCCGATGACGGTGTACACCGAGGACACTGATTTTCATGTGAATTACGCCGAAGGCAAGGTCATGCGGGCGGTGCTCTCCACGATCCCGGACCCCGCGCGGGTGATGGTGTCGTACACGACCAACGCCGCCGCCGGGACGTCGTCGCTGCTCCTGGAAGCCATCACCGAGGCCGAGGACAAGATCACCGCACGCCTGCGGGAGGGCTACACCGCCGCCTCCGACGACCAGGGGCTCGTGACCGGCGCGACCGAGCTGGCGTTGTCCATCGTGCTCGACGCCCTGGCGATCCAGACGCTCAGCGGGACCGACGCCGGCGCGGACGACCGGGCGAAACGCTTCATGGAGCTGGCGCAACGGTTTCAGGACAAGGCCACAGCGACGTTGGCGCGCTTCCTCACGCAGCCCCTGCAGGCCGAGCTGGTGCGTAAACAGAACCCCGCGAAAGCGACCGGGTGGTGAACGTAGCACGGGTTCCCGCCCGTGAAGTGTCGCCTGGCTGCTATACAGCTTTGCAAATAGCGAGTGTCATTCCCGCGAAGCAGACTGTCGCAGAATGCCAGAGGAATCTCATTCCAGCGAAGGCTGGAACCGGAACGAAGTGTAGCTTGCGGTGTCCTGTTGTTTAGGACAGCCGTGAATCCAGTCATGTTTATATACTACAATATGTTAACCATGAAAATCGAAAGATGAATGCTACTCTGTTGCTGAATTGCTAACATTATGTTTTCTTGCACCTTGTCTGGATTCCAGCCTTCGCTGGAATGAGAGCTGTTCCTATTGTGATACAGTCTGCTTCGCTGGAATGAGATTGGTTCCTATTGTGCAACAGGCCCTTTACAGCTTTGCCCCGGATAGAACCACGGCAGTGGTTCAATGGCATAGCCCATGGTACGCACCGTCCGTTTGGCGCGCACCATGGGAGACAGGACCACCCCATCCTTCAACCCCGGCAGCGGGTTGTATGAAACGGATCGACTTTCACGACAAGCTGCCCGGGCCAAATAGCAGACCTTTTCAAGGACGACACATGACCGTTTCCCAAACAGGAGCGCCCAGACAACCTTACCCGCCGCGTATGTCGGTCCTGCATCCCGCAACCAACCATGAGGATTGCGTACCCTCTGAACCTTCCCCGGCCGCCGGTTTCCTGGACTTCCTTTTCCAGTGCCGCACGTTCGACCCGGGGCATGACGGCCCGCGCCTGATCCCTGACTGGCCGCTGGTGCGTGACCTGGCGACCGCCATGGCCACACAGAACCGCCTGGTGGTGGTCAAGAGCCGTCAGCTCATGGCCAGTTGGGTGGGCTGCGCCTACCTGCTCTACCGGGCGATCACCAGCGGCCCCGGGCTGCATTTGATCGTGTCGAAAGAGGAGCGCTCCGCACGGGAGCTGATCGCCCGCATCCAGTTTCTGTGGGAATTTCACGAGGACTTCCCGGCCGACGAGAAACCCCGGTTCCTCTCGGGCTCGGTGGGCTTTACCGAGCTGGGCTCCCGTATCCTGTCGCTGCCCGCCTCGCCCCATGCGGTGCGTGGGCTCAGTCCGCGGACGGTTTTCTGGGACGAGATGGCGTTCGCCCCCCACGACGAGGACATCTGGACCGCGATCAAACCCGCGGCCGACGCCGGCGGGCAGTTCATCGGCGTGTCCACTCCCAACGGCCCGGTGGGGGTGTTCGGCCGCCTGGTCCACGAGTCCCAGGAAGGCTTCCACATCCACCGCATGCACTACGCCGATTTCCCCGGCCGTGACGACGCCTGGGAAGCGCGCGCACGTGCCGGCCTTTCGGAAGCTCGCTGGCGTCGCGAGCAGGAGCTGAGCTTCGAGGGCGCGGAAGGCCGTGTCTACGACCAGTTCGACGCGGCGATGCACCTGCTGGCCGACCCGTTCGTGATTCCCGAACCCGGCAGCGGGGCGCGTTTTTACCGGGGGATCGACTTCGGCTACCGTCGCCCCGCGGTGGTCTGGCTGACGCGCCAAGCCGATGGCAGCCTGACCGTCTTCGACAGCCTGGTGGGCGACCGGTGGCCGTTGGATCAGCTTGTCCAGGAGATCCGCCGGGTGGATGCGCGGCATGGGTTGTCGGAACGCGACATGACGTGGACAGCGGTGGATCCGGCGGGCGCCTCGAAAACCGACCAGGGCATTTCGCCGGTGGAGCACTTGCAGGCGGCGGGGTTCAAGCTGGTCTGGCGGCCCTCGTCGATCGCGCCGGGCATCGAGGTGGTGCGGGCGTTGCTGAGGGACGCCTCCGGCCAGGTCCGGTTGCAGGTGGACCCCAAGCGTTGCGGCGCTGTCGTGCGTGGGTTTCAGGGCTATGCATGGGGGCCGGATGGTGAGACACCGGTAAAGGACGGCGAGCACGATCACCCGATGGACGCCCTGCGGTATCTGCTGGTGAACCTGTACACGTCGCAGCACCCCCGGCCCGGTCCCTCCGCGCGAGTCGGCGGCCTCCCGCCGCCGCCACGGAATGCTCCGATTTAGTTTGGAAAGCATTCTTAACAGGATGTTTAGGATGCTAAGGATGGTAAGGATGAATTAAGAATTAAGAATTAAGAATTAAAACACCAATATACCGTAAGACAATCATTCTTTTTTTACTTTTTTCACTTTGATTTACTTTTTTCACTTCCCACCGAAAGGCCAACCATGCTGAAAACGTTCCTGAACAAGCTGTTCGGCGGTGATGAGGGCACGGTTCCCGCTCGGGTGCAACGCGCGGGGCCTGTGCAGAACGCCTGGATCGGGCCGCAACGCGCCGCCGGCGGCCCCTTCACCTTCGCCGCCCCCGCGGAAGGCTTCGCCTACACCGGAACCAACCGCGCCGACTTCTACCGCTACCTGCGCGACCGCATCCCCATCATCTCCTCCGGGATCTGGACCTGGACCCACCTGTGCGCCACGCAGCAGCAGGTCGACTTGCAGGGCGACGAGTGGGAGGTGCGCCAGGCGGAACGGCTGATCCACGAACTGGACCGCCGTGTGTACCCTCGCCTTGACGGCGAAACTCACGGCCTGGCCCGCCTTACGGAGGCGTTCTTCCTGGAAATGTTCACCCTGGGCGCGTTTGCGGCGCGGGTGAAACTCCTGCCCGACGCCTCCGGTGTCAGCCACATCGAGCTGCTCGATCCCTACCGCATTCACTGGGTGCGCAGCCGTGACGGCCGCTACCTGCCGTACCTGGAGAACGACGACCGGGAATACGAGCCGCTGGACCCGAACACGTTTTTCCACCGCACCCTGGTGGCGGACCTGCGCGCGCCGGGCGGGATTGAACCGCTGGCGTCGATTCCGTTTGTCATCGAGATCGAGCAGCGGATGCTGGAGGACATGGCTCGGGCCAGCCACAACGCCGGTACGCCCCGTTTGCAGATCCGTATCTCACCACCCGACCCCAATCCCGGCGAGGATCCGGACAGCTACTCCCAGCGCATCAATACTTACTTCGACCGCACTGTGTCCCAGTTCAACGAGCTCGGTCCCGACGACAACCTCTTCACCTGGTCCGACATCGAGGTCAAGGTGATCGGGATTGAACAGGGATCGCAGAGCGCCTGGAAGGTCAACCGGGAGCAGGTGATCGAGGACGTGATCACGGGTTTGAAGCTGTTCCCCTGGGCGCTGGGCCGCAGTCATGGCACCACGAAGAACTGGGTCTTCGCGCAGTACAACCTGTTGATGCAGATCGTGGACTCGGTGCAGCTGCTGGGCGGCGGGCTGGCGGAATGGCTGATGCGGCTGGAACTGCGCCTGGCCGGCAACCCCGCGACCGCCCGGTGGACGTTCCAGCCCAACCAGGACCCGTTTGTGGTGGAACGCAACCGCGCCAACCTGATGCACTTCGAGCGGGTGGACAAGATGGTGCAGGGCGGCTACATCAGCCGGGACCAGGGCGCACGGGAGCTGGGTTACGACAAGGCGTACGCTGACGGCGCATAGAGTTTGCCCCGGTAAGACCCACAGCAGTGGTTCACTGTCTGGATTCCAGCCTTCCAGACTGTCGCAGAATGCGAGAAGAATCTCATTCCAGCGAAGGCTGGAATCCAGACATGTTTATATACTACAACATGTTAACTATGAAAACCAAATATTGAACACTATTTCGGTTCTGAATTGCTAACA
>CAZYOC010000296.1:0-5085 GCA_964648415.1 uncultured bacterium | reverse complement strand
ATTCCCGCCTTCGCGGGAATGAGAGTGGGTTTGATTCTGCGACAGTCTGCTTCGCAGGAATGACACTCGTTGTTGATATTGATCCGTGTTCTGGGAAGAATGGCACTCGTTTCAGATTCCGTTCCAGTCTATTCTGCAGGATTGGCCTGCGCTACTCATCTTGACAAGGTTTCGTAAGACAGCCTCGCAGGAGGCGACCTCACGAAACTCAGCCCACCTATCTCCACTGATCCCCCATTCCCGCCACCATTTTACTCTGAATTATTGCCCCCATACCAAGTTCGCCGTACCTTCCTCCTTCATTGACCGGCGCAATGGCTTTGGGGAGACGCCGGAGGATCAGGATCGCGAACGTCAGGCAACCAGGGGACAGACCCATGCGGATGACAGCGATGGGATCGAGAACCGCAGCAATGGTGATCATGCTCGCCTTGCTGCTGTTTGGTTTCAGTGCGGCTCCAGGAGTGGCGCAGGAGGGACACGGCGACGCCGGCCATGGCGATGAAGCCATGGAAGAAGCACACGACCACGATATCGGTGCGCAGGACTCACCGGTCGAGGTGAATCCGGAAGAAGACCTGGAGCAGATGGAGCACGACGCCGAGGCGCATGGCGGTGAACATGCCGGCGGGCATTTCAATATCGGGGAAGTGTTGCCGCTGTGGAGTGTGATCCCCTTCGTCGGCATTCTGCTCTCCATCGCTCTGTTCCCGCTCTTCGCGCCGCATTTCTGGCATCATCACTTCCCGAAGATCTCAGCTTTCTGGGCGCTGGTGTTCGCGATTCCGTTTCTGATCGTCTACAAAGGCGAGGCGGTGCATCAGATCGCGCACATCTACCTGGCCGACTACATCCCCTTCATTATCCTGCTTTGGGGGCTGTTCGCGGCGTCAGGCGGGATTCTGCTGCGCGGTTCCATTGTCGGCAAGCCCGCCACCAACCTGTTGTTCCTGATCATCGGCACCGTGCTGGCGTCGTGGATGGGCACCACCGGCGCGTCCATGCTGCTGATCCGGCCGGTGATTCGCGCCAACAAAGCGCGTAAGAGCAAGATGCATGTGATCATCTTCTTCATCTTTCTCGTCAGCAATATCGGCGGTTCACTGACACCGTTGGGCGACCCGCCGCTTTTCCTGGGCTTCCTGCACGGGGTGCCGTTCTTCTGGACACTCAACCTGTTGCCCCACCTCGGTTTCGCCGCGGTCTGGCTGTTCGCGCTGTTCTTCATTTTCGACACGATCATGTACAACCGTGAAAAGGAGCAGATCGAGAAAGCGCTGGCCGAGCATCCGGAGAACGAGCCCATCAAGATCGAAGGCCTGCACAACCTGATCTTCCTGGCTGGTGTGATGGGTGCGGTGCTGTTCAGCGGACTGGTCCATTTCGGGCATATCACGGTTCTCGGTGTTCACATGGAATACAGCGCCATCTGCCGTGACCTGTTCATTATCCTGATGGTGTTCCTGTCGGTAAAGACAACGCGTAAGAAAATCCGCGATGACAACGGCTTCACCTGGTTCCCGATTGCGGAGGTGGCGTACCTGTTCGCCGGTATCTTCATGACGATTATTCCGGCGCTGGCGATTCTGAAGGCGGGCGACAAGGGAGCGATGGCCGCGCTGGTGGCGGCGGTGCGTGAGCCCTGGCATTTCTTCTGGATCACAGGATCGCTGTCAGCCTTCCTGGACAACGCGCCCACATACCTCGTGTTCTACAACCAGGCTCAGGGACAGTTGGTCAATGCCCTGACCGCGGCTCCGCCCGACTGGCTGGCGTCCAAACCGGATTGGTTGCCCGAGTTGAGCCTGCTCAGCCAGGTAAACTACCAGGATATGCTGGTGAACAAGCTGCTGACCGGTCAGATCCCGACCAACGCCCACTCGGATGTGTTTGTGTATCGTCTGACCGCGATCTCCGTGGGCGCTGTGTTCTTCGGCGCGATGACGTACATCGGCAACGCCCCGAATTTCATGGTCCGCAGCATCGCCGAAGAGAACAAGATCAAGATGCCGAGCTTCTTCGGGTACATGCTATGGTCGGTGGCGATCCTGGGCACGATGTTCATAGCGGTTACATTTGTGTTCTTCATCTAATACGAACCGGGAACTCTTCCAGCGGGAAGAGGGGAGGATTTGATGTTCAAGCATATTCTGTTTCCCACGGACACGTCGGAGACCGCCAACAGCGCGTTCAAGGCGGCGGTGAGTCTCGCGCGGCATTATGATGGGAAGATCACCATTCTGAATGTTCATGAGGAGTTCATGAACAAGAAGGAGATGCAGTTTCTCCGGATCAGCCGTGAGAAGTACAAGGAGATGATGAAGGAGAACGCCGAGGAGAGCCGTGCGGCCATCAGGGAGTTGATTGCCACAGAGTGCGATGAGAGCGAATCCATGTGCGAGGTTCTTCTTCGCGAGGGCTCGCCGCGTGAGGTGATCCCGAAGGTAGCGGAAGAGATTGGCGCGGATATGATTGTGATGCACTCAAAGGGCCGCAGCAATCTGCGTGAGGTTTTTCTGGGCTCGGTGGCGGAGCATGTGGTGCATGTGACGAGAGTGCCGGTGCTGGTGCTGAAATAGGGCGCGATTGGCGCCTGAGAGCACGTGGTTTGCCAGGGATTTGACTTTTCGATAGCTTCTCCTC
This sequence comes from uncultured bacterium, assembly GCA_964648415.1. GTDB lineage: Bacteria > Electryoneota > Electryoneia > Electryoneales > Electryoneaceae. The sequence continues at coordinate 2,442 of CAZYOC010000296.1, read as the reverse complement.
TATATTCGCGTTTCCAGCGGATGTGGGGAGACGGGGCCTTAGCTCAGCTGGGAGAGCGCCTGAATGGCATTCAGGAGGTCAGCGGTTCGATCCCGCTAGGCTCCACAGGTAAGCCAGAGCGGCCGATGACAAGCTTAATCTGGACGTCGGTACTGATTACGCTCAGCTCGGTGATTGTGTTTTTATTCATGCGAGCGGGCAAGCAGCAGCAGAGTCGGTACCGTAAACTTCGACGACGCGCCCGGAACAAGGCGTTTTACGGTTGGGAGAACGTCGACGAAGAGGGACGTCTAGGCGAGGACGGCGCCGAGGCGGGTTCTTTGGATGAAGCCGTAAACGGCAGCGGGGCTGTTGAGAACAGGGGGAACACGGAGGCGAGCAACAGAGACGCCTCTGATTAAGCCTTGTCTTGCGGTCCGCCGGTTTTTACATTTATGTGATAGGCGAGAGTAGCTCAGTTGGTAGAGCCCCACGTTGCCAACGTGGCTGTCGCCGGTTCGAGTCCGGTCTCTCGCTCCAAACCGCCAGACGCGGGCATCGGTTTCCAGAAACGACTGCTGAGAGGGTTGCGGCAGTCGTTTTGTGGGTCAGGCCCCAGCGGTTCTGCGAACACGGCGGCGTAGCCAAGTGGCTAAGGCGGTGGTCTGCAAAACCACTATTCGCCGGTTCGAATCCGGCCGCCGCCTCCAGGGGAGGGACGGTGAAGAAGAGTGTCGCTCCTGACGGAGTGCCTTCGCCTCCAGGGGGAGGGACAGTAAAGAAAAGTGTCGCTCCTGATGGAGTACCTTCCGCCGGGGTGGTGGAATGGCAGACACAGGAGACTTAAAATCTCCCGGGGTTTTTCCCCGTGCCGGTTCGAGTCCGGCTCCCGGCACAACCCGGGCGGGGCTCGGATGGAGGCTTCACCCCCGTGCGGGTGTTGATATGGACGGGCGATTAGCTCAGCTTGGTTAGAGCGCTGTCTTGACATGGCAGAGGTCACTGGTTCGAGTCCAGTATCGCCCACATTCGACAGTGTAGACAACGTCACTGCAATAACAGGGAGAAACGCTCATCGCTATACGGGATCGTGGAGGGCCCCCAAGTGCATCGCAGCATCGGGTCAACGAGAAGATTCAGGCACGCAAGCTCAGACTGATTGGGCCGGATGGCAATCAGATTGGGATTGTGGATACGCACAAGGCGCTGCAACTCGCGCAGGAACATGATTTGGACCTGGTGGAAATTGCGCCGAAGGCGGAGCCGCCCGTTGCAAAAGTGATGGATTACGGCAAGTTTCTCTATGAACTGGCCAAAAAAGAGCGTGTCAGCAAGAAAAAGGGTCATCAGACTCAGATCAAGAAAATCCGTGTCACGCCGAAGATCGACGATCATGACTTCGGTTTCAAGCTGAAGGCGGTGCGCGGATTCATCGAAAGCGGCGACAAGGTCAAGATTACCGTGCTGTTCAAGGGACGCATGGTTACCCATAAGGATCTGGGCCGGCAGATCATCGACAAGTTCATCGAAGAGACCGCCGACATCGCCAAGGTAGAGGGCAAAGTTCAGATGGAAGGCCACCGCAATATGGTGGCCACCCTGCAAAAGAAGTAAACGGAAGGCGGCGCATCATGCCGAAGATGAAGTCAAATCGTGCGGCGAAGAAACGGTTCCGCAAGACCGGGACCGGCAAGATCCGCATGAACCACAGTTACAAGAGTCATATCTTGACGAAGAAGCCTCGGGGCCGGAAGCGCAAGCTGCGCAAGGCCGGGTTGGTCCATCGGGTGGATGTGCCCCGTGTGAAACAGTTGATCGCTTAACAGGAAGTCCATCATGCCACGCGCAACGAACAATCCCGCGTCCAAGCGAAGCCGGAAGAAGATTTTCAAGCACAACAAGGGCTACTACGGACGTGCGAAGAATACGGTCCGCGCCGCACAGCGCGCCATGGACCGGGCCGGCCAGTTTTCCTATCGCGACCGCCGAGTGAGGCGCCGCGAATTCCGTAAGCTGTGGATTACCCGCATCAATGCGGCCGTCCGTCAGCACGGGATGAGCTACAGCGAGTTCATGCACAAGATGAAGGACAGCGGCATCGAGCTCGACCGGAAAGCCCTGGCGCATCTGGCCTTCACCGATGAGAACGCGTTCAGCGCCATCGTCGAACAGGTCAAAGCCGCCTGACAGCCGGTGCAGAGAGTCGTGAATTTCGTGGCCTTCCTGAAAGGGGAGGTCTTTTTTTTGTGTGGAGTTTGAAAGCTTGAAAGTTGGAAGGTTTACCTCTTCACATGCCGCCATCTCTCAACACTGGTCCTGTCAGGTCGTGAAGCGCGTCGGTGTGCGCTGGAAACCTGACAGCGCGAAGCCAGCGATCCTGCCAGAGCGGTTCGGGCTACCATGCTGCGTCGGTCCGTGAGAAAAAGTGGTACAGTTACCTTTTCGGACACAGTGTCACGAACT
>CAZYOC010000295.1:0-5173 GCA_964648415.1 uncultured bacterium | reverse complement strand
GAAAGTCACTTTTTGCGAAATGCCGACCAAATCCCGGTTCTCATACAACGAACGCGCCAGCGCGATCACGTTGTTTATGAAACACTTCCGTCTCGCGTGATTCGGCAATGAGAACCGGAGAATCCTGCAGAAATGCCCAAATCACACTTCCCGGCCGGGCTTCTAGAGCCCGTCAGGTGTCGCGTGCATGTATTCTGTGAATTGTTGCAAGAAACGAGTCGACCAACAAAAACCGGCCCGCTGATGCTGAACCCGTTGGCCTGCGCCTGTGCGGTTCGTATGTTTCCAGAGACCCCGGCAGGAACGAAACCCGCTTGCCGGAGTGCAATTCGGGTACGTAACTCCAGGCTTGGGCGCTCTTACTTTCAGGCAACCGAGAGAGCATCATGACAGCGAAACAGGGATGGCGGATCGTGACCGTGGCGGCGCTGGCGGTGGGCCTGCTGCTGCCGGGACTCTGTCTGGCGAAGACGACGTACGAGATCAAGTTCGGCACCCTCGCCCCGGAAGGCTCCAACTGGATCAAGGTGTTCCGGGGCATGGACCGTGATCTGAAGAAGGCCACCGGCGGCGAAGTCGGGTTCAAGATCTACCCCGGCGGCATCCAGGGCGACGAGCCCGAGATGCTGCGTAAGATGTACATCGGCCAATTGCAGAGCGCGGGTTTCACGGGCAACGGCCTCGGTGAAATCCTGCCGGAAATCCGTGTGCTCGAAATGCCGTTCATCTACGAGAACAAGGCCGAAATCGACCACATCACCGAGACCTTCTACGACCGCTTCGATCAACGCTTCCGTGAGCAGGGTTTTGTCCTGCTGGGCTGGACCGAGGTCGGGTATGTCTATTTCTTCAGCAAGGATCCGATTCGCACTCCGGCAGACATGCAGGGGATGAAGATCTGGACCTGGGAGAGTGACCCGTTGGCGCGGGCGTTGTTCGACGAGCTGGGCCTCAACCCCATCCCCCTGCCGGTGACGGAAGTGCTGACCAGCCTGCAGACCGGCATGGTGGATGCGGTCTACTGTGCACCTTACGCCGCTCTGGGGTTGCAATGGTTCACCCGGGTCAATTACATGACCGCGCAGCCGATCACCAACGCCACCGGTGCGGTGCTGATGACCGTGGAGAAGTTCGAGGAGATCCCCGAAGAGTACCGTGCCGATATGCTCGCCACCTTCCGCAAAGGGCTGCGTGAACTGACCAGCCTGACCCGTGAAGACAACCGCAATGCCATTGAAGAGATGAAGCGGAAGGGCATCGAGGTGATTGACGTGGACGACATCACTCCCTTCCGCCAGGCAGGGCTCGAGGTCCAGCAGGAGCTGACCGGCGAATTGTACGACGCGGACCTGCTCAACGCGGTCAAGGCGGAGCTGGAGCGTTTCCGGGCGGAGCAGGCGGAGACCGAATAAGTGAAGCGTATCCTCCTGGCCATCGACATTGCCCTTTGGAAGACCACTGCCGCGCTGACCGGCGTGGTGGTGCTTTCCATGGTCGGCCTCTCGTTCATCCAGGTAGTGATGCGGTTGGCGTTCAACTCAGGCCTGCTGTGGGCCGACGGCATCCTCACCCACCTGGTCCTCTGGCTGTCCCTGCTGGGCGGAATTCTTGCCACCCGCCAGGGCCGTCAGATCTCCATCGACCTGCTTACCCGCATCCCCAACCCGACCGTACGCACCGCGTTCACCTGGATTGGCGGGCTGTTCACCATCGTCATCTGTGTATTGCTGGCCAAGGGATCCATGGCGTTTCTCGAGATGCAGCAGCAGATCGGCGGCATGCTGACCGGTACGCAGATCCCGAGCTGGTGGGCGGCGGTGATCTTGCCGGCCGGGTTTGCCGTGATCGCGGTCCAGGGGTTGCTGAACCTTGCGCTGGGCAGGAAGAACGGCATCGGCGTAGAAGTGGAAGTGGTGGTTGAGCAGCCGGTTGATGAAACCGTAAAGGAAGCTCCGCCGGAGAAGCCCAAACAGGAGGACGACACGCCATGATCTGGGTCGGTCTCCTGTTGTTCGCGTTGATCGGCGCGCCGCTGTTCGCGGTGCTGGCCTCGCTGGCGCTGGCCGGGTTCGGTTTCGAGGGTTCCGGCTCGGTGGCGGTGGTGAACAACATGTACGGCATCACCACCAAGAGTACGCTGCTGGCGATCCCGCTGTTCACCTTTGCGGGCTACTTGCTGGCCGAGTCAAAAGCCCCGCAACGCCTGGTGCGGGTCAGCCACGCCCTGTTCGGCTGGATGCCCGGCGGGCTGGCCATTGTCACCCTGATCACCTGCTCGTTTTTCACCGCCTTCACCGGTGCTTCCGGCGTCACTATTGTAGCCCTCGGCGGGGTGTTGTTTCCCATGCTGATGAGGGACCGGTATCCGGAACGCTTCAACCTGGGCCTGCTGACCTCCTCGGGCAGCCTGGGGCTGCTGTTCCCGCCCAGTCTGCCGATTATCCTGTTTTCTGTCATCGTCTCCACACAGCTCGCCTCCTCGCTGAATATGGTCAACCAGGCGGACTACGACGCCATGAGCAGCCTGTGGGCGCTGTCGGATCTGCCCGCCACGGAACACCTTCGTGAGGCGGTTGCGATTGATCCGAGTTCCACGATCCAGCGTTGGGCGGACCTCGGGGGCGCGAGCGGGATGATGGGCGGCGCGCAGGACGAGTTCGCCACCGCCGCTTCCGTCAACGATCTGTTCGCGGCGGGTGTGTTGCCGGGGTTGCTGCTGGTATTCGTGCTCTCCGGCTACGCAGTGTATATTGCAAAGAAAAAGGGCATTCCCACGATCCCCTTCCGCTGGAAGGAGGCGGGCGCGGCGGTGGCGGAAGCGAAATGGGAGCTGCCGTTGCCGCTGGTGGTGCTGGTGGGCATCTACGGCGGCTGGTTTACCGCACCGCAAGCGGCGTCGGTGACGGCGATGTACCTGCTGGTGGTGGAAGTGGGGATCCAGCGGGATATTCACATCTTCCGCGACCTGCCGCGTATCATCCGCGACTCCAGCGTGCTGGTGGGCGGGATCCTGTTGATCCTGGGGGCGGCGTTCGGGCTGACCAATTATCTCGTGGATGCCGAAGTACCGCAGAAGCTGATCGCGTTTGTCGGCAGCATTGTCACTTCCAAGTGGACGTTCCTGATTCTGCTGAACATCTTCCTGCTGCTGGTGGGCGCGATGATGGACATCTTCAGCGCCATCATGGTGGTGGTGCCGTTGATCCTGCCCATCGCCTTAACATTCGGCGTACATCCCGCTCATCTTGGGATCATTTTCCTGACAAATCTTGAGATCGGCTATTCAACACCGCCGGTGGGCCTGAACCTGTTCATCTCCAGCTTCCGTTTCAACCGGCCGGTGCTGGCTCTCTACCGGGCGGCGTTACCCTTTATCGGCCTGATGCTGCTGGTATTGCTGGTGATTACCTATTGGGATGATCTGTCATTGACCCTGGTGCGCTGGCTGGTGGACGCCCGCGCGGCCGCCGGCCCCTGACAGGACGAGGTAACGATGATCCGCCGCGGCAAACATGTGTGTTATGGTTGGCCAATCCTGGGGCTGCTCCTGCTCCCGATGCTGGTGTGCGCCCAGGACCTGGAGCGCCGCGGCCTCGCCACCACCGGCGACCTGCAGATCCGGTCCGCCGACCAGGCCTTTCTGCAGGGGTATTACGACCACGCCGCCGCGTTGCTCGACTCACAGTTGATCCTGACCCCCGATGATCCCATTCTGCTGTACAACCGCGCCGTGCTGGTGCGCATCAACGGCTCCCCGGCCGACGCCCTCCCCTGGCTGGAGGAGGCTGCCTCGCTGGCCCCCAGGGCCTACTACATCGCCGGCGACTATGGCTGGGCGCTGACCGAACGGGGAAAACTGGAAGAAGGCGAGCACTGGCTTGCGAAAGCGTTGCGCCAGGAGGACGAGTATTACCCCGCCTCCATTGCCCTGGGACACAACCTCCGTCTTCAGAACCGTCTCGAAGATGCGGTCAAAGTGCTCCGCCAAGCTGTGAAAGATCCCCAGGTCTATCATGAAGCCTGGCTGGAGCTGGCCGCCGTGCATGAAGAACGGGGCGAAACCGAAGAGCGCTGCGAAGCCCTGCTCGGGGCGCTGGATGAATTCGCCTACGCCCCGGTGCTCGAAGAGATCACACGGTATCATTTTGAGCAGGGGAACATGGATTCGGTACTTGCCTATGGGCTCCAGTACCTGACCTGGTACCCGAAATTGCACTCGACCGCGGGCTACCACGCTGTCCGAGAGCGCTGCCGGCAGGCCGACCCGACCCGCACCCGGTGGCCCGACACAACCTACTCCCAAACAGCGTATTTAACATTCGATACTGATTCCACCCTGTGCGCCCCGCCGGTGGGCCAACGGTTCAGCTACAATGTCTATTTCGGTTTCATTGGGCTGGGGCGGATCGAGGTCGACGCCATGGAAGGAATGTTTCGCGGCGACTCCACCTGGTGGATGCAGGCGGTGCTGAAGTCCGCACGCGGGCTGCCGTTTATCGACATCACGGACACGTTCTACGTCCACATCGCCCGGGACTTTACCCACGCCTTGTGGGTGGAATCGCGCTACTGGGAAAAAGCGAAGCGCGCGATCGGCGTCCACGATTTCAACTACGATCGTGGCTGGGTGGACATCCGCGAAGTGCAGGGCGACAACCACTGGGCCTTCCGTCGCCTCGACCTGCCGCCCAACAGCTTCGACCCCATCTCCGCCATCCTGCTGGCGCCGCAGGTGGTCCTCGGCGAAGAGACCGGCATGTACAACACGCTGCTCAGCGACGGAATGAAATACACCGTGATCAACGTCAGCGACCGGTTCGAGGAGCTGGAGGAAGCCGGCGGGACCTGGGACACACGGTATATCGACGGCCGGATGGACTACCACGGCGTCGCCGGCATCAACGGCTACTACCAGGGCTGGTTCACCCACGACTGCGATTTCAGCATGCCGATCATGGCGAAGTTCAAGCTGGTGCTGGGCTCGGTAACCGTGCGCCTGGATGACATCTCACCAACACCTCTGCAGCCTGCACGCCACTGGAAGTAATAGCTCGCCCCTTTTACCCGGATATTTCGCGAACGAACCACGGTGGTGGTTCTCTGCCATAGCCCAGGGTGCGCGCCGTCCGTTTGGCGCGCACCCTGGGAGACAGTTTCGCCCTCTTTGACAACC
>CAZYOC010000294.1:0-5186 GCA_964648415.1 uncultured bacterium | reverse complement strand
GGATTCCAGCCTTCGCTGGAATGAGAGCTGTTCCTATTGTGATACAGTCTGGAAGCAGGAATCCAGACATGTTTATACACTACAAGATGTTGGCTATGAAAACCTTGCATTGAACACTGGCTCTGTTCCGAATTGCTGACAGCTTATGTTCTTGCACCTTGCCTGGATCCCAGCCCCCGATCACAACGTTCGAGGGCAGGCTCTTCGCTGGGATGAGAGACCATGGCATTCTGATACGGTACGCTTTCCCGGACCACACCTCGCCAGCTACCCCTCGCCAGTGCAGCCCATCTCTACTTCACGAGAATCAGCCGTTTCTGCCGGCTGCCAAACCCTTCAGCTTCCGCCTGGATGAAGTACACCCCGCTGGCGTAGTCCGAGCCGTCGAAGGTCATCCGCCGGACTCCCGCCGGGCAGGGACCGTCGAACAATACTTCGACCTCACGTCCCAGCGTATTCAACACTCGCACAGTCGCATGATCCCGGTGAGGCATCTGCATGCGGATGCGTGCGAACGAGTTAAATGGATTCGGATACACGGGCAACAGGGTAAAACGATTCGGCATCCCTGCAAGATCCCGTTCATCCACGGCGTACCTGCCCTCAAAGTACATCTCGTTGGACCAGCCGCTGACCTCGCCATCCTCGTTGATGGAACGGACCCGGACATGGTACTCTTCAGAAGGATCCAGCGTGTGCAGGATGTACACGCTGTCCGAGGTGTTCGCGAAGAACGTCGTCGGCTCTGTGTCGGTATCCAAATAGATGTCATAGCTGACGATGTCTTCCCGTCCGAACTGGTACATGTAGAGTACGATGCAGGAATCTCGCAGGGAGAAATCGACATACGGCTTTTCCGCCACGCCGATCAGGGGCGACTTGTACGCCCGGTAGCCGTGCCAGCGATAGTTGCCCGTATTGTAGAAAGTGGCCGCCAGCAGCTCTTCGCCATCCAGGTTGATCTCCGACACCAGCGGGGTTCCGACCTCGCACAAGCCCCAACCGATGACAGTGTTATCATTGTCGTGGCGAAGCGAATTGCCGCGATACATGCTGAATGTGGGTGGATCCTGTGCGTAACTCCACACCATGTCTACTGACATATTCACTGTATCAACTTCATATTCCTTGACATAGGTATATTCTGGAAACATATCAACACCGTTGTCGAACAGGGTGATGTTGCCATTGTCGAGGCGACGGATATCGTGCTGCATGGAAAACATCGGCGAGTTGTTGAGGTACTCGAACTCGTTGGTTTCACCGCCACCCAGGCGCCACATGATCTCGCCGGTGTCGTAGTTAACCTTGGTAATCTCGTGGAGATTACGCAGGGACAACAAGAGGTTGCCGTCATCATCCAGCTCAATGGTATTCATGTGGCAATAATCCACCAGGTTGCCATTGTAATTGACATACCGGTCATCGGAATCTCCCACCGGAATATAATCCAGGCTGAGCCATTCGAAGACCACGTTCCCGTCGGGATCCTGCTCCTGCACGCCCATCCCCAGCACGAGGGCGTCCTCACGTCCGCCCAGATGCGTCAGGTCCACGATGCGGTAGTCGTGCAGGATCTGCCAGGTCGTGCCGTCCTCCAGCATTAAAAGCTCGTGCATGTCCGTATCGTACCCGTTCGCCCCGGTGATTGTATCGACAGGGACATAGGTGCTGCCATCGAGAATCTCATACCCCTGCAGTTCGGAATCAAAGTACGCGATTCTGTTCGCCGCCGTCATGGGATGCAGATCCTCAAAGCGGTGGTCCTGAATGCGCTTGAAGAACTTGATCTCACCCTCGTTATCCAAAATCACCGCATAGTACACCTGAAGATGATTGTTTGAAACGGTTAAATACAGGTAGCCTGGAACCAGGCCGCTGTCCACCGCAGTGAAAGAATACTCGGGGAACACATCGGGTAGCGCCAGCTCGTTCAGCTCGTCGCCGCTGACCTGTGGGGTCGACGTAGATGTCCGCACAGCCCGCCCACGGTTCGCTCGTTCCGTCTCTTCCAACTGGTAGAATTGCTCGTTCAACCGCTGAATTGTCGCTTCGTCGAGCGGATCGGGATTGATGCGAAACGAATAGCGGAGTGCGGGGAACGCGCCGGTTTGCTGCGACGCCACTGTGACCGTTTCGCCCGCCAGAAAAGACTGATCCGGTTTGAAGATGACGGTTCGGTTGTCGCGCGCCAGCAGGATCTCGCCGGTATGGACACCGCTCAGGCTTCCCACCACATGCAGGCTGCGCAGGGTCGGCAGATCTCCCCGAGTCAGCACTTCACCCGGACGCAGACTCAATGTCGTCTGCGGATTGGCGTGTCGGGCGCCCGGACGCGGGTTGATGAACATACCGGCCTGCAACTCCGCATCGACCGGGTTCCGTAATGTTGATCCGGATGCATGAAGCAGAACCCACGGTGAAGTAAGAAAAACAACGAACAACAGGGGTACAACCGCACTACGAGGTAACGACATGCAGAACTCCTCAAGGCTTGCGTGACCGGTTTTGCTTTTAAGCTAAGAGCCGGAGACATGGCTCGCAACCCGCAGGCGACGCCCGGTCATGCTCATTTTCGATTCTGCGCGAAGATCCAGGATGTCAAGCTGTCGAGTCTCTCGGAGCGGATAGTGTCAACCGGATTATACACTTATTAGAAGTAAGCCTCGAAATATCAACCCCTGACAAACCAGATTAAAACCGGAATATTTCAGTACTCAATGCGGGTGCAGGCTTGAAAACTTATGGATAATCTTTGGTTTCATTTGCCATGGCTTTGCAACGTCCTCTACATTTGTAAATCCATTAACGAAGAGAAATCCGGAACAACTTCATTGCCGCAACCGCCTCAGACTCCGGACAAACGAGTTGGGTAAGAACGTCAAACAGGGAGGACGTTTCATGGTACCCCGTGGCAAGAGCTGGACGATGCTGGTTGCAACCCTGATTCTGCTGCCGTCGATCGCCTTCATCGTAAATGCTGCTGAACCCGATGTGCTTTTTGACATCGAGACCGACGAGAAAATCGCTCGCATCAACTTCATTCAGGATGACTCCAAGATCTTCCTCCACAACGAGGAGCGGTTGTTCATGGTGGACGGGAACACCGGCGAAACCTTGTGGGACGCGGAGATCGACGACTACTACGATGAAGGTCTGGACCTGATCTGGGGCGAGAGACTGTTCATCACCTCGACGAAAAAGTCGATGATGGCGTATGACCTGTCCAACGGCGAACTCGCGTGGGAATCGGATGCCAAACTCAAGATGAAGGAGTACCTGGAGTATATCAATTTCGATGACTACTTCATCGTCATCTTTGAAGACGAACTGGTGTCGATGAACCCCAACACCGGCGAGGTCCATTGGCGTCAGGAAGAGTTCTCCATCAGCGATGATCTTGTCGAGGCGGGGCAGAGCACCTTCTGGGAGCTGACCCGCGACTTCGGCGACCGTCTCCTCATCCTGGGCGACAAGGAAAGCTACCTGTACAACGGCGCCGACGGCAGCCTCATGGGAACGTACGAAGTCCGGTTCGATAACGATGTCGTGGACGAACCCGTCTCCTTCTCCACCGACAAAACCCTGGTTGTGTTCGGCAAAAAGAAGACCTTCGGCATCAATATTTCGGACGGGAGCAAGAACTGGGAAATCGAAGAGAAGGTCAGCCCCAAGTACGGGTATGTCCCCTTTGAACACGAGGGCGGGAACTACGCCCTGCTCGCGGACAAGAAACGCACCCTGGCATTGGACCTGGCGACCGGCGAGACGCTGTGGGAAGGCGGCGAAAACACGTCAGCCATCATGTACCAGGTGGAGATGCTCGACGACGGCACTCTGTACGCGGTCGGCTTCAAGAGCAAACTGACCATTGGTACGACATTCCTGGCCTACGGGTTTGACTTCGCCACGGGTGAACTGAAATACGGTCCTGTGCCCTTGGTGCGCAGCATGAACGGCTCCATCTTCGGCCAGGTTTCGGCCGCCCTCATGCACGTGGAGGATGTCGGCGACGATGCAATCTATTACACCTTCGCGACAGAAAGCCGGGGCTATGATTACGATCCTGCGGAGAAATGGGGAGCGGACTGGGGCGCCTCCAACAAGCTGAAAGGCGGCGAAGGCTTCACCCGGATCAACAAGAAGACCGGTGAGCTGATCTACCACACCCGCCTGAAACTGTACGAAAACTGGATGAAGTACCGTCCGAACATGGTTCCGGTGACCGGGATGATGCACCCGGGCGTGTTGGTCGCCGCCGGAGCCGTGATCGACCCGATCCTGGAAGGCAATACCGCCTATGTCATCGCCGAGCCCGGCCTGGTCAAGGTGGACCTGGAAACCGGCGAAACGCTGTGGACCAGCCCGGAATACGATCATGTGTCGGACGTGGTTGTCGCCAACGGCAAGGTGTTCGGCAAGATCGGCTGGTCGCGCTGGAGCTTCTCCGGGCAGGGAGACAAAGTCGAGGGCGATCTGAAAGAATCCAGGGATCACGGCTTCTTCATCCTCAACGCCGCCACCGGTGAAGAGATCTGGATGACGGAAGAAAAGGATCCCATGGGTACCTTTCTGTCCCACTACGATCCCGAGACGAACGCCTGCTACCTTTGCAACGAACGCTACTTCCGGCGCATCGACATCGCCGACCCCGGGATCGCCTGGGAGATCGACCTGAAAAAGGAAGACATCGGCGAGATCGGGGAAGACGGTGTGGCCATCATCCTGACGGGGATCACCTATACCCACGGGTACTACTACAATGTGACCACGAAGGAATACGAGTACCGGATGTCCCATGGCGCGTTCCCGCTGGGCGACGGTGACTTCCTGGTCATGGCCGAGGACGCCATCGCGCGGATCGACAGCGATGGGACCATTCGCTTCCTGGAAGAATGGAAATGGCGTGGCGACAAGATCAACCTGGCCCCGGAAATTACCTCCCAGGGCCTCATCTACCAGTACAAAAAGTGGCTGCAAATGATCTCGCTGGAGGACGGCAAGGTGGTCTGGAAGACGAAAGAACACAAGGCCAAGGATGTCGACATGTTCTTCAGCAGCGACCGGACGAAGCTGTTTGTGGTCGGCAAAGACGAGATCACCTGCTACCGGATCTGACTGACGCCGGGAAGTTAGAGTAATTCTCGAATGAAATGTCCCATGATGTCATTCCTGCGAAAGCAGGA
>CAZYOC010000293.1:0-5254 GCA_964648415.1 uncultured bacterium | reverse complement strand
ATTCCAGCCTTCGCTGGAATGAGATCGGTTCCTATTGTGCAACAGTCTGTATAATATAGCAAAAATGTTGAACATTCACGAGGACGCGATGCAAAAAAAAACGCAGTATTCAAACGAACACCGCGATGGGCTTGCCACGAAGCACTCTTCGCTTACTCCAGCTTCTCCAGCATTTCGGGATCGATGTCGAAATTGGAATAGACGTTCTGGATGTCATCATGATCCTCGAGGAACTCCATCAAGTTGACCAGGCTCTTGACGTGCTTTTCCTGTACCGGCACGTCAGTCCCCGCCGCCATGGCGACTTCGGATTCCGTCACCGACAGACCGGCGGCCTCCAGCGTTTCACGCACCTCATCGAGCGCATTGGGTTCCGTGATCACGGTAAACGTGCCATCGTCTTCCTGCTCAACATCTTCCGCACCGCCTTCCAGCGCAGCCTCGATCACGTCATCTTCGGACTTGTCGCCCGGATCCACCGTAATCTGGCCCTGCCTGGTGAACAGGTACGCCACTGCATTGGTCTCCGCCAGGTTGCCCCCATGCTTGGTGAAGGCGTGGCGGATTTCGGACAGAGTTCGATTCTTGTTGTCCGTCATGGCGTCGATGAGGATGGCGCAGCCGCCGGGGCCGTACCCCTCGTAACGCACTTCCTCGTAGACCGTACCGGGCAGCTCCCCGGTTCCCTTTTTGATCGCTCGGGTGATGTTGTCCTGGGGCATGTTGGCCGCTTTGGCCGCCGTAACCGCGGTGCGCAGGCGCGGGTTGGCGTCCGCGTCCCCTCCGCCCATCCGGGCGGCGACCGTGATTTCCTTGATCAACCGCGTGAAGACCCGCCCGCGAGCGGCGTCGGTTTTCTCTTTCTTCCGGCGAATTGTCGCCCATTTGGAATGACCTGACATCAACATTCTCCTGCAAAACTACCGTCGGATCCATCCCGGCCTCGCTCGCCGCAACGGATTATGAAGCTTACTTATCAGCCCTTTTCTCCCGATACCAGGTGCGGATGTACTCGATGGGAACCTGGGTCGGTGTGCCGGGACCAAACAGTTTGCCCACGCCCATCTCATCAAGCTTCTTCATGTCCTCGTCCGGGATAATGCCGCCTCCGGTCAACAGGACATCCTCCAGCCCGTTTTCGTTCATCAGCGCCTTGACCCGTTTGAACTGAGTCATGTGCGCCCCGGAAAGGATGGACAGCGCGATCACATCCGCGTCTTCCTGCAACGCCGCTTCCACGATCATCTCCGGGGTCTGTCGCAAGCCGGTGTAAATTACCTCGAAGCCGGCGTCCCGAAAAGCCGCCGCCATCACCTTGGCGCCCCGGTCATGACCGTCCAGCCCCGGTTTCGCCAGAATTACCCGAACGCGATACTGACCGTTTTCACTCATCCCTTAATCTCCCTATCACCTGCCGCGGGGACTACAATGTAGCATCTCCCGCCCAGTGTTGCCAAACATTTTCCTGATGGATCTTTTCCTACTCCTTATCCGCTTGCCGCAAGGACTCCATCGCTTCGCTGAGATCCGTGACCCGATAGGGCTTGGCGACAACCCCCTTGAAGCCGAACTTCCGGTAATTCGCCATCACGGGATCGGTGGAATACCCGCTTGAGACAATCGCGGTCACTTCGGGGTCATACTGGAGCAGTTTTTCCAGGGTCTCCTGCCCCCCCATACCGCCGGGGATGGTCAGATCCATAATCACCACGTCAAACGGCGCTCCCGACTCCTTCGCAGCCATGTACTTGTCCAGCGCCTGTTTACCGTCCTCTGCTTCGCCGACCGTATACCCCATGTGTTCCAGCATCTCACGCGCCACCTCCCGCACGGCAACTTCATCATCCATGATCAGCACATGACCTTGCCCTTTGTGGGTCTTCAGCTCGTGCTTCTCACGGTCATCGACCTGCTTGCCCGACGACGGCAGGTAGATGGAGAACGTCGTGCCTTCGTTCAGTACAGATTCGACCGTAATGTGCCCACTGTGCTTTGAAATAATCGAGAAGCAGGACGCCAGCCCTAGACCGCTGCCGCTACGCTTGGTGGTGTAGTATGGATCAAAGATCTTATCGAGACTCGCGGGCGGGATCCCCACCCCCTGATCCGCGATGTCCACCCGCACATATCCGCCCGGGTCGAGCGGCAGAACCGAATCCTCGCCCAGGGTGATGCTGTCTGCGGAGATCCGGATCAGTCCGCCTTCGGGCATGGCCTGCATGGCGTTGATCACCATGTTGTTGACCACCTGGCTGATCTGGCCGGGATCCACCTCCACCGGCCTCAAATCTTCGGCGATATTCAGCACACTGCGCACTCGCGACCCACGCAACGCGAATTCGGTGGTCTCGCGGATCACATCTTCGATGGCGATGGTCTTTTTGATCGGCGCGCCGCCCTTGGAGAAGGTCAGAAGCTGCTGGGTCAGATCCTTGGCTCGCAACGCCGCGCTCTCCGCCACCTCGAGACGTTGCAGCAACTTCTCGTTCTTCGCCAGCACCTGGGCGATGCTGATGTTGCCCAGCACCGCCGCCAGAATGTTGTTGAAGTCATGGGCGATGCCGCCGGCCAGCAGCCCCAGCGACTCCAGCTTCTGCGCTTTCATCACCTCCTGCTCAAGCTGACGCTGTTCGGTGATGTCCCGGAAGACCAGCACCACGCCGATGATCTCGCTCCGGCTGTCACGGATGGGTGCGGCGCTGTCGGCGATAATCCGTTTCTTGCCGTCCTTGCCGATCAACATGCCTTCAAATTCCGTGGCCGACGCTCCCCCGCCCACCAGCACTTCCGCCACCGGGTTGGGAGCCCGCCGCCCGGACTTCTCATCCACGAGATGGAACATGTCGCTGATCAACATCCCGACAGCTTCTTCACGCGACCACCCGGTCAATTCTGTCGCATGTTTGTTCATCAATACGACACGGCCCTCGATATCAGTCGAGATGACCGCATCTCCGATGGAGCTCAATGTCACCGCCAGCCGCTCTTTCTCCTCCGCCAGCAGCTCTTCAGCCTCCTTCCGCTCGGTGATGTCAAACGTGACGCCGTTGACCTTCGTATACCCGTTGCCGGCTTCCTCGTGCGCAACCGCGTTCACCACATCATACAACCAGCGAATCTCCCCGTTTTTCTGGAAGATGCGGTACACACAGGTAGCGCTTTCGCCCGCCAGCAGCTTCTTATCGAAACTCTCCGCCACAGATATGTCATTCGGATGCAGCAGATTGCGCCAGACATTGTCGCCTTCCTGAATGAACTCGTCGGGGCGGTAGCCGGTAATGCGGTCGATATTCTCGGAAAAGAAGGTGTAGGAATACTCCCCGGTATTGTGATCAATCCTTGCGCTCCACAGGGCGGCGTACACCGAATCCACAACGCTGCGAAGCTGCTCCTCCTGCTCCTTGAGCGCTTTTTCCGCCTGCTTGCGTTCGGTGATGTCCCGGTAAATGCCGTATACCGCAAGTTGCTCGCCGCCCAGCAGGATCGGGTTGCCCAGAATGGATACTTCCACCCGCCGGCCGTCCTTCGTCTGGCGCCACGTCTCGACATTGATCGGATCGCCGACCGCGACCTTGCAGGTCAGCTCTTCGCCTTCGACGGTAAGATCTTCGGGCACGATCAAATCGTTGATCTTGCGTCCCTCCGCCTCCTCCTGGGTATAGCCGAAAAGCGTTGTAAAATAGCGGTTGATACGGATCACATGGTCTTCGTTGGTCAACAGCGCGATTGCCTCGGGGGCGCCGTCGAACAGCTCTTTCTGATACGCCGTCTGGACTTCAAGCTCTTTTTCCGCCTTGACCCGGTCGGTCATGTCCAACCCGACCGCGATTCCTCCGGCGATGTTGCCCTCCGCATCGTTCAAAGGAGCAAAATTTACCGAAATGTGGATATCAACTCCAGTTTGATCGGACACGTATGGCCCTTCGTACTCACACGTCTTGCCTTCCAGAGCCCGCTCAAAACAACGAACTATATCGCCGTTCGAAAGCTTCCTCAAATCAAGGTTTAACAACTTCTCTCGCTTGCTGCGAAGAATTTCCACAAAGCGCTGGTTGAACTGAATCAACCGCATGCTGGTATCGAACAGACATACTGCGGCGGGGGAATCATAAAACAGGGTGCGATAACGGTTTTCCGACGCCCGCAGGGCGTCATCCGTCTGCTTCCTTTCAATAGCCAGCGCGATGTGATCCGAGACAAATTCGAGGATTTCCACATCCTCATCGGTATACAGCATGGGATTGGTGTAACTCTGCAACGCCACAACTCCGATATCGCCATGCGGCGTGTGCAGGGGAACACCCAGCCAGACCTCCGAGTTTTCCCCGACCATAACAACTTCCCCGCTGGCGATCAGCTCCTTGAACACATCCGGCGTAGCGCAGATCGACTGTCCCGTCCGCCTCACATAATCTGTTAAGCTGTCCTTCAGGGAGAGCAACTCGCCCCCCTCGCCCGTGGTATCGTGCTCATCCACCAGGTACGGAAAGGTATACGCGTCTTCCTCCGCATGATATAACGCTACATAAAAGTTGCGAGTATCCAGCAGATGACTGAGTTCGGCATGAATCACCGCCAGCAGTTCTTCGAGATCGTCCGCGGTGGTGGTGGCGATGGCGATGTTGATCAACACCTGGTTGATCTTGGTGATGCGCTTGGACTCGGAGATGTCGCGCAGAATGGCGAGGAAATAGCGTTGATTATCCAATTCGATCTGGTTGAGGAAGACCTCGAACGAGACTGTGCGTCCATCCGGATGCAGGTGCTCCCACTCGCTGACCACGGTTTCCAGAGAAGCCGTCGCTTCGGTCATCGTTGCCAATTTGACGTCGGAAGTTTCTCCATCCGGCTGGGTGCGCGGGGAAAGATCCACCGGCGACACGCCCAGCAGGTTTTTCCGAAAACGCCCCAGGGCGTCCACGGCTGTCTCGTTGCAATCCCGGATGATCCCCTCCTCATCCAGAATCAGCATGGCGTCCCGCGACTGATGGAACAGCAGCCGGTGAAAATAGCCGCTGTTTTCAAGAGCCTGATGCAAAGGCCGACTGTCCACGTCCTTCTCGCTCATCTCGCTCCCGCTGTTACGTCACCGGTGTAGCAAGCGTTCTCATTCATCCCGCCCCGGCAGTGACCGGTCCAGGTACACTCCTAGTGTTCCGTTGCGCCAGCTATGATGCTTTCTGAGCTGCGTCATTTGTTTCAGGACAAGGCGCATCTTTGCAGACATAACGGGTTATTTCAAGAAGATGGAACG
>CAZYOC010000292.1:0-5262 GCA_964648415.1 uncultured bacterium | reverse complement strand
GCGCTGTACTAGATGCAGATGATTCTGAAACGCGGGTGAATCCAGAAAGCTGAGATCAAGCTCAAGCGTCTTTCGGTGAATCTCCTGTTGCACCTGATCGGACACAGATTCTGCATAGGCCTCCGTGTAATACCTGTTCAACCGTGTAACAAGCACCTGCAGGAGCTGCACCCCCGCAAGCCCCGATACAATGGAAAGTACGAAGCCGGTCGAAGCTACCGCATCCGCTTCAGAGACAAGAATCGCAAGCGAATCAATGAGCTTACGAACAAGAAAGAGACTTGCCAAGGGTAGAAGACCTTGGCAAAGGGTAAGCAAAAGGCACTTGAGTAATCCCCTGCGATCCAGACGCCATGATAGCAGGACAGCGAAAGAGAGTGCTGTTCCAGGAAACAAAGTCATCCTTCGGGGTGCAACCACATCATGGACAGACTCCTCCTCCCTCTTCTCCGTATTTAGCAGAGCAATAGGGATCATCAATCATAGCGGTACTTTGAGTCGTGAAGCAACTCAAAAAACCGCCCTGAATTTTACCCTTCACCAAAACGGTCACCACCGGTGTTTCCCACTTTTTCTTCATGATCTATCTCCTTCGACTGAAGTCGTTGTACAACTGCTGTGAGAATGCTGCCCTCTTCATCAAGCCCGGTTTAGATTCTGGCTGCCTCTCGAGATTCGTTTGTCTCCCGCGAAGCCGATATGAAAGCAGCTCGCCTCGATCTGTTGATTAAGTTACAACACGGCGCTGATACAATCAAGAATTCCGATTGAAATAGATCGCCAATCGGTGCGTCAGACTACACAAGGAATCAATGTGACATTCCAGATCCTGATGCTCCAGATACTGCTTCGCCGGACAGGTGTAGCAGACCGCTCGAAGCCGGCAGGTGGGGCATTTGTATTGGTCCCCCACAACTGTCACCCGGCTGCTGCGAACACGTTCATGCAGCTTGCCCACAGCCGTCTGCAAACTCACCTCTCTCAGGTCAAACCGGTAGTTCGGATGGTTCAGAAAGACACACCCCTGCATGACGCCGTCATGAGTTACCGTGATGCCGCCGGCATCAATGCCACAACTGAAAAGGCGGTCCGGTGCGATATGAATGGTTTCCTGCGAACCCGGCGCGTAGGTCTGCTCAAGAATACTACGAACTGTCGGATTCGATTCCGCAAGCTCAATCATTTCATCGGGTAAAATTCGTTCGTCCTGAATCATACCGCTTCTCGCCTGATTAAAATCCGCCCGAGTCGCAAGGTAGGCGTCAAACCGGGCTTCCTCCGCATTGTGTTCACGGCAGAAGTCCAGTATAGCTCCAAACTCATGCCGGTTGGACCGCAGCAACATCGCTTTGAGAACCACGGGAAGCCCCGCCTCAATCAACCGGTCCAGCCCCTCACGAAACCGGCGATAACTGCCCTTCACCCGGGAGATTCGTTCGTAGACTGTTTCGGAAACTCCATAGACAGTCACCTCGATCAGGCGCGGCGGATACTCTTTCAGCAGACTAAGATTCTCTTCGCTGATCATGGTGGCATTCGAGTAGAGTGTGATTACAAAACCGAGACGCTTCGCCATCAGGTAAATCTCACGGAAATCGGGGTGGAGCACCGGCTCGCCGCCCGTAATCGTCAGATCCAGCGCTCCCAACTCCGCCGCCTGGCGTACGACACCCGTCCATTCATCAAGCGACCACTCTTCCGATTTCGCTGCGCGATCCCCGGCCGGGCGATTGATGTAGCAGTGACGACAATTCAAATTGCAACGAGGAGTTATTTCGATCCGGAGCTGTTTGATGAGCTGCCGCTTGAACGCTTTATCAAACGGATCAAACCCCGCATCGTCCTTGCTCACTCGCTTGAGGAACTGCTTACTCATGATCCCGCCAGAGCCACAGTCTCAGCATGCCACGCCAGGCATAGCGAAAAAGCCGATGCCGTGTCGCCCAACGAGCTCCCAGCGCCATGCTGCGTTTTCCGCATGTGATTCCCAGCTTAACCTCACGTCCCCCACGTTCACAACGCACCAGTTCACCAATCACCTGGTCCAGGTAGACAACCCCATCCAGGTTGTAGCTGAAATCACCGGCCAACACGTATCCACGCGGATGCCGGGCGATCAGCCGATGAACCGCCAGCAGGTGTCCATCCCGCGACCCTACGGCCAGCACATCGCCCACACGAATGCGATCAAGAGGTTTTGACGCCACTGTCAACCTGTCGCCGCTTCGAATTGTGGGCAACATGCTCTCGCCCTTTGCGGTCAGCGTGAAGCGAGCCCCGGACGCCAGCACAGCCTCCATCAGCCGGATGGCCGATGCATGGTTGAAAGACCGGCTCGTCGTTCGCGAATACCGTTTGTCCAACACTCAAGCCTTTTCAACCAACAAGTTGGTTTCCAGCAGCGCTTCGACCAATCCCATGACATCTTCCTGAATGACAGGCACATCCGCATCGTACTCGTCCGCCAATTCATCAATGATGGTCTGAATGCTGCGTGAGCCGTCCAGTTTCTCCCAGATGGCCCGGCCGGAATGATTCAGCGCGTACAGGGCCTCTTCGATCGTCCCCTCGCCGGCTTTTACCGGCACCAGAAGAAACTCGTCTTCAATTTCGCGTGCGACGATTTCTCCGTTCGGTTGATAGTTTTTTTTCAACATGTCGTCACGACTCATGCTGATCTCCTTGTTCCTCAGTCGCTGTTCCTGTTGATGAGGAAGTTGTGGGCGGTTCCTCGGGCAAGCCGGCGATGCGCTCGCGCCATTGCGCCACCTCCCAGGCTTTTTCGCCAGGCTTCAACACTCCAATAAACTCGGCAGAGGCATGGGTAAGGCGACAAAAGTAGTCCGCAGGCTCATCGAGGCTGCCGGTTTCCGCCAGGTTGTTCGCCGGGCACGCATGACAAAAAGACCGAAGGAAACAAACGGCGCACCGTTCCTTGAACCGGGGATGTTCCCCCTTCAGGCGAGGAAGACCAGCCCTTAGTTCCACTATGGCCTCCCCGAGTGTGACCTTGCGAAGATCCCTGACCAAAGCCTGATCATCCAGTGAAAGGCAGGGCTTGAACATGCCATGGGCGGAAACCGCTCCCCCACGCATGACCCCCCCGCAATGAAAAAGAGTGTCGCCATGCCGGCCGGCCATGCGCCGGCAAGCAGCGCCCAGATCCTGACGGTAATACTCTTCACGATACAGTGTTGCAGCGTCCAGCCAGTCCTCCGGCTCCAAGCGCTCTTCCCGGATCCGGCGGTTCTTCGCTTCGTCATCACGATACTGCCGGAGTTGAAGATACGCGGGCGTCTCAATCCGTTCTCGCGGCGATGATACATGCTCCCGGGCAAATCGAAGATACTTTTCCTCAGTTTCGGGTTTATACCGTGACAAGTACGTGCGCAATCTCACATTGACTCCGGCTCGCTTTACCCGTAACAGGTTCTGCCTGACGGTGTCAAACATCCCGCGGTGCCCCGTATGCCGGAGATAGTCCTCTTCAGAAAGACCATAAATCGTCACCAGCAAACCATCGGCCGGAGGATATTCCTGGAAAAGCTTGATATGATCCTGATCAATCACGCTGGCATTGGAGTTCACCGTTACCGCGATTCCTTGTCGAACAGCATGAAGATAGATCTCGTTGAAACCGGGATGCAGCAGGGGTTCGCCTCCGGTGATCGTAATGGCGGGACAACCAAGCTCGGCTGCTTCAGAAATCGCCTGCAGCCATTCCTGCGTTGTGAATTCTTGAGCTCTTTCTGTCTTGTCCCCCGCCGGGCGATTGACCATGCAATGCCGACAATCCAACGTGCACCGACGAGTCAACTCCAGGGTCAAACTCGTTAGGTTTATCTTGCGATACAAACGTTGGCGAAAGGACTCGATCGGTTCCTCACGCAGGTATTTGTTCTTCGTCTCACTCATCCGGCAACTCCGCGAGTTGGTCGGTGATCGCACCGCTGAGATCAAAGTACAAGTGATACATGGGAATGCGTCGCGCCATCTTTTCCAGCAAGTCGGTTGTCGTTTTCCACCATGCTGCATCCGTCAACTCGAAGTTGAGAAAGCGGATCAGATGATAATAAGCCTCGCGATGATCGGTTACTCTGGCCAGGCGGTTTACCTTTGCTTGATTGATGATAAACACGCCATGGAGCGGGATTGACCGATTGGAGGTGGTCTCGAAATTACTGTGCAGCCAGGCGCCGTGCAAAGTGACCTCTTCTCTGGCGAGGTTGACCAGGTTGGCCTCGTCGCTCAGGATTTCGCCCCCAACTCGGCTGACCATGTGGGCGAGGGTGCTTTTCCCGGCGCCTCCCTGTCCGAGAAACAACAGCCCCTTCTCCCCGATTTTCGCGGCGCTGGAATGAAAACACAGATGCGAACGTGTTGGACCGAAGCGAGACAGAAACAGCAGGTCTCGTTCTTTGGCGCCGAAAACCGTCATGGGCTGGGCAGGCGCCTCATAGTGTCGCACCCGTACCTCGGACAGATCACGCACAAATTCCATTACGGGTTTAAAGAAGCGCGAGGGCTCCAGATCAGGAAAATAAAGCTTCTGAAAGATCACCCATCCTTGCGAGGGATTGGAGTCAAAACGCCAACCCGGAACCGTCGTTGTGACTGTCTCTTCCCCCAGATCCAACGTGTGTACAACCTCATCGAGGGTATGGAGCGAATGGGTCACACGCAATGTCGGCCGTTCAACAGGCGCGATGGCAAACTCCTTGACCGCCCGGTCGAACTCCGCATTGCTCAAGCCGTCCTCGCAGACCACTTCGAGGACGCTGTCGCAGCATTGAATGGTGAAGGCTGAAGACACCGTGAAACCTCTTGCGCTATCGTATCGTCTCGCAAAATAGCTGCACAAAGAGTACGTGGCAAGCCAGTGTTTTGCCAGACCCAACTAACTTGTAGCTCTTTCGATACGTGAATTACCTGTAAACGAAGGGCTTACTTGCTTGCCTCCGGGTGGCTCTGTTTCAGCAATCCGACAACGACAATAGCCGATTTTCCGAAAGGTCTGGTTTTTGCACGATGGGTGTCAAATCAGGTACACGATACCCCGACCAAGAATCAACCTGTTGATATAGCACATAATAGCGTCCTATAGCACTGTGGCGATACGCTACACCTGTGGCAAACATGCCGCATCCTGACACTCGCCCTGCGGCGGCAACGTCCGGGCAGGGCGACAGGGCCGTAACCGAGCCGGATACGGTCGCGTCCCAGGAGTTGGTGGAAAAAGAGTATGGGTGTGAACTACCTTTC
>CAZYOC010000291.1:0-5327 GCA_964648415.1 uncultured bacterium | reverse complement strand
CGAAAGGTAGTTCACACCCATACTCTTTTTCCACCAACTCCTGGGACGCGACCGTTTGAAAAGACACTTGAATCACACTTGGCGCTGCTGCACTTCGCATTCGCGCTCATCTGCTGGAAAAAAGCTATTTAGAGATAGGCTCTTAATCCAACTTTCGCACTTGTCGACGTAAGTGGTTGATGACGAAAATAGGGACAGACGGTAGTTAAATTGTTTCCTGGCTTGAGAATTCCGACTCTTTCCCCTTCTTTCCTCAGAAAAAGCAATGCACCAGACAACGTACTGACCGTAAAGAATGGAGGTCGTTGTGAGAGTCGCCACATCGAGGCAGGCGTGCGATGGTGTACTGCTCTGTCGCCGGGACTATCACTTCATGCAGCAGTGTTTGAATTTCTTGCCCGACCCGCATGGACAAGGGTCGTTGCGGCCCACCTTTTCGTTGGAAGTTGGGGGCATTTGTTCGATCTGGTCCTTGCGGTGCGGCAACCAGAACGCATGAATACGCAAGACAGCTTCGTACATGAGGCTAAGCCAATCTTTTTGTGACATTTCCTTGAGTTCTTCTGATTCCAGAAGATCCAACCCTGCGGTCGAGCCATGCAACATAATCGGGACAAGGTTCATTTCCTGGCCTGGCGTACTCACCATGTCTTCCCACGGATCCGGATTGAGCGCCATCCCACGAAGAAAGCCGATGCACCAATCATTGATAATTGGCTCGTCATCTTTGGTCATCAGGATAATGGGGCCATACGCTTGCGGGTTCTGTTGGAAAACCTCCCCAATCGAGTTTAGTAACGCCATCACGAGGCTGAGAATACGACTGGCTTCTTCGACGGATTCCCAAACCATTTCATCGTCCTCGGTCTCGCCCCAGATTACGGGCAGCCACTGGTTGGACGGTATCGTCTTCGGGCCAATCACGAGACTGGTGAGGAATCCGTTGAGCATGGAGAGATCCATACATCCCTCCGGGGTCTGGTCGGAGAGCAGAAACTCATCCAGTTCGTCAAGGTCCGCCTCGGTCAAGGTTGTCGGTTTTTTCACAGGGATGCCTTTCGCTTTTCTATGTTTCTCAAAACACACACAATCTAGCTTTGTAGTCCGGGTGATGATAATAGACCTGGATTACATCGCCAAACCTCAGAAAATTGGGACAGCTACCTTTTCTGCGGTAGGTATCACAGTATTCTCGCCCGATTCAATGTGATTAAGAAAAGTACCCGCAATAGCTGGATGCCAGGCGGAAAAGTGTAGCAGTCCCATTTTCTTTATGTTTCCCAGAACACTCTCAGCCCTTCCGCCGTACAACCACCGTCAGGAGCAGCAGCACCACCGCTCCGCAGAGCGCGCCCAGTGCGAACCAGGTCCAGCGCGAGTCCGCCTGTTGGGTCAGCTTCACCGGCCAGCCGAGGAGGCGGAAAAAGGGGACTGTTACCTTTTCAGCATGAGCTGCCGTCGAATAGTATCGCTTCATTGTCCGAAAAGGTAACTGTACCACTTTTTCCCTGGCCGTCAACGAACTAAACACCTCTATCACATCGCTAAACCTCAGAAAATTGGGACAGCTACCTTTTCCGCAGTAGCTATCACAGTCTTCTCGCCCGATTCAATGCGATTAAGCAAACTACCTGTAATAGTTGGATGTCTGGCGGAAAAGTGTAGCAGTCCCATTTTCTTTATATGCTGTTTAACACTTCCCCGGACTACTCGCTACCCCTTCCGGCGTACAACCACTGTCAGGAGCAGCAGCACCACCGCTCCCCAGAGCACGTCCGATTCAATGCGATTAAGAAAAGTACCTGCAATAGCTGGATGCCAGGCGGAAAAGTGTAGCAGTCCCATTTTCTTTATGTTTCCCAGAACACTCTCAGCCCTTCCGCCGTACAACCACCGTCAGGAGCAGCAGCACCACCGCTCCGCAGAGCGCGCCCAGTGCGAACCAGGTCCAGCGCGAGTCGGCCTGTTTCGTCAGCTCCACCTGCCAGCCGAGGAGTCTGCCTTCCACGGCCCCGTAGAACGTGTCGCTCAGCAGCGCGGTCCGGTCGATCCAGGAGGCGAAGGGCAGTTGTTCACGGCCCAGCTCCGCGCCGTCCGTGGGCCTCAGCACCAGCAGCGTGCCGTCGTTGAGCAGGAGCGGGAACCGTTCGGGGTTCGAGTCCAGGGGCGGCTGGTTGCGCAGGGGGCCGAACTGTTTTTCCCAGACGATACGCTGCGAATCCACGGCGGCCGTGGCGAGGTTGATCCCCAGGAAGCGGCCGTCGAGGGGAGCGCCGAACACCGCGATGTCGCGTACGCCGGGATTCTGCACCAGGTCGGTCTCCGAGACGCCCGGCAGCACGCTCTTGTGCATGTCCCAGGTTTCGGGCGTGACGAACAGCAGCGTGTCGGATTGCTTGTAGACCACGTCACCGCTGCCGTTAACCGCCTGCAGGATGTAGCCCGGCGGCAGCGTAACGCCCTCGCCGTGTGCGCCCGTCTCGGGGTCGATGGTCACCAGCCGTTGCCGGGGGAAGGACTCGAACCCGGTGAAGGTTTTCGCGAAGGTGACGGCCACTCGCTCGCCGGTCTCCGGCCGTTCCACCTCCACGGTGAACGCCCCGCCGCGCGGGAGGATCGCCACGAGATCGGGGTACTGACGGCAGGCGAGAATGGGCGTCCCGTTGACCGAACGGATGACGTCGCCTTTTTGCAGGCCCATTTCCCCCGCCTGGCCATGCGGATCGACGTACACGATCTCCTCGCCGGTGACTTCGTGCGCCAGCCAGGTGTCGCCGGCCTTGAGCGGGTTGATCGAGGTGGTGTCGGTCCAGTTCTTCCCGCCGCCGGTGAGGTCCAGCCCGGCGGTGAACATCGGGTGAACATCCTCGCTGAAGCCGAAGCGCCAGTAGTTGACCAGGAGACGGTCGCCGTCGGGCGTGTAGGGCAACTGGTTCATGCCGCCGGTGACGAGATCGCTGCTGGGCGGATAGAGGCCGGAAATCTCGGCGATGTCCAGCTTGCCGATGCGGGAGATGCCGCCCTTGTGGTCGAGCAGCCATGCGACGCCGTCGTAGATCGGCTTTGATTCGCTGCGTTTCTCGAACGAGTAGAGGATGTAGCCCTGCGGGACCTGGATGGCGTAGACTGTGAGAAAACGCTGCGCCAGTTCGCCGAAGGTATCGTAGGCGGGCTTCATAACGAACGCCGCGCGCCAGCCGTACGCGCCGGTGAGGTAGTCCTTCGGGGTCAGCGAGGGCAGCGCGAGGACGCCTTTATCCGTGGGGATCAGGTGGTTGAACCCTTCCAGCACGGGGGGCGAGAAGAACTCTGCGCCGCCGCGTTTCAGGATCTCCCGCCAGGCCGGGTCGTTGGTCAGCACCGCCGCGCGGCCGATGAACTGCAGGGCCTCGCGTGTCAGGCGGCGTCCCTTGTAGCGTTTCAGCAGGCCTTCTTTCGCCCAGTCGGTCAGCGGCTCGCCCAGCAGGAAGGACTGGGTGGTGAGGTCGAGCGCTTTTGTGGTGTCGCCCATGACATTCAGCCCGCGCGAGCGGATGAAGGTAAGCGCCGCCCGCAGGTCGCGCCGGATCGGGATGTAGCGGAGGAACGCTCCTCCGCGGCCATGCAGCAGCACGGTCTCCTCAACCAGTTGATAGTCCACGTTCATCGGCCCGGGCGTGGGTTGCCGCAGCAGCTCGTTGCCGTTGGCGTAGTCCACCACCCGATAATCGAGGTAATTGTTGTTCAGCAGCAGCCAGCCTTCGCCGAGCGCGCGCATGTGCCGGGCGGGGGAGAGGCGCATCTCGGTTCGCCAAAGCGTATCCTGCGTGTTCAGGTTCAGGCAGTAGAGCAGGTCCGGCGCACGGTGCGCCCAGAGGTAGCCGTCGAGCGGCTCGATCAGACCCACCTGATCGGTGTGGGTACTGTCCTCGAAGATATGCCGCCCGCCGTTGTACACTCGCAGCCCGTTGCGGCCGTAATGCAGCAGCAGGTGGCCGTACCACTCCAGTCCGTCCAGCAGCATGAAGCCGTGGCGCCGCAGCGCCGGTTGACGGGTCTGCAACTCCGCCTCGTCGCCCAGGATGTTGTAGATAGACAGGCTGTCGTCGTTGATATAGGCGAGGTACGCGCCGTAGTCGTTCACCTTGGCCGACAGGCCGTTGCGTTCCGGTGGAATCGGGTCGAGCAGCCGGATTTTCTTGTATGCCGGCGGCTTGGGTTTGAACTTCAGCAGGTGCAGTTCATCGTCCCGCATGGCCGAGAAGGTCCAGCCGTCGAACAGATCCTCCCGGATGGCGAGAAAGGGCAGCTCCATGAGCTTGTCGCACCGCGCGGAAAGGGGATCCAGGGAATAGAGGACGTCCATGTCGATTAATACCCAGCCGCCGTCGTAGGCTTTCGAGGGCGGCTGGAAGGCGAGGGGAGAATAGGCTCCAAATTGCTTTACACTCCGAATGGTCCCACGGCGAGTATCCAGCAGCGAAAGATGGACCTGACGCTCTTCGTCGTACTCCAGCAGCCAGACCCGTTCGGCCTTGTCGGGCAGCGCACGGATGATGCTACGGCCCTCACGCTTTACCTGGAAGCCGCCGCCGAGGGTCTCGTGGGGGAACGACGTGATTCGGCAGCCCTTGAACCGGGGCCAATTCTCGAAGACGATGGTGTGGTTGTCGGTCTGGACGAAGCCCAGGCCCTCGTCAATCACCCACGGCGCGGGGTCGTAGACCTTCAGCAGCTCGTTGGTGGCGATGGTGTAGAATTCGACGCGGTTGTAGTTCGGTTTGCCGGTGGGGCGGGTCAGCACCCCGACGCGCAGGTTCATCACCGCCGCCCCGACCGCCAAATCGCTGCCGGTGTAAGTCCAGTCAAGGAGGTCCTGAAGGGTGTCCAGCGTGGCGATACCGTCCCGCGCCAAAGTGTCCGCCCGCTCCCAGTGCTTCATCTTCTGGTCGTAGTCGGCGTAGCGGGTGAGCGAATCGGCGACCAGATTGGTGCGGAGCGAATCGACCGTGCGGTAGTAGGTGATGGGCAAAGCAGTGTCGGCGGCGCGGACCGGGCCCCAAAGGGCGATAACCAGCACGAACAGGAGGATGCGCTTCATCATGGACTCCATCTCACCGGGATTGGACTGTTCAGCGCAACGTAGCACAAGAAGCCCGGCGGGACAAGGCGCGGGCGATTTCAGGGGGCTCAAGTCTGAGGCCGTTGGAGTCAGCGCTACCGCACCAGCACCACCTTTCGCGTCTCGCACCAGCCGGATGGAGTTTCACTTCGAACCACATACACTCCTGACGCGGCGTCCGGGCGCCAGGTGAAGGTGTGGTAGCCGGGCTCCAGGCGGCCGTGGT
>CAZYOC010000290.1:0-5354 GCA_964648415.1 uncultured bacterium | reverse complement strand
AAGCCCTGATACTACTCGCTACTCATACCACATAAACGCATAAACCGAGTAGAAGGCGGGGATCTCCTCCGTTTCCGGCTCTATCGAGACCAAATGGATGAGCGACGACGTGTAACCACCAATCGCCTACTCTTCCGACAGCAGCCTCTCGTAAAGCTTCAGATACTCGCTGTTTACCTTGTCGAGCGTGAAACTCCGCTCCACCATACAGCGTCCCGCTCGGCCCATCTTCTCTCGCATGGGCTTGCTGGCGATCAATTGCTGCAGGGCGTCAGCCAGGGCGACCGCGTCCTTCGGCGGGACCAGCAACCCATTGACTTCATGGCGCACCACCTGCCGGCAGCCGGGGATGTTGGTCGTCACGATGGGGCGTTGGGCCGCGGCCGCTTCCAGCAACGTCTTCGGCAAACCTTCCCGGTAGGAAGGCAAACAGGCGATGTGGCTTTTCCTGTACACCTTGGGCACATCCGCACGGTAGCCGATCCATTCCACGAATCCGTGAGCGTCCCACTGCTCCAGCGTACGCTTCGGTACCGAGCTGGGGTTGCCCGGGTCCGGGTTGCCGACAAGCTGGAACCGCGCCTGCACACCTCGTTCGCGCAGCAGCCGCGCGGCTTCCACGAATTCGCTGACGCCCTTGTCCCACAGCATCCGGCTGACCAGGCTGACCACCGGCCAGCCTTCCGGTTCAGGCGTTGGCGAGAAAAGTTCGGTATCCACACCGGACCCTCGAATCAGGCGCACCTGCTTGCGGTGCAGCACCTCGGACTTCATGAAGATGTTGCCGTCGTGGGGATTCATGAATACCGTGAGGGCTTTTTCGCGGGGATGGAACACCTTGATCAGCGACAGGACGAGAGTGCGCAAGACCTTCGTGCGCAGCGTGTTCTCGGTGAAGATGTAGCCCAGCCCGCTGGCGGTGTTGACCAGGCGGGGCAGCTTGGCGAAATGCGCCGCAATGCAGCCGTCGAGCACTGACTTCAATGCGATATGATGCGCCAGGTCCGGCTTTTCTTTCATGTAGATGGCGGCGATTTCGGCCACGGCGCGGATCTCCTTGACCGGGTCGGTATTGTCGCTCTCCATCTGGAGCAGCGGGTAAAAGCGGAATCCCTCGGCGGTGATCGCTTCCCGGTGGCCGTTGTCTTTCGCCGCCACAATGACCCTGGCGCCGTAGTCCTTCGCCGCACGCGCCAGCTCCAGCCGATGCGACAGGAAGTACCAGTCGTTGTTGACCACGTAAACGATCTTTTTGCCGTAGAAGTTCATGGAATCCGTCCGTTGAAACCGCTGAAGAAACACCACCGCGTGAAGGTAACACCCGCAGGGGAGAAGGACAAGGCGGGTTTGCAATCCATCCGCGCGCGACCTACTTTCCGGCTGGATCAACGAAAGCATGACGTCCCATGCACAAACCGTTCACCGTTCCAACCTGGAAACGCTTTCTCGACAGGACCGTCTCCGGCGCGCTGATCATGGCGCTCTCGCCGGTATTGCTGAGCATTGTCGCGTTGATCCGGCTCAGCGGAGTGCGGCATGTCATTTACCGCCAGGAGCGGCTGGGCATCGGCATGGAGCCCTTCCAGATGTACAAGTTCCGCTCTATGACGGACAAACGTGACGCCGACGGGGTGCTGCTGCCCGACGAGTACCGTCTGACCAAAGTGGGCCGCTGGATCCGTCGCTGGAGCCTGGACGAGCTGCCGCAGCTGTTCAACGTGTGGGAAGGGACGATGAGCCTGGTGGGGCCGCGGCCTCAACTGGCGAAATATACTGCCAACTGCGACATCTGTGAGCTGCAACGCTTCGAGACCCTGCCCGGCATCACCGGCTGGGCGCAGGTCAATGGTCGCAACGCGATCTCCTGGAAGAAGAAGTTCGAATACGACGTGTGGTATGCGAAGCACATGTCCTTTTCACTGGACATCCTGATTCTGATCAAGACGGCGCTGACCATCATCGACCGCGCCGGAATCGAGAAGCAGGAAGAGGATGAGCCGCCGCCCGATTACCAGGCGAAGAAGAGTTAGTGCAGCAGGTAGCCCGGACCGCCCTCGGTCCGGGAGAACATTTAGATGTATCCCCGTTCCCGATACCACTCCAGCCCGCGTTCAATCGCCGGATCCACAGGTCCCGCGGTGTACCCCAACTCTTTCTCGGCTACTGCGCTGGACAGATGCTCTCCGAACAGCGAGAAGTGCAGGCCCACCTGCGGCATGATCGGTTTTTTCTGGCGGACAGTGCGGCCCAGCACCTCGGACAGCCAGGCGATGGGCAGCAGCAGCCAGGGATGGAGGTTGGTCTTGGGCTCTTTTACCCCGGCCAGCCGGGCGATACGGCGTATCAGTTCGGGTGTGGTCATGTTCTCGCCGCCCAGCACATACACCCGCCCGGTATTACCCTTCTCCAGCGCGTCCACGATCCCCCGCGCCACGTCATGCACATCCACAGCGTTGGTCTTGCCCGACACCGCTGCCGGGACCTTTTTCTTCGCCACATCAATCAGCAGCCGTCCGGTGGAAGCCTTCAGGTCGCCCTCGCCCAGCACGGCGGTTGGAGCGACAACCACCGAGTTAAAAGACGCCGCCCGCGCCAGCACCATCTGCTGCATGGCGCGTTTCGCACGGCAGTAAGCGCTGCGGTCGCGCTGCACGGGGTAAGGCGCGTTCTCGTCTTCCGGGCGGCCGTCGGGATACTTCCCCACAGCCGTCAGCGACGATACAAACAGAAAACGCTTGATCTTCTTCCGGGTGAGGACATGGTGAATGCGGGCGATCTGGTTGAGGCCGTGACGCACATCTTCCGCCGGCTGCAACGAGTAGACCGGGTAATGGCCCGCGGAGTGGATCAGGTAGTCGCACCCGTCGAGGGCGTCGGCCAGCTTGCCCTTGTCCTCGAAGTCGCCGCTGACCATGTCGACATCCAGATCCTTCAGGAGGGTAGTGTCGGAGGTGGGGCGCACCAGCACACGTACCTCGTACTCCCGCTCCAGCAGCTCACGCACCACATGATGGCCGATAAACCCGGCCCCGCCCAACACCAGCACCTTACTCATCGTGTGTCTCTCGTCCCGGTTGAACTGTATTGATGACGTCCTGCACGGTCATGCTCGTCTGCTCGCCGCGGGCAAGGTTCTTCAACGCCAGGCGCGGCGGCTCCATCGTGGCCTCGTCGGGGCCGATCACCGCCACCCAGGGAATCCCCAGCTTGTCGGCGTAGGAAAAGGCCTTCTTCATCTTCTTCGTCTGCGGGAACAGGTCGCTGGGGATGCCGGCCTCACGCAGCTCCGCCAGCATCCTCATCGCCACCGGCCGCTCGTCCTCGCTGAACACCGCCAGCAGGACACGGGTGACCGTATCACCCTGCGCCTCCACCATCCCGAGCTGCTCCATGGCGGCGAACATACGGTCCAGGCCGATAGTCGCGCCCACCGCCGGCAAGTCACGTCCGCTGTAGAGGCCGATCAGCTCGTCGTAACGTCCGCCGCCGCTCAGGCTGCCGATATGAGGCTGCTTCGGCAGCACCGCTTCCCACACCGCGCCGGTGTAATAATCCAGCCCGCGCGCCAGACGGGGCTCGAACCGGATGCGCTGCATGTCAACATGCATCGTCTCCAGCAATTTCAGGATGCTGCGCAGTCCCTCAACACCCGTGCTCGCCGATACGGAGTCGCCCAGGTGTCCAGCCAGGGCATCCAGCCGTTGCAGGTTGTCGCCTTCGATCTCGAAGACGACGTCCAGGTTGTGCAGGGCATCGCTTCCAACACTCATTTCGCCCAGCTCCTCGTAGACCTTCTCCTTGCCGATCTTGTCCAGCTTGTCCAGCACACGGCAGAAGTCGGGCATGCGGTCCTGGTTCAGCCCGGCGAAGGTGGTCAGACCTTCGAGGATCTTGCGGTGGTTGACCAGCACGACCGCTTCTTTGTCGCCGCTGCGGAAGCCCAGTTCGTCGAGCATGGCCACAGTAAGCGCAATAATTTCAGCGTCGGCGAAACCTTCTTCCGCGCCGATGGTGTCGATGTCGCACTGGTAGAACTCACGGAAGCGGCCCTGGCGGATCTGCGGCTTGTCGCCCCGCCAGACCGGCTGGATCTGGTAGCGTTTGAAGGGTAACGGCCATTCGGGGTGCGTAGCGACGACACGCGCCAGCGGTACGGTCAGGTCATACCGCAACGCCACGCGATCATGAGGCCGGTCGTTCTTGTAGTCGAGCTTGTACAGCAGTTTGTCGCCCTCTTCGCCGTACTTGCCCGCCAGCACTTCCAGCATCTCCAGCGCCGGGGTCTCCAACGGGCTGAAGCCGTAGGTGCGGAAGACACGCTTGACCATGTCGATCAGCTTTTCCCGTGGAATCATCTCCGCGGGAGTGAAGTCGCGAGTGCCTTTGAACGTCCGTGGTTTGATCTTGCTCATGACCTGCCTTGTGCCGTGAGGAGTCTGTCCGGTTGGCCGGAAGATACGCATTCTCAGCCGTATGAGGTAGGGGCTGCGCACCCGGGACCAATGGAGCCGAAGGTAGCTCCATTGCTTTCGCTACGTCAAGCGAGGGACGGACCGGGATAATAGGATTGACTCATTTTCGGACAATGTTTAACATGACCATCTCAGCAGTGCCCGGGAAAATGTGGGGCTGTTCCTGATTTCTCCCTTCCTGATGTCATCACGAAACGAGCGATCCGGGAAGTCACACAGTTTCAGACATGGCCAGATCAGAGGCGATTGTGGTATACGCTGGACAATTGAATGATCAAGGACTCGCGAAGGCGGAATTCCATAACATGAATCATAAAGGCCGGTTACGCGGCGCCACATGCCACTTCTAAGCATTATTCTCTATTGGCAGACTGCTTGCCTAGGTTAGGAATATTCGCCTGTTTGGGATTTTTCGTGTATTGAAATCCCATATTATTCTTGGATATCAACCACTTGGAAATGGTTGTAGTGATTTTGACTACAACCTGATACACAAAATGATTACAAGCATTTACAAAGGTTGGCTTGCAATTCCCAAATCCGGTAGCTAATTTATGAAAGCGCCGGGACTCTACTGCCACTCCAGATCAGCTTGACTCGTTGGTCTTGAAACCCGACAATAAACTGTCGGGCCAACCAACTGTGATTCAACACTCAAACTCGATCTGAATTGGCGCTACCCGGGAGACGAATCTGGATGCAGTACGCCCGGCTAGGCCCGTCGCGATTCTATACCCCACTGATCAACCGGTTTCCAGGCTGGTCGTGCTGCTGTTGGGGCTAGTGGTCCATTGCGCCAGCTATGAATCGTTCTGAGCTGCGCATTCTCGTTCAGAGCAAGGCGCATCCCTGAAGGCATAGCGGGTTATTTCAAAGGGATGC
>CAZYOC010000289.1:0-5415 GCA_964648415.1 uncultured bacterium | reverse complement strand
GTATATAGACATGACTGGATTCCCGCCTTCGCGGGAATGAGATCCATTGGCCATTTTGATACAGTCTGGAAGGCTGGAATGAGATTGGTTCCTATTGTGCAACAGTCTGTATAGTGGTTCTTGCAAAGAATCGGACACACTGAGATTCTTAAGGAATTGTTTATTCTGGATTCCTGCTTTCGCAGGAATGACATCATGGGACATTTCATTCGAGAAATACTCTAACGGAGCTTCCAAGCCTAAAGCGCGGTTATACAGGTCTTCAATTGGTGACAGCATCGGGAGGGTTTCTTGGTCGAGAAATGGTTCCCGACAAGATACGACCCGTCACACGGGGACTGGAACGCTACCCACACGAAATAGCGGAGCACCGTCTTTTTTCACTTTCTTTACTTTTTTCACCTTTTTCACTTCGCTGTCAGGTCTCCAGCGCACACAGACGCGCTTCACGACCTGACAGGACCGACACCCCTTGCTGTCAAACCGACGCGCTTCACGACCTGACAGGACCAGCGGAATGAATCAGCCGAAAATGTTGAGGGCTACCCTTCGTTGACGAAGTCCAGCTCGCGGCCCACTTTCAGCAGCTTCTCCATCGCGAAGTCAAGCTGCTCTTCGGTCAGCGTGGACATCAGCGACAGCCGGATCAGGGTCGATTCTTTTGGCACCGCGGGGCTGATCACCGGGTTGACGAACACGCCTTCTTCCTGCAACTTCATGCAGGCCTTGAACACCTTCATGTCGTCGCCGACATACACCGGGATGATGGGTGTTTCGCACTTGCCGATGTTGAACCCGACGCTGGTCAGGTTCTCCCGCAGGTAGTGGGTCAGCTGCCAGAGGCGTTCAATACGCTCCGGTTCGCGCCGGATGATTTCCACCGCCTTGATGACCGACGCCATGGACGCGGGCGGAGGGCTGGCGGAAAAGATCAGGTGCCGGCTGTGGTGCTTCAGGAAATGGATCACCGCGTCGCTGCCGGCGAAGAATCCGCCGATGGAGGCGAGGGACTTGCTGAACGTGCCCACCGTACCCAGGATACGGTCGCTCACCTTGAAATGCGCGGCGGTACCCGTACCGCCGGGACCGAGCACCCCGATCGCGTGAGCGTCGTCCACCACCAGCTCCGCGCCGTATTTGTCCGCGATGTCCAGGATGTCCTTCAACGGGGCGATGTCGCCCTCCATGGAAAACACGCCGTCGATCACGATCAGCTTGTTGCGGTCCGCTTCCAGCCGGCTCAGCTTGTTCTCCAGATCCTGCATGTCGTTGTGGGCGTACTTGATGGTCTTGCCGAACGCCAGCCGGGAAGCGTCCAGAATGCTGGCGTGGTCCATCCGGTCGGTGATGATGTAGCCGGTGCGCGGGACCAGGTGCGGAATGCTGCCGGTGTTGGCCATCAGGCCGGTGGAGAACACCAAAGCGGCGTCGGCGCCCATGAAGTCCGCCAGCACCTCCTCGCATTCACGGTGAATCGAGAGGGTGCCGTTGAGGAAACGCGAGCCCGCGCAGCCGGTGCCGTAGTTGTCAATGGCTTTCTGCGCCGCTTCCTTCACTTCCGGGTGGTTGGTGAGACCGAGGTAGTTGTTCGAACCCATCATCAGCACCGGTTTCCCATTCATGGTCACCGTCGCGCCCTGCTCGCTCTCGATCTCTCTGAAATACGGGTACAACCCCATGGCCTGGACTTCCCTGGCCCGGGAAAACTCCTTCACGCTCTCCGCGATCGTCTTCATGAAGTCGATACGTCCCGTTAGTCCACGATGTTACTTGGGCTCCGGACTGGTCCGGGCCAGGTCTTCCTCACGCCACTTCTGCAATACCGCCACCGCGGCGTCCTTCGGAATCTCCACTTTCTCGCCGTCACGCCGCCGTTTCAACTCGATCTTGCCTTCCGCCAGGGACCGTTCCCCGATCACCACCTGGAAGGGGAAACCCATCAGATCGGCGTCCTTGAACTTCACGCCGGGGCGGGCGTCACGGTCATCCAGCGCCACATCCCAGCCCAGCCCACGGATCTCGTCATACAGCGCCTCCGCCACCTGCATGCTCGCTTCGCTTTTGACCTTCAGCGGCATCACAACCACCTCGTACGGCGCCAGCGACACCGGCCACACGATCCCGTTGTCGTCCGCGTCCGTCTCGATCACCGCCGACAGCAGCCGCCCAACGCCGATCCCGTAACTGCCCATCACAATCGGGACTTCCTTGCCGTTCTGGTCGAGTACCGTCGCGCCCATCGCCTCGCTGTACTTCGTGCCCAGCTTGAAGATATGGCCCAGCTCGATGGCGCGGACCACGTCCAGAGGCTTGCCGCATTCCGGGCAGGGTTCGCCCTCGCGCACCAGCCGGACATCGGCCCACTCTGCCGGCTCGAACGTCTCGCCCACATGGATGCCGATCACGTGGTACTGGTGCTCGTTGGCCCCGCTGACCATGTTCCGCATGCCTTCCAGCCGTTGGTCGGCGATAATGCGGATCTTCTCTTCCACGCCCACCGGGCCGAGGAAACCGACCTCCACGCCCAGCAGTTGCTGAACCTCTTCGGGTTCGGCGGGCCGCAGGGACGCGCCCAGAATCGGCAACAGCTTGGACTCGTTGACCTCGTCGTCGCCCCGCACCAGCACCATCGCCGGGCCGTCATCGCCCATGAACACCAGCGACTTGATGAAACGGGCTTTCGGCTTCTTCAGGAACTCGGCGACCTCTTCCACGGTGCGCTGGGTCGGTGTCGACACCTTCTCGAACTCGACCGGGGATTCCGGCGCGTGGGTCTCCTCCAGGTTCGAGACCGCCACCTCCTGATTGGCCGCGTAGCCGCAGCTCTTGCAGAGCACGCAGGTGTCCTCGCCGGCGTCGGACTCCACCATGAACTCCTCGCTGCCGGTGCCGCCCATGACGCCCGACGACGCTCCGACCACGAAGAAATCCAGCCCCGCACGGCGGAAAATGCGACGATAGGCTTCATCGTGCAGCGTGTACAGCTTGTCCAGGTCTTCGTAGTTCACGGTCAGCGTGTACGCGTCCTTCATAAAGAACTGCCGGGTGCGCAGCTCGCCGCTCCGGGGCCGCGGCTCGTCACGGAACTTGCTCTGGATCTGGTACCAGATCTGGGGCAGCTCCTTGTAGCTGCGGATCTCGTTGCGGGCGAGGTGGCAGATCACCTCCTCGTGGGTCGGCGCCATCACCAGCTCACGCTCCTTGCGGTCATACACATGGAACATCTCCGAGCCCATGTCCTTGTCCCGGCCGGTCTCCCGCCAGATCTCGACGGGGTTGAGCACCGGGAGCAACACTTCCTGCCCGCCGATGCGGTCCATCTCCTCGCGGATAATGGCCATAGCCTTGAGCGCGGCTTTCTGCCCGAACGGCAGGTAGGAGTAAACCCCGGCGAGCAACGGCCTCACCAGGCCGGCGCGGAGCATCAAACGGTGACTGGTGACAACAGCGTCCGACGGTACCTCTTTGAGCGTCGGCATGAAGGCTTTGGATAAACGCATGATACGGTCCCGACAGTTCCTGGTGAAACGAACCCGGTCCTGGTGAAAGGTACCGGTTATCCCCGCCCGCCGGGAGACCCTCCCCCGGCGGAATGTGTTCCTCTAAACCTTTGAGTATACCACCCGCGCCCGCTCAGGGGCAAGAGGAGAGGGGCGGACGGGGTCGGTTGCGGGATGGAGCGGTGGGCGAGGGGGCCTCAATTGCTTAACTGATTGCTTTTTGTTGATTACAACACAGCGATGGAAAACGAGTGTCTCCTCTGCGTCACCGACCACCTCCAACAACGAGTGTCATTCCTGCGAAGCGTACTGTCGCAGAATGCGAGAGGTATCTCATTCCAGCGAAGGCTGGAACCGGAACGAAGTGAAGCTTGCGGTGTCCTGTAGTTTAGGACAGCCGTGAATCCAGTCATGTTTATATACTACAAGATGTTAGCTATAAAACTGCGTATTGAACCTTGTTTCGTTTCTAGCTTGCTAACCTATTATATTCTAGCACCTTGCCTGGATCCCAGCCTTCGCTGGGATGAGATCGGTTTCTATTTTGATACAGTCTGGCAGGCAGGAATCCAGATCAGGTTTCCGTGCTACCTTCAGAGAATCCCG
The DNA here is from genome assembly GCA_964648415.1 of uncultured bacterium. Lineage (GTDB taxonomy): Bacteria > Electryoneota > Electryoneia > Electryoneales > Electryoneaceae. The sequence continues at coordinate 1,309 of CAZYOC010000289.1, read as the reverse complement.
GCAGGGATTCCCTGTCATAGCCCACAGTACGGCCCGTCTGTTTGGGCCGCACTGTGGGGAGGAGAAGTGATCGCTACTTTCTTTTCGCCTTCTTTCTGTCTTTTCGCTCTCAGACAACCCCGGCCGGGGCTGTCTGCGAGGAAGGCGCATGAGGTTTGGGGACGCTGTTCCGGTTCCCCAGGGTGGCGCTGCGCTGACCTTGGGCTATGACAAAGAACCACTTCCGTGGTTCTCGCAACCCGCTCCGCCTTTGCCCTGTGAAAACACCGCCGTGCATCGTATCTTTTGATGACAACCTGGAGGCGTCATGGAACAGTACGAATACACGGTGGTCTTTGAACCGGCGGAGGAAGGTGGCTACATCGCGCACGTCCCCGCACTCGACGGTATCACCACCCAGGGCGAAACCCTCGCCGAAGCCAAAGCGATGGCGCAGGATTTGATCAAGGGCTACTTGGAAGTCTTACAGAAGAACGGTCAGCCCATCCCCGTAGAGAGCGACGAACACAAACCTCATCTCGAACGGTTGGCCATTGCGATGTAGAATCACCTCGACAACCAGGAAGCTCAATGTCGCCCAAATTACCAGTCCTGACACCGAAAAAGGTCGTGCGTGCGCTGAAGCGTGCCGGATTTGTCGAAGACCATCAGTCCGGCAGTCATCTGTATCTCCACCATCCCGACGCCTCCACCCGCTTCGTCCCTGTCCCCATGCACGCGAAGGATCTCAAAAAGCGTACGCTGAAGAACATTCTGCGAATGGCGGGGATGAGTGTGGAGGACCTGAACAAGTATCTCTGATTAGTATTTCACATACACAGTTTGGAGGTTGGTGTGGAAGAAGCAAAGAAGGCAAAGACATTTGGACAAGCGCTGCTGGATTTCTGGTGGCTTTTCGCTATTGTGATTGTTCTGTGGGGTGTGACATTCCTACTCCTCATTCCTATCGGATCTATTGATTCCTGGGGAGATAGAGGTACGTTTGGAGATATGTTTGGTGCGGTCAATTCGCTCTTTTCCGGGTTGGCCTTTGTAGGGCTGATAATAGCTATCAGGCTACAATCACAAGAGTTAGAATTGCAACGAACTGAGTTGAGGCAGACGACTAAAGAACTAGAAGGGCAAAAGAAACAATTAGAGTTGCAAAACAAAGCATTCAAAATACAGAATTTTGAAAGAGGTTTTTTGAGTTGCTGAGTATGCACAAGAATACTACAAATGATCTAACACATGCAGGCGAGGGAAACAAAGGTGTGCTATAGCGATTCCCGAAATTGCTCCGTCATGCGAGAACTTTTTGCATTTAGGT
>CAZYOC010000288.1:0-5461 GCA_964648415.1 uncultured bacterium | reverse complement strand
TATTCAACAACCCGAACGGTGGAGCTCAATTTCCACCAAACTTCGGGACGCGACCCGTTTTACTTGCCGGTTTTCCTTTGCGAGACAGAGGGTTTTATTCATGTAGGAATCATCAAGACTTCGGCTGTAAGGGATGATGTGTTCGATGTCGACTTCGCCGCTGAAGAGCATCTGCTTTGATATTTGTTGTCCCGTATAGGGGCAGGTCAAGTTGCATTCTTCCCAGAGCTTGTAACGGACGATGTCGTAGGGTCTGGGTTCCCGATGCCTGAACTCGGGGAACTCTTCCTGCAGGATTTTCACGATCTGTTTGTTGCGGGCTTCGTTTTTGCGATTCCGGTCTGCGATTTCCTGTTTCTTTTTCCGGGTTTGTTTCAGTTCTCGAGCCATTTCCACCCGGATTTCCGTCGGCTTTCCATAGCGTTTGATGAGTGCGTTTACCACTTTGCGAACTTCAAACAGGGCCTTCTGTACGACCGGGTTGCGGAGATGGAGGGGTTCGGGCAGGAAATCCCGGTTTGATTTGTAGTGCGTCCCGCGGTGATCATAGCCTGCTGCATTGCAGGCTTTGTCGTACAGCATCCCTTCCTCGAGGTAGGGAAGAATGCCTCGGAGAGCTTTGACCGACAGGTGAGCGTACCGGTTTTCCAGTTCCGCTTTTGCGAGTTTTATTGCAACATCGCTCGAAAAGCCCCAGTGATTCTGGAGCCGCCGGAGTAGAGGATCCATATCCTGAATGGTAAGAAGATCGGTGATCAGCTCCTCCTGTTTCTCCTGCGGCAACCGGTCCCAGGCACCATTCAGGATTTTGCGCATTCTCCAATTGGTATGATTCCCCTTGAGCTCCTTTTTTCCACCTTCCTCGAGATTGAATTTTTCTCCCGAGTGGAGGCCCAGCTTTTCTCGCACCTGGTTCCAGCTCATGGTACGTTTAGCCGAGAGCTCTTTGAAGAGGATTCTTCTTTCGTCCTGCGTCAGAGCACGCTCCTCCGTACTTTCTGGATCGATCAGTTTCAGATTATTCAAATCCTGCAAGATGCGGAACTTCTGGAAAACCGGCCAGGCAGCGTTAGCGCGCCGCCGATTCGGCTCAAATGGACAGCGCCCGATGGGGTTTTGTGCGCGTTTGCGTGGGTTCTTGGGGGAGCGCCTTCCCGGGCGATTGCTGAGTGGGCGTTGCCAGAACATGATGTTATGGAGTTCAGCGTTCAGAGCGTCGGTTAGAATTTCAGGATGAAAGGAAGATTGTGTTTTCCACAGGCTCTCGAATTCTTCCTCGAACATGTCTCGATGAGTATAGCGGCCTCTCTTTTTCTTCTGTTCCGAGAGGAATTCACCGAGAGTTCGAGATTGTTTCTTATCCATTTTCTTTCTGAGTTCGCTGATCCCCTGTTTCACCGTTCCATCATCGCCCGTGTCCTCGGCCAGACGGTTGCTCTTGAAACCGCGACGTTGGTTCAGATGATAAATGGCGCGTCCGAACTCGAAGAGCGTAAGCTGCTCGTCCAGGCCTCGAGCGCGGAGCTCATAGGGGTTGTAGTGCATCTGATCCTGCAGCAACCGGTTTCGTTCTTCTTCGGTCTCCGGGAGCATCTCGGCTCTGACCAGCGCATTGAGCAGGTTCTGCCTCCTCCTTCGCCGTCGTTCGTTGCGTCTTCGGGCTGAACGCGCTGCCTGGCGCGCCTGGTTCTTTGGCGGCCCTGCGCCTTTGGCGTCCTTTTCAACCGCTTCCTGAAAGATTCGAACTCCCATATCGACAATGCGATTCGGGTTGCCGTCTTCATCGCAGCCGAGAAGAGCCCAACCAAGCGAGTTCGTACCAACGTCGAGGCCTAAAATGGTGGGTTCCATGATCCTTACCCCCTTGCAAAATTGGTTGAAATTGACTACCTTTATCGGTGTAGTGTAACTGACCGATGCCTGCGTTGCTTGCTACAATAAGAAGCTTTGCTTCGCAGGATAGCCCCCAGTGGGTAAGCCTTTAAGCCTCTCCATGCGAGGGGCTTTACTATTATAAGGCTTTCTGCTGCCGGTTCAAAATGGGACCGGTGCTCGTTGGTCTTTTTGACAGCATCAGGTTAAGGCTGGATCTTCGCGTCGGGAATTAGTTGATTAGTATACTATGCGTCTAATTGCTGAAGTTTATTCCATAAGATTCAGAATTTTATTTCTATTGGCAGAGAAAGATTTATCTTGCCAAATTAGAGGACTTTTCCCCAAAGAAGCCTCCGAATGGAGTTGCAACTCGTTTCTTTAAGGTAAGTATATCTCTTGTTGTTATTTTAGCAGGACCATTTTCCGGGTTTCGTGCAGCGGCCCGGCGTCGAAGCGCAGGAAATACATCCCGCTGGCCAGGTTGCCGCCGTCGAAGGGCAGCACATGCCGTCCGGCGGTCATGCGGGCGCGCACCGGGGCGCAGACTTCACGGCCCAGGATGTTGAACACCCGCATCCGGACATCCGCGGCCTCTTTCAGTGTGAAGCCGATACGGGTGACGGGGTTAAAGGGGTTGGGCCAGACGCCGTCGAACGCCCACTCCAGGGGTTGGGCGGTGTTTTCGTCGGCGCCTGCACCCGGCGCTACCAGGGTGATGGCGATCTGGTCGGGATTGTCGCTGCAGGCGTTATGGTCGAATACGGCGTTGATGGTGTACTCGCCCGGAATCAGGCCGCCGTTGATCAGGGTGAATGGCACGGTGGCGGTCTGGCCGGGCTGGACGTAGGGCACATAGTCGCCCAGCTCGATCCAGCCGGTGTACAGGCCGGCGTCATACAACACCACTCGGTTGCTGTTGTCATCCCGCACAATCATGCCGAACACCAGGTGCTGATCATCCCAGAAACAGGTCATCATCGATCCGCAGACGTGCCAGTCGCCTTGTACGTTCACCCCAAGCGTGGTTACCAGCTCAATATCGAAGGTTTGCGGGTGCATTCGATACAGCAACACCTCATCGTCTTCGCTGAGAGCGATGTAGTAGAGGTGGTAGCCGTCGGGATCGTAAGGATTCCACGTTCCTCCGTAGACATAGTCTTCATGCGCAATTTCTTCGAGGACTTCGCCTTCCCGGTCAATCAGGGTCAAGGGGCCGTTGCCGTCGCACAGCCAGAAGAGGTCATGGCCGGGCTGCTTGACCAGCAAGCGCGCCGGGTTGACATAGCAGTCGAACACATTCACCATGCGCACACTGTCGCCGGAAGTGCTCATCTGGTACAGGACGCCATTGTCCGCCCCATAAAGATAGTCGCCTTCCCAGCAGAGGCCTCGGATGCCGACACTGGAACGGTTTTCCTCGTCCACCGGCTGTTCGTACGTGGCCAGATGGCGGCCCTCGTTGTCGTAGCGGTACAGCAAATTCGGACCGGAATAATCCGTATTGTTGGAGCCGGTCGCCCAGAACTGCCAGCCGTCATAGGTGACGCCTCGATGGTACTCATCGCCGTCGGTCATCTCGAAGATGAAGAGAGGATCCCACAGCTCGTCCAGTTCGTTGCCAGCCTGTCTGAGAAGTTTTTGGGGTTTCTCCTGTCCGGTGTATTGGGTCATTTCCTCAAACGCCAGTTCGACATGATAGTCCAGCCGCGCATGCCCGTCATTGGTCACAGTAAGCTGGTGCGTGGCGCTTTCGCCGTACTCAAGCGTGTCCGTCACCGTCCCGGGACTTACGCTGTAGCCCGGCTCACGCAGCTGAAAGTTCAGCTCCACCGTGTCTTCGGGAGCCAGCATCAGGGACTGTCCTTCCGGCTGAGTGTAACATTCCGCCTCGATGGCGATATAGACTTCGCCGGTGTAGAGGTCGCTCAGCACGTACTCCCCGTCGACATCGCTCACCGTGCTCCGGTAGCCGTCCAGGGCGCTGACGACCGCGCCTACGACAGCTTCGCCCGTGACGCTGTCGGTGAGACAACCATGGACCACGGCGTTGCTTACATTCAGCGCATTGGTGATCAGAATCGCCCGCCCGCTGTCGATGCTGGTGACACCTGGGCTGAGCGTATTGAAATAGGCGAGCTGCAATCCCTCGGTCTGGTCGCCGTTCTCAATGCCGGTGGTCCAATACGGGATGTCGTAAATGGGATAGCTCATGCCGGGGTTGTAATGGTCTGTCCGGCCGTATTGGAACAGGATCGCATGATCGTTCGCCAGACCCGGATAAACACCGAAATCGTAGAGTACCACTTCGAACGTGTTGATATACGAGGGATGCGAATGCCTCATCTGATACCATTCAATAATGAAGCGACCCTCCTCTGGATCGTAATAAGACAAGACTTTGCTGGTATCCGCGGTTCGAAATTCATCCCAGTACGGGGCGATCATGTTGTTGGGGCCGAGTGGGCTGGGAATGGAAAAGTTACGGAAATTGGGCAGGTCCGCCTGGTTTCCCATGGCGATGAACCCGTTGGTGGAAACGGTGATCTCGGTGAAGGTCTCGCCATAGTACTGGAACTCAAATGGCAGCTCGACAACGGTTGCGACGTCATCGTTTTCATACGGATCGTTCAGCCCAAGATCGGCGCCTTCGTAATCGTGATCGGGGACATTGGGGTTGATCTCGATCCAGTCGAACTCCGGAACCAGCTCCTCATTGCTGAGGTTGTCGGTGTTTTCGATGGCGTAGTAGCCGTAATTGTCCGGTCCGCTGACGTCGGAGGCCTGCCGTTCGCCGAGGGGGATCGCCAGCCGCACCGTATCCACCTGGTCATTTTCAGTGGTGAGGATCAACAGCGCCCGGGCCGGGACACCATGCGGGGCCTGTTCATTGAGTGAGATTGTGAATTGGGCGCTGTCCGCCTCACCAACGGCCAAGTCGCCAAAATCAGCGGGTTGCCCGGTGACGCCGAATAAACCGCTCAATGCCTGGAGCATGCCTGAAACGCCTTCCGCGTAGTCGCCGCCCCTATTCTGGATAGCAATGGTCACGTCGCCCGGCTCGCCATGATCCACATCGGGTGTGCTGATCCGGAACGCTTCATACGCCGGCGCACGGACCCGCACTTCATAGCCGTCTTCATAGGTATCCGCATCGGTCTCGAACAGGAGATTCAGGTGCAGGATCCAGTCGTGCTGAGTTTCCGGGGCGATGTCGAAGGTCAACAACTCATCCAACTGAGCCGGTTCGCCGGGGGCAAGGCTTTCCTGGGTCACTTCACCCTGGATGTTCTCGACTCGCGGGTCGGCGGAGGTGGCGGTGATGCTGATGTTCGATTCGGTTGAGTTGCCGAAGTTCCGTACCATCAGACGTAACCCCACCCGCTCGCCCGCTTGCGGGATCCCGTCGCCGTTTCCCTCGGTTCCGCCTTCGCCGTCGTCGATGATCTCGATGTCCACGTACCCCACCCGGGCGTCGGGTGAGCTGACGGATACGGTCTGCTGGACCGGCGCGTAGTGCTGGGCGGTGACGGTCAGGGTCGCGTCCCAGGAGTTGGTGGAAAAAGAGTATGGGTGTGAACTACCTTTC
>CAZYOC010000287.1:0-5473 GCA_964648415.1 uncultured bacterium | reverse complement strand
TTCGATTCTTTGCTAGAACCACTATAAAATGTCTTATGATCTCATTCCTGTGCAGGCAGGAATCAATATCCGCAACGAGTGTCATTCCTGCGTAAGACACTATATCATAATGCCCAACGAGTGTCATTCCTGCGAAAGCAGGAATCCAGGCATGTTAATATACTACAATGTGTTAACTACGAAAACCGAATATTGAACACAGTTTCGGTTCTGAATTGCTAACATGTTATATTCTTGCACCTTGCCTGGATTCCAGCCTTCGCTGGAATGAGATTCCTCTCGCATTCTGCGACAGTCTGGAAGGCAGGAATGACACGATGGATCATTGTTTTCGAGAGACCTATAACCGGAGGACAAAAGTAGATAGGATGTTTCTTTTTTCACTTTTTCCAACCCAAGGAGATAGCAGTGATATTCCATCCCATCGAGGAAGCGATTGAGGAGATCCGGGCCGGCCGGATGATCATTTTATGTGACGACGAGGACCGGGAGAACGAGGGCGACCTGATCATGGCGGCTTCCAAGGTCACACCGGAGGCGGTCAACTTCATGGCCAAACACGGCCGCGGGATGATCTGCATGTCCCTGACCGAAGAGAAAGCACGTGAGCTGGACCTGGCGCCCATGGTGGACACCACCCACAACACGGCGTTGCACGGCACCCGGTTCACCGTAACCATCGACGCCATCGAAGGCGCCACCACGGGCATCTCCGCCGCTGATCGCGCCATCACCATGATGAAGGCGGCAGCCCCGAATGCGAAGCCGGAGGATTTCGGCCGCCCGGGCCATGTCCACCCCATCATCGCGGTGCAGGGCGGCGTGCTGAGGCGCGCGGGCCACACCGAGGGCACCGTCGACCTGGCGCGTCTCGCCGGCCTCGCGCCCCTGGGCGTGCTGTGTGAAGTGATGAACGAGGACGGCAGCATGGCGCGTGTGCCCGACCTGCACAAGAAAGCGCAGGAATGGGGCTTGAAGATGTTCACCATCCGAGACCTGATCGAGTACCGGCAGCGGACGGAGAAGCTGATCGAACGGACCGTGAAGGTGCCGTTGCCGACCTGGCAGGGCGACTTCATGCTGCACCATTACCGTGAGGTGGCGTCGGGCAAGGAGCACATCGCGCTGGTGCTGGGCGAATGGGAGGAGGACGAGCCGGTGTTGGTGCGGGTGCACAGCGAGTGCCTGACCGGCGACACGCTGCATTCGAAGCGGTGCGACTGCGGGCAGCAGCGCGACCGGGCGCTCGAAATGATTCAGGAGGCCGGCAAGGGCGTCTTCCTGTACATGCGCCAGGAAGGGCGCGGCATCGGGCTGGAGGCCAAGCTGAAGGCGTATGTCCTGCAGGACCGTGGGCACGATACCGTCGAGGCGAACCTGCTGCTGGGCTACAAGCCGGACCTGCGGGATTACGGGATCGGTGCTCAGATTCTGCGCGACCTCGGCGTGCGCAAGATGAACCTGATGACCAACAACCCGAAGAAGATCGTGGGTTTGAAAGGGTACAACCTGGAAGTGGTCGACCGCACCCCCATCGAAATCGAAACCAACGAGTTTAATGATCATTATATGAAGACGAAGAAGGAAAAGATGGGGCATTTGTTGCACTGAGGTGGAAAACGTGGAAAACGTGGAAAACGTGGAAAAGGAGAGCTATAATGGTGCATAAATTAAAGTCATTGGAGGAATTGGATGTTTGGAAAGATGGATGCAGGCTTGCGGTAAAGATCTACAAACAAACAGACCAAGGCAAATGGGCGCGAGACTTCTCGCTTCGCGACCAGGTTCGTCGTTGTGCCGTATCCATTCCATCAAATATAGCCGAAGGTTTTGAGCGAAATTCAAAGAATGAATTCAGACGCTTTTTAAAGATAGCCAAGGGGTCTTGCGGAGAACTTCGAACTCAGCTTTACATTGCGCAGGCCATTGAATATATCGATACGGATTTGCGATCCGAAATCGTTGAAGAGTGCTTGAAAATATCAGCAAGAATCCAAAGCCTGATCAACTACTTGGAAAAGACCTGAACTGGCGCGTTTTCCACCTTTTCCACGTTTTCCACGGAAACGGTTCAAGTGAGCGAAAAAGCATAGACACACAAAGGGAGTTTTGTCATGCCAAAGATAATCGAAGGCAACCTGAACGGTCAGGGCAAAAAGTTTGGCATCGTGGCCGGTCGGTTCAACAGTTTCATTGTGGACCGGTTGATTGAGGGTGCGGTGGACGGGTTAACGCGGCACGGGGTGGCGGCGGACGACATCCTGATCGCACGCTGTCCGGGCAGTTTCGAGATCCCGGCAGTCGCCAAGCGCATGGCGAAGAGCGGCAAAGTGGACGCCGTGATCGGCATCGGCTCGCTGATCCGGGGCGCGACAACCCATTACGACCACATCGCCGCCGAGGTTACCAAGGGCCTGGCCACGCTGTCGTTCGAGGGCGACATTCCGGTGATCTACGGGATCGTGACCGCCGAGAGCATCGAGCAGGCGATCGAACGCGCCGGGACCAAGGCCGGCAACCGTGGCTTCGCCGCCGCCGAAAGCGCCGTGGAGATGGTCAACCTGTACGGGAACCTCTGAGCCGGTTGAGTCGTTAGATGTAGAACGATACTCGACATGCCGGTTTCGGCCCGGGGATGGGAGACTCAAAGGAGGACGTATGCGCGGCCCCAGGGGGCTCTTGCTGTCTGCCCTGTCAATCATGTTGTTCGTGGGCGCCATGGTGGCCCACGCCGAATCCTGGCGCACCATCACCTCCGGGTGGCGACCGAACACCGTGGCGATTGCCGAGGACCGGATCTGGGCCTCCAGCGAGGGCGGCCTGATCGAGGTCGCCGCCGACTTCTCCGATCTGGTTATCCTCAACCGCGACCAGGATCTTTACGCCAACGACATCCGTGTCGTGCGCGCCTCCGATGACGGCAGCCGGCTCTGGCTGGCGTACAACAATGGCGGTCTGGATCGGTACAATCCCGCCACCGGACGTGTGCAGCAGCGCATGAATGATTTCGTCGAGAGCACCGAAGTGTTCTCGATTTACGATCTGCACGTCTCCGACAGCACGGCCTTTGTCGCCACCGACATCGGCGTCAGCAAGCTGACTCCGTCGGCCTACTCCGACCTCTGGATCGTCGCCGAGACCTACCGCAACTTCGGGAGCGGCGCCCGGGCCTGGCCGCAACCCACGAAAATCGATGTGGTGTACGCCACCGAGCAGCAGATCTTTGTCGGCAGCGAATACGGCATCGCGGTGGCAAGCCGGGATGACAACCTGTTCGATCCCGACGCCTGGACTACGTTTGCGTACGGTACGGATCTACCCGAGCGAGCAGATGTCACCAACCGGATCAATTGGATCAAGCAGGCCGGCGGGGAAGTGTACGCCGGGATTTATCTCTATGCTATTGTACGCTGGACGGGTGATCGCTGGGAACAGGTCGGCGACAATTACGATTTCTTCTTCAGTGTCACGCAAACCCCTGGCGGCGACGTGTACTTCGGCGGAACCGGCATCTTCAAGCTGAACGAAACCGGGACAGACTGGGAGCAGTTGTTGCCGGACAGCCTCCGGCAGAAAGTGTTCGACATGACGTGGTGGAACGGCCGGTTGGTCGGTGTGCTGGATACCGACGGCAACAACCGTGGTGGGCTGTTCCAATTCGATCCCGCCTCCGGCGACTACGTGGTGATCCATCCCAACACCCCGGGCGCGAACCAGATCAACACGATTGAAATTGCCGGCGACGGGACGGTCTGGATCGCTGCGAAGGGCGAACAGATCAACGGATTGTTCAACCTGCGCGACGGCTATTGGGAATCGGTCACCCGGCTTGATTTGCCGAATGATGCGTTCAGCAACACATTTCTGGATATCGGCTGGGATGACGCGGGCGGCGTCTGGGCCGGCAGCCGGGGCAGCGGCCTGATTCATGTGATGCCCACCGATACGGGCCTGGTTCCCACCTGGTACAATGCGGATGAAAGTACCGGCGCTCGCTTGCAGGCGATGGCGCCCAGCGGGTTTACCCTGGTGGGTGGCGTGACGCGTGAACCCGGACAAGGAGTCTGGCTGGTCAACACGTACGCTGCGGAAAACCTGTCGGGAGTGTTGCGCAAACCGATCGTCCATGTCCCCCTGAACTGGTATGGCGATTCCGACAGGGAATGGGAGTATTTCAGTACGCTGGACGGTGTTCCCACCAACGGGCTTCGGGCGATTGGACGGGACCATTATGGTCGCTTGTGGCTTGGCCGGTTCCAGGAATCGAATCCCTATACGCTTGTGATGATGGACCCGGCCGGCACCCTGGACGCGACCGAGGATGATGAGTACATCACCTTCACCACCGCTGAAATCGGCTTTGCGATCATCAACGACATGGTGATTGACGCCGAGGGCTTCCTTTGGATCGCAACCGGTGCGGGATTGTATTACCTGGACACCAATCATGAAGATACTTTTATTGTAGGCAACATCACCGGCGCACTGGGTGAAGAGATCACTGCGGTGGCGATAGACCCCATGGGGCATGTCTGGTGCGGGACTCACAACGGTGTTTCTGTGTTCAACCCGGCCCGGATGAATTGGCTCAAACACTACACCACCCTTGAAGATCAATACCCCAGCCGCCTGGTGGACAACGATATCACCAACCTGGCGTTTCATCCCGAAACCGGCGAAGCCTGGATCGGGACCAATGTGGGCCTGTCCGTGCTCACCACACCGTACCGGGATTTCGGCGCCGAACTGGGCGAGGTGGAGGTCCGGCCGCAGCCGTTCCTGGTCGGCACGGGTGACACACGGCTCTCCTTTGTGGGCGAGAGCCTGGTCAGCGGTGCGAAGGTGAAGATCTTTACGCCTTCCGGCCGCCTGGTGCGGGAACTGAACTTCAGCGCCGCCTCGTCGGAAGGCTGGGACGGCCGCGCGACCGACGGCGAATTGGTGAACAGCGGGGTGTACTTGCTGGTGGTCACCGATTCGCAGGGACGTTCCAAGGTCGGCAAGGTGGCGGTGGTCAGGGAATAGAGTGGCTTCGAGTCGTGCCTGTAGATTCCGGAAACGTCTATCCCGGCTTGCTCTATTCAGGCTGTTGCAGAATTCGGATGTCTCTCATTCCAGCCTTCCAGACTGTATCAAAATGTCCAATGGCTCTCATTCCCGTGAAGCAGACTGTCGCAGAATGCGAGAGGAATCTCATTCCAGCGAAGGCTGGAACCGGAACGAAGTGTAGCTTGCGGTGTCCCGTAGTTTGGGACAGCCGTGAATCCAGACATGTCTATATACTACAACATGTTAACTATGGAAACGCCCTCTTGAACACTACTCTGGTGCTGGATTGCTAACTTATTATATTCTTGCACCTTGCCTGGATTCCAGCCTTCGCTGGAATGAGAGCTGTTTCTATTGTGATACAGTCTGGAAGGCGGGAACCGGAACGAAGTGAAGCTTGCGGTGTCCTGTAGTTTAGGACAGC
>CAZYOC010000286.1:0-5514 GCA_964648415.1 uncultured bacterium | reverse complement strand
CAGCCTTCGCTGGAATGAGAGACATCAGAATTCGTGCAACAGGCCCTATAGTGATTCTTGCAAAGAATCGGACACACTGAGATTCTTAAGGACTTGTTTATTCTGGATTCCTGCTTTCGCAGGAATGACATCATGGGACATTTCATTCGAGAAATACTATAGGTGTTCGTGTCGATCCCGGACAAGCATGTCCGGGCTACCACCGAATGGTCGTATCAGGTCGTTAGCGTCCTTTGCGGAGACCTGACACAGTCTCTGGATCCAGCTTCCCTGAGAATGGCGCTCGTTGCCTATTTACTTTTCTCCACCTGCGCCAGGTACGTGTCGATGTAGCGCACTTCGGACCAGTTGCCGTTGATCCAGCCATAGCAGCTCTTGCCCGGACGCGTTTTCGTCTGGTTCATAAACCAGTCGGAATACGACGGGATAAACTGCTTGAGGAACTCCATGCGGCGCTCGGCCTTGTCCTTGATGCTGTAGTCTCTGCCGTCAATCGCCTGGCTGTAGAGACCGTAGGCGACCACGTACGTCAGCTTGTCGTGGTAATCCGGCACTCCGCCCGGGCTGCATGCGTCACCGGCGCTTTCGTAGATCATGCCCAGGGTGAAGTCGGCTTCCTGCGGATTCGCGCCGGCGTCGCGAGCCTTCAATACCCAGGTCCGCGCACTCGAGAACTGCTTCAGCAGGCGTTTGTTGTCCGCGATACTAAGCATGGCCCACGCCGCTTCGGGATCCACTTCCAGCAGGTTCTCGTAGGTGGACACCGCATCGGCCAGCTTGTTCAGGTTCTCTTGCGCCAGCGCCTTGTAGCGGTAGGCGTCCGCATTCGACGGATCCAGCTCGATCATACGGTTCGCCTGCTCGATCATGCGTTCGTTGAGCCCCTGGTCATGCAGAGCCAGCAACAGTTCGCGATGCTTGAACTTGTCATCGGGGTTGGCTTCAAGGTCGGCTTCCAACGCGGCGATGTATTCTGCCGGATCACGGTGCAGCTTGACCAACGCCGTCAGCCGGTCCTTGGCGCTCTGGTCTTCCGGCGCCAACGTGATGACCTTCTGCCAGGTCATAATCGCATCATCCGGCATCATGAGCTGCTCTTCCAGCTCCGCTTTCTTCTTCAGGTACTCGACATTGTCGGGTTCAATCTCCACAGCCTTGCTATAGAGCTCGTAGGCTTCCTCGTTCAGGCCCTGCTTCATCTTGTAGAAGCCCAGGGTAGAGTTGAGGAAAGCGTCATTGGGATGGTATTCCAGCCCCTGTTGCAGTATAACCTGAGCGCTGTCAATATCACCCGTCTCGGTGTAGGTCTGGTAGATAAACGCCCAGTCGTTGTACTCATGCTTGATATCCAGGTCAACGACTTTCCAGAAATACTCGCGGGCTTTCAGCCAATTCCGTTCGCGGACCTTGTCAAAAGCGAACATGCGCCATTTCTTCAGCTCTTTCTCGTTGGCCGCGGCAATGGAGTCCTCGCGCGCCTTGATCTGTTCAGGAGTCAGCTCTGTCTGCGTTTCCGGCGGCTGCATGCACCCGAAAAACCAGGTCACCAACACCAGGACCACCGTCACCGCTATCCAGGATGAGCGTCTCATCTTTTCTTCTCCTCTACAACCGTATGCCACACTCGTGGTATCCAACAACCGATAGTGTATTGTTTCACGTACTCAAGGGCAATGGAAAAAGCGTAAAAACCGGAGTTTACGGGGTCGTTGTTCGTCCGGCGTGAGCAGTTTGTTACCGTCTCGCACGGCGATGGAACCACAGCTCCGTGGCGCTCCATCCAAACTGTACGCCCCAGATGGTCTCTTTCGTATTGAACGCTGCATCGTAGCCGCGCATATCTGCGGTAATGGCGAAATCCAGCATCCCCCGCCCCACACGAACCGGTACTCCGAAGCCGACCGCGGCCCGAAGGTTGCCCACCACCTCGTCCTGCACCATCACATAGTGCTCGCTGTAGCGGACCCCGGCCCGGTAGGTCAACTTCCGATACCAGGCGGCCAGCACCGTCCGGCCGGCCAGACGCTCATACCCCAACGCCACATCCAGGCTGTTGTGGTATTTCGTACTCGGCTGCCAGGCATTGGAGGCTTCTTCCCACAGCTCCATGCCGCCGTCCACGGCAACCCGGTTCAAGCCCAGCGTATACGCCGCGCCCAGACGCACTCCCAATGGCAGCTCGATATCCTCGCCCTTCTTCTTCAGCGAGTCGCCGCCCTCGAACTCGGTGATGGTGCTGTTCTTGATCAGGGCCGGAAGCTGCACTGTCGCCGAGACGCGCAGCCGGCTCGAGAAACGTCCCGTAACACCAATCCGCGCCCCGAAACCGGACAACTCGTTGCTTTGAAACTGCCCGGAAGGCAGGATCGCACCGGAAAGGAAACGCCGCTTGGACAAGGTCTCCAGCATCCCGAAGTAGTATTGTGCGGTCACACCCACCGCCACTTTTCCATACCGGAAAGCGTTGGTCACACCCAACTGCGACAGACCGCCTTCGCCCTGGAACCGCTCACTGTAAGCGAAATCCGTTTCGTCCTGTATGGGAGTATCGGTATGAAATGTGCCGCGCTTGATGAACAGGAAGTTGTGGTCCGAGGTCGGCATGTAATGGACCCCCAACCCATAGGTTTTATACAGCGAAAACCCGAGCGCAGCGCCATGTACGCCGAAATCGTCCTGGTGGTCGGTGCTGGTCCCATCGTTGGCGAACGACTTGGACACATACGCGCCCATGGCATAGCGAGTCAGTCCGGTGGCGATAAACGATGCGGGATTCTCGGTGTTCAGGTAAATGGAATCGGACAGGGCGAGCCCTGCGCCTCCCATGCCGATGTAACGGGTTCCGGCGAAGGAGCGTTGCCAGCCGATCCCGCTGCTCCCGAAAATGGTCTCCGCCAGACCTGTGCCGGCAAGACCCACAAGCAACACGGTCAGTAGCAGGAATCGTCTCATGGCTCGTCGTACTCCGTGTAAATCACACGCACCCAGGGACGATGTGCGCTGTCCGCATCCACCGAATAAAAGATACTGCGCCCCAATCGAGCCGACTGGTTATACGCCTTAATCGCCATCCCGTAATTGTTGTCCGGGAAGGTCTCCCATTTCCGAGCCAACGGAGTAATGTCGATTCTCAGCATGGAGGTGTCCGAAGGCAGCGCGTATTGTGAAGTCGACACTGCGCCCAGTTGCGTGGAATCAGGATCGTTGAACCATTCCTCTTCCACATCATAGATCGACATCGCCATCCCGTCCAGGATCATACGCCCGGAATCCGGCGATAAGCGCATGAACAGCTCTGCCTTGTTCAGACTGAGCTGATCGCTGCCCAGCCCAAGCGAATCTTCGAAATAACCCGCAAGATCCTGCCACAACAGCATGTTTCTGCCGTAGCCCTCTTGCAGATACAACAGGCTGTCCGGTACGGTTGTAGTGTCGTTGGTCAGGAAAGTGGTGATGACGCTGTAGACATACAGCGTGGTATCGGCGTACAGCGTCGTGTCACTTCCACTGATGTCCAGGAACGAGCCGGTGACGTGCAGCGCTGGAATCAGCCCGGCGTCGGTGGCGTTGTAACGTGACTGGAACTTCTTCAGGAACCCGGCTCCCTCCACCGGCTTGATCCGCAGCCCGTAGGTCAGCGTGTCCAGAAGCCAGCCGTAAAACGTCGTGCTGTCAATGGGTACGATCACCGTATCGATATTGGACACCGTGTCGTCCTCACTCGTCTGCAACAGCTTGTAGGAGCCGAAGCCCTCCAGCGTATCGAGGAACGTTGTCTCCAGCGCGGCGTCATACTTCAGGTCGATGTACTCCCACTCTGAATCGACCCGGTACAGCAGGGCGTTCCAGGTAGTTGTATCCTGGATGCTGTTGGTGTCCGCCACGCCGAGCCCATAGAGATAGAGCTGCACATCCTGGACCTCGATCACGGAATCCATCAGGCTCGCAAAATCGGTAAACTGGATCAGGATATCGGAGGTGACACCGGCCTGCTGGCCGATGTAGAGGGTGCGCGGCGTGGACTTGATGACATCACCGACATTCATCACAGCGGCGCGGTCCATGGGGAACCAGGCTTCTTTGGTTGTCCCGCTCAGGTCGTTGTCGACGATGTCCGAGCCCACGGTATCCGAATACTCACCGCAGCCGAGCCCCATCAGCAGCCAGGCTCCCCCCAGTACGAGAACCAGGACAAGCACCTGCCGGGCGGACCGTCTTACAAGGTTAGAGAATTGCACGTTTTCCCGATGCTGTCGAGTGCTTTCAGGCCATTTCAGGCGGCCCGATTCGCGCCTTTCCGGCGGAAACCGAATGTAGGTTCCGGCCCCAAACGAGTCAAGGCGACCCGCCGCACTCCTCTTACGCGGGTTCTATGAAATCGTTTCCGGCCCGGGAGCCGGTTTTCATCCCACCTGGAGGATCGGCAAGCCATGTCCACAGTTCGCACACCGTAAACCGTCCAGGCCCCGCGTGTCAATCCCGTACCCCTGCCGTCCGATTACCAGCGCCCCGCAGTTCGGACACGTGGTATCCGCAGCCCTCGGGACCAGGATGTTGCCCAGGTAGACATGATCCAGCCGGGACCGTGCTTCTTCATACGCCCAAACCAGGAAGTCCTCGGTGGTTGGCGGCTTCTGCCACTTGTGACGCGGTGAATAGCGGCTGATATGCAACGGGATCGTCCTGTCCACGCCGACGATCCACTCGGTCAGGCGGGTGAAATGGTCCTCGTTGTCCGCCAGGCCGGTCACCACGAGATGCGTCAGCTCCACATGCACCCCGGCCTCGTGCAGCCGCTGGATGGTGTGCTGGATGTACTCCAACTGTGCGCCGGAGTGCTTCTTGTAGAGGTCGGCGTCGATAAATTTCAGGTCGATGTTGACGGCGTCCACATGAGGCAGCAGGTCCTCCAGGGGCTCTTTCTCGATGTAGCCGTTGCTTACAAGTACGTTGATGCCGCCCTCCTCATGCACCAGCGGCATCACATCAAGCAGGTACTCGAACCAGATGAGCGGCTCCGTGTAGGTGTAAGCCAGCCCGACCGACCCTCGTTTGCGAGCCAGTTGAGCCAGATCCTGCGGAGCCACGTAGTCCGTGTGGACCGAATTCTGCGAGATCTCACAGTTCTGGCACCAGCGGCAAAGCATGTTGCAGCCGTTGGGCCCCACCGACCAGATGGTCTCGCCGGGCGCGACATGATACAACGGCTTCTTCTCGATGGGATCCATGTGGGCGGTCACGACCTGGCCGTAGTTGGTCGCCACCAGGACGCCGTCTTTCACCGCCCGCCCACGGCAGACCCCCGCCTGCCCCTCCTTCAGCTTGCAATGGACCGGGCAGACATCGCAAACCCAGCGTTCGCCTTCTTTATGGAAATACGTCACGTCAACCATGGTTTCCTCCCGTCGTTATGCAAAGGATAACCACAGATGACAGCGAAGAAAAGCGCCTCTGACGGTATGGCCCGATTTGCCACGTCCGAATCTTGAATCACTGACGACTGCCGGCTATGTA
>CAZYOC010000285.1:0-5570 GCA_964648415.1 uncultured bacterium | reverse complement strand
ATTCTATATCAAGGGTTATGTTAACGAAGCATGAATACTCGTGAAATATCCGGGTCAGCGTGGTTTGCGGAGACCTGACACCCTCTTCTATCCCGGACCGAGGGCATGTCCTGGCTACCTGCGCTTACGTTCCCTCAGCTTGTCCATCGCCTTACTGGTAGCGTCTTTCGCGTAGCGACTGAAGGGCTCGATGATTTTCTTCGCCCAGGAGAATTCCGTGGCGAGCAGCGCCAGACCGAGCGCGATCGTCACCAGTCCCGGGCCGGGCAGCACCAGCAGAGCGGTCCCGAACAGGATGACGGCCATCCCGCTGACAAACACCACAATCTGCCGTAACGTCTTGTCCTGCATGTTTACTCACCTGCTGATGGACCGTAGGAAACCTCGGGCGGCGTGTGAAAGCCTTCCACCCGCCAGACGCGCATCGCCACAGTTTCGTCGCCCCGTCGCCAGTCGGGCGGATACAGTTCCTGCACACGCTCGAACCGCGCCTCCAGCAACGGGCCGACATCCTTGTCACGGATGTAACGCCCCTGGGTAATGAACACGCCCTCGCCGCCGAGATGTTCCGACGGCGGCGCCCACCAGGCGTACATGTGGAGCTCGCTGCCGATGTTGACCACCGGATGCCGGTTCCGGTCCGCCCACGTCACCTCGCCGCCGGAAAACCACTTGTGCACGAAGATAAGGTCGTCGTCGCGCAGCTGCCCGGTCTCGTCCAACCAGGCGATGGTCTGCTCCCAGCCGAACGGGTCCAGTGTGGGATCGCCCTTTTGCGGCAGGGGCAGCAGGCCGGAATGCGTCTGCACGATTACCAGCAGCACCAGCAACAGGTTGAGCGCGATTCCGGCGATGGTCCAGGTCGGCAGGCGGCGGTGAGTTTCCTTATCAGAATAATGGTCCTCGTAGGGAGAACTGTCGCCACCGGGAGAACGCTCCTCCCTGGAAGTATGCCCCTTCGCCTCTCTCATTCCCGCGTAGGCGGGAATCCAGTCATGGTCTTGCGAAGCGCTGTCGTCGGCATCTGTGTCCCCGGATGTGTCGTGCGCACTGCCCTCCTCGGTGTCAGATCTCCGCTGCGCTAAGGATCTGACACGACCGGGATCGGGAGCCTCGTGAACAGAATCGGATCTTGCACGATCACGAGGAGACCGCACTCCACCGGCAAACGCCCCCGCACTCAGCACCAGCGCCGCCAGGTAGCCCGGCATGGTCCAGTGGGGTAGCACAGTGCGGGTCAACCCGATCAGCGTGAACGCCACCACCGGCAGCAGGAAAAAGGGCAGCAGCCAGCGGTCCTCGACCTCATGCGCCCGTCGCTTCAGGGAGCCGGCCCAGAGCGCCACCAGCAGCCAGGGCGTCATGTAGGCGAGCTGCCCGCCGAGCGCCTGGCCCAGCAGGTCGAAGCGCAGCCGAACCCCTCCCGAACCACTCTTGCCGAACTGTTCGGCGAAGGAGATCCAGTCGTTCTGAGCGTTCCACAGGATGCAGGGGCTGAACACCAGCGCCGCCACCGGGAGGGCCAGGTATAGCCGCCAGTCGAAAAACCAGCTCCGGATCTTGCGGTCAAACAACGCGGCGAAGAAAAGCGAGCCGGGCAGGAGTACGGCATGGTATTTCGCCAGCAGCCCGATGCCGGTAAGCACTCCCAGCAGCAGGAACCCGGGCAGGCGGCTGAGCTTTTCTTCACGAATCAACCAGGCGACATAGAGGCCCCAGACCCATGCGGCGGTGAGGGCGTTGTCGGGGATGACAAACGCGCCTGCGCCGACGAGGAAGTAGGGCGCCACATGGGCCAGCAGCAACGTGTATCGGCCGGCGTATCTGCCGTAGAGCGCCCGCGCCAGGACATAGAACCCCGCCAGCGTGACGGTGAACCAGAGCACCGCGCCGAAGCGCAGGGTGACAGGATGCTGCCAGCCGGTGAGCCAGCGTCCCAGCCCGGCGGTGATCGCCACCAACGGCGGGTGATCGAAGTAGCCCCCGGCCAGGTGCAGGCTGTACACGTGGTAGTAGGCTTCGTCGAACCCGGGGCCGACAGTGGACGCCAGCAACAGGCGCACCGCGAAGGACACCCCGAGGATCAGCAGGGCGGCGCGGTCGTGGAATAAACCGTATATTTCGGTTTGATCTGCACGGGAAAGGGCCATGGCGGAAAATAGATACCTCACACGAAAAGTACAACCGCCCGTGATGAAACGGGTGCTGATTGTCGATGACAACGACAGATACGCCGAGGTGCTGACAGCGGACCTGGAGAGCCGCGGCGCGACGGTATTGCGTGCATACAACGCCGCGGAGGGGGTGGAACTGCTGCGGCAAAAGGGCGCGGAGCTCGACGGGGTCGTGACAGACATCTCCATGGAGACTCAGATCAGCGGCCTGAAGGTGCTGCGCATGGCGCGGAAGATCCGGGACTTCACCGGAACCGTCACCTGCGCCACCACCGGTCTCGACACGCCGATCAGTTTCTTCTTGAACCAATTCTTCCTCGGTAAACTCTACCGGTGCGATTTTATCATCCCCAAACGGCCTATCAAGAAAGAGAAAAAGGTTATCTGGATCAAGGGGTAGCCCTTGGTCAGGAATTCCTAACAGAATAGCAAGGATAGTAAGAAATAAAAAATGAGTGTCGAGTATGGGGTGTGGGGTCTCAAGAGGGACTTCCAACAGAAGCATACAAGCGAAGCTGACATTCCTGCAGAACAGACTGTCGCAGAATTGAAACCACTCACATCCCCAAGAAGAGTCTGCCCTCTATGCTCTTTGATCGGGGGTACAGGCAAGGTGTAAAAATACAATATGTTAGTAATTCAGAACCAGAATTATGTCCGATGTTTGATTGTTATGGATAACCTATTGTAGTATATTAACTTAACTGGATTCCTGCTTCCGCAGGAATGACATCGTTGTTGATGCTGAGTCAGTCTCTTCCACAGGAATGACATCGTTGTTGATGCTGAGTCAGTCTCTTCCGCAGGAATCACATCGTTGTTGATGCTGAGTCAGTCTCTTCCACGGGAATGACATCGCTACATCATGATCGAGTCAGACTACCGGGAGCTACGAGAGCAGAGCCGCCATGAGCGAGTCCAGGCAAACAGATACTCACTATGCCCTCTATGTGCATGTCCCGTTTTGCATTCGCAAGTGCCCGTACTGCGCCTTTGAATCGTGCGAAATCGGACTGGACGGCAGCGAGGCGACTCGTATTGCGGCCTATCTGGAAGCGCTCGAGACAGAGGCGGTCTGCTGGGCAAAACGGGAGCCATATCGCCGCCGGTATGTCAAATCACTCTACCTCGGCGGCGGGACGCCCTCGCTGCTGACCTCCGGGCAAATCACTCGCCTCGTCCGGATCCTGGAGCGGTGCTTCACGTTTACTGCGAGCGCCGAACGAACGCTGGAGATCAACCCAGGCACGTTTGATGCGGAAAAAGCAGCCGCGTGGCGCGAGCTCGGCTTCAACCGGGCCAGCCTGGGCGTGCAGTCATTGGACCGTGCGATCCTGAAACGGCTGGGCCGGATCCACGATGCCGGCCAGTCGCGACAGGCCTACACAGTGCTGCGTGAGGCCGGCTTCGAGAACATCGGAGTGGACTTGATCTTCGGGGTGCAGACGGCGCGGGTGGCGCGAGACCAGCGGAAAGGACGTCACCAGGCGATCTCGAATCTGGATGATCCCATCTGCTCCACCTGCATCGCTGAGAAGCACAGCTACGAGGCGCTTATGAAGAACTACGCCGCCTGGAAACAAACCCTGGAAGAGGTGATTGCCTGGCGGCCGGAGCATGTGAGCTGTTACGGTTTGACCATTGAGGACGGCACACCCTACGCCATGGCGACGCAGAAGGGCAACGACGCTTTCCAACTTGAAGAAGAGCTTGAGCTTCGCCAGTACGAGACCGCCATGGACCTACTGGCCGAGGCCGGGTACGAGCATTATGAGGTTTCCAACTGGGCGCGTCCGGGACGGCGCTGTGTGCAGAACCTGTCGTATTGGGACGGTAGCTCGTACATGGGGCTTGGTCCGGCGGCCCATAGTTTCGAACCCGACAGATATGCCCGGCGCTGGAATGCGCAGACGTTGGATAATTGGTTGGTAACTGTGGCCAGGCGAGGTCACGGACAAGGTGGGGAAGAGGTGCTCAGCGTACGGGAACGGTTTGAAGAGGCTGTCATGCTGGGGTTGCGGCTCATCGAAGGCGTTGACGAGAGCCGATTGGAAGAATTGGCTGGAGAAGCAGGGGCGAGCTGGCCAAGCCCGCACGTGCTGCTGTTTGAAAAGGAAGGATTCATCCTTCGCGCAAAGGGAAAGCTGCGCTACTCACGTAAGGGATTACTGATTGCAGATGTTCTGGAAACGAGTATTAGTGAAGGGATTTGAGCTTTTTCGTACAGTCGAATATTTGGAAGATATCCATATATTGCTCTCGTTGTTGTACTGAAGTAGTTGTTCTGAAGAGGTAGTTTGGCCCGAAAGTTTACTGTCGGGTTTCAAGGCCAACGAGTCAACCTGATCTGAATTGTTCCTGTAGTAGTTCTTGAAAATCAATATTGATTGAACCCGATGTTGTCATTCCTGCGAAGGCAGGAACCGAAGCGAAGCGTAGCCTGCTTCCTTCCATCGGGCGAATGAATGATCCCTGTCACTTGCCCCGGCCCATCCATCACCGTATTGTGTAGATATCGTTAAACGGAAGAGGGGGATGGTCATGCGGTCAGGAAAGGGTAGCTGGTTGGTGGTCGGAGTACTGGCGATGTTGATGATGTTCGCCATAGGCTGCGATGAAGAGGATGCGGAAGACAATCCGGTCAATGTCAACGTGGAGCCGAACAACGATGAGCTGAGCGCCGTCATAGAAGATGTCGCCGGATTAATTGCGGATCCGCAGGCCGGGCTGATCGCGTACTGGAACCTGGATGAAGAGAGCATGATCGACACGTCGTTTACGCGTGAGGGGCTGACCTATACCTTCGATCATACGTTTTACGATGAAAATGGGAACGAATCCGAGATCTATATTCCCAACGAAACGGTTCGGGCTCGGCGAGCCACGACCATCATGGGTACGCTTGATACGCCGCAGCAGACTGTGGATGTGGACCACAACGGCGTACTGGAGCTGATCAACATCGCCCCGGAAGATACACAGCGCACCATAGAGGATTATGGCGAACGAACTGTGTCCGGAACTGTGACTCCGGCGAACAATCCGGTACAGGTGGATGTGGAATTACTGCACGAATGGAGCGCGGACAATATTGTCATCGAACGCAATGTGGAGGAGACGTATCCTGTGGGCGACATGACCCTGATGACAGGCTTGACCAAAACGGTTGGAACGGGTCCCGCTCAAGCGGATGTAACAGTGGACATTGCGAGTTCTCTGTATTTCGACGGTTCTCAATACGCCCGGGTGGTAATGGAGTACTACGGGACGTTCTGGATTGACTTGGAGACCGGCGAAATGCTTCCCGAGGAGCCGACAGGTCTCTAGTGTTCCGTTGCACAAGCTATGATGCTTTCTGAGCTGCGTCATTTGTCTCAGGACAAGGCGCATCTTTAC
>CAZYOC010000284.1:0-5584 GCA_964648415.1 uncultured bacterium | reverse complement strand
GATTCCAGCCTTCGCTGGAATGAGATCGGTTCCTATTGTGCAACAGCCTGTATAACCCGGATATTTCACGAACGAATCCCGGCAGGGATTCTCTGTCACAGCCCAAGGTTCGCGCCGTCTGTTTGGCGCGCACCTTGGGGAAAGGTTTGCCAGACCCAGATCGTCAACCCCGGCAGCGGGTTGCATAAAACGACAATAAACTGTCGTCATGAGATTCAAAGCCCAAGACCCTTTAAACCAATTCTATATCAAGGGTTAAGTTGACGAAGCATGAATACTCGTGAAATATCCGGGCTAAGAATGAAACGCCGCTATCTTCCGTTTGCTCCTGGTCGCGACTCGGAGCCGCCGGATTGCTACTCCTCTGTTGCGGGGACCATGTCCAGCGCCTGCGCCGCGATGGGAACTTCATCGGTGGAGAGGATGTCCAGTCCGGCCTCGTACAGTTCGCGGTACACCTGCGATCCCTCCTCGCGCGCCCGGGCGTCCACCTGCCGCATCGTGCCCAGGATGCAGGAGATCCGTTTGTCGTGCAGCCAGCTCACCAGCTCCAGATCGGTCTTGTCCACCCCGCAAAACGCCACCATGCGGTCATCGGGGACGCCTTCCGCGCGCAGCGCCTGATAATCCTCACGGTCAAAGATACCCACCGACAGCACCAGCGCGGGGTCCAGCGCATGGTAGGTCGCCGCCTGGTGGGTGTTGTAGGTAATAATCACGGCATGGCCCCGTGCATCCGCATTCTGCACCGCGAACACGATCTGCTCCGGCGGCACTTCCCGTTTCACGTCGACAGTCAACACGGCGCGGCCCACCGCCCAGCGCAGAACGTCGTCAAAACGCGGAATCCGGTAATTGGTGGTGTCGCCCTCGTTGTCGATCAACAGCAGCGCTTGCAGCTCGGCCCAGGTGTGCTCCGACACCTCCCCGGAACCGGTGGTGGTGCGGTCCAGGGACTCGTCGTGCATCATCACCAGCACGCTGTCCGCGGTCATCTGTACATCGCACTCGATGATGCAGGGGGCGCAGGTCAGCGCGTGCTCGAAGGTCTCGATGGCATTTTCCGGGTAGCCGGGTTCCGGCCCGCCGCGGTGGGCGCTGATCCGGTCCGGCAGCGCCGGGTTCCAGCGGGTGTAGGCGCTGAGCGCGTCGGCCGACTCCAGCGACACCGTGGGCAGCTCCTGCGCCTTACCGTCAAATGGCAGGAGCACGACCAGGACAAGAAACACCATTAAACAGGGTAGGGAACGGTTCAGCATGGGAATCCTCTGGTCGGGAGTTGAGTGCTTACGCATCTTTGGCGTACAGCCCGCCGGTTTCTTCCAGCCAGTCTGCGATGCGGCCGGCGGCGTTCGCAATGGAATTGTCCGATACATCCAGCTCCAGGCAGGGCAGCAGCGACTTGCGGCCCTCTTCGAGATACTCGTCCTGCTCGTCGATAAAGGCCTGCAAATCATCGTATTGCGAGGGCTTGCCGGAGACCTTCAGCCGCTCCCGCCGCGCCGCCTCAAACGAATCCGGCGTACGGTAACACACCACCAGGTGAAAGCCCGGGTTGTGCAGCCGGGTCTCCAGCCAGGAGAAATCGTACTCCTTGCCGTGGGCGTGGCGCTGGTAGATTTCCGTCGAGATGTGGAACCGGTCCACGATCCAGGAATAATAGCGTTGCAGCTCGATCAGGCGCGCCCAGGTCCGGTAGACCTCCATGGCCCTGGCCTCTTCGGTGGTCGGGTCGAAGTTGATCGGGCCGCGTCCCCACGGGAAATTGGTGAACCCGCACCATTCACTGGAGATCACCAGGCTGTGGTACCGGTATTTCTTCGGACCGACGATGCGGGGGAGTTCGTTGAGGGCAAAGGCGATCTCGGTTTTGAAGGTTAGACGGGTTCCTTCCAGAATCACCTTCGGGCACAGCTTCTTTCCCACTCTCTGCTCCTTTGCGTCAACGTGCTCAAGAATATATTCACAGGATGCGTAGGATATCAAGGATGATAAGGATAAAGAAGTAAAAAACGTAAAAAAGTAAAGATATATTGAACTGTTCCCGGGCTTGTATTAATTTTTAATTCATAATTCTTAATTAAGTCCATATCATCATCATCCTGTTAAGGATTGTTCATTCCTTAACCCCGCCGAGCGTAAGCCCCGAGACCAGCCACCGGTTCGCGATCATAAACAGGATGATCACCGGAATCGACACCACCAGCGCGCCCGACGAGTACAGGCCCCAGTCGGTACTCATGTTCTGCTGGAACTGTTTCAGCCCGATGGGCAGCGTGTACATCTTCGGATCCTGCAGGATCTGCGCCGCCACCAGGTATTCCGACCAGCTCGAGATGAAGCTGAACAGCCCCGTGATCACCAGCGCGGGACTGACCAACGGCAGCACGACCTTGTAAAACGCCTCGAACCGGTTGCAGCCGTCGATCATCGCCGCCTCTTCCAACGAGTAGGGGATGGTGTCGTAGTAGCCTTTCATGGTCCACACGCAGAACGGCAACGCTGTGGCGCTGTACACCACGATCAGCCCCAGGTAACTGTTCAGCAGGCCCAACTTGCTGATAATGATGTACATGGGCAGCAGGAGCATGGTGGCCGGGAACATCTGCGTGGTCAGAATGGCGGTCATGGCGGCGGTGCGGCCCACGAACTTGTAACGGCTCATGATGTAGCCGCTGGTGGAGGCGAGCGCCACGCCGAAGATGGTCACGGCGGTCGTGACCAGTGTGCTGTTCCACACCCAGCGCATGAAGGGCCGTTCGGTGAACAGGGTGATGTAGTTCGAGATGGTGGCGTCGTCGGGGATGATCGCCAGCGACGTGCTCAGCAGCCGGTCGCCCGGCCTGAGTGAAATCGACAACACCCGCACCACGGGGTAGATCGAGATCACGATGAACACGAACAGGATCGCGTAGACGATCAACCGGACCCAGAGTTTGTCTTTCTGCATCTATCGCTCCTTTGGGGCTCTTGCAAGCATCCGTAACAGGATAATAAGGATATCTAGGATATTAAGGATAATGAATTAATTAGAAATTAGGAATTAGAAGTTAGAAGTTATGACAAAGCAGATCACTTTCTTTACCTATTTTACGTTTTTTACCTTCTTTATTTCTTTTTAATCCTTATCATCCTAAATATCCTAAATATCCTGTTAAGAATTCTTCCCTAATAAACCGCTTCCGTCGCGCGGGATTTGCGGATGAAGAAGATCCCGAACGTCAGCAGGATCGCAAAGATCACCATACTCATCGCCGCGGCGTACGAATACCGGTACAAATTAAACGCGCTCTTGTACACAAACGACACCAGGATGTGCGTCTTGTCCGACGGTTCCCCGGCGTTGGACACCAGCCAGATCACGTTGATATTGTTGAACGTCCACACCATACCGAGCACAATCGCCGGCGTCATCACCGGTTTCAGCAGGGGTAGCGTGATCTTCGTGAGCTTGGTCCACCACCCGCCGCCGTCGATGTCCGCCGCCTCGTACAGTTGATAGGGGATCGATTGCAGGCCGCCCAGCGCCACGATCATCATGAAGGGAAAGCCCAGCCAGATGTTGGTGATGATGCAGGCCGCGAACGCCTCCAGCGGTGAACCCAGCCAGTTCACCATCGGCATGGACAGGTATTTCGCCAGGATCAGGTTGATGGCGCCGTACTCCTGGTTGAACATCCCGCGCCAGGTCAGGGCTGTGATGTACTGCGGCACCGCCCAGGGCAGGATCAGCAGCGTCCGGATCGCGCCTTTACCGGGCAGGACACGGTTCAACAGTAACGCCAGGAACACGCCGAGGGTGACATGGAAGACGATGTTCACCAGCGTCCAGACGATGGTCTTGAACAGGATCGAATAGAAGTCCGTGCGCAGGAATACCTGGGCGTAGTTCTGCAAGCCCACGATTTCCCAACTGCGGAAGTTGCGCAGGCCCATGTTGGACACCGACAGCACGATGTTGTAGATAAACGGGTAGACGACAACGAGGACCATGACGACAAACGCCGGCAGCACCATCCAGTAGATGAAGGACCGTTTCCGCAGGTCGCCGGCCAGTTCCGCCCAGGATTTTCGGGTGTACCACAGCCCCGCGACAATCAGCAGCAGGGCGAGGATTTTCATCACAATCACATAGCCCGCCGGCCGGGTGATCTCATTCATTTCGCTGATCTTACGGACAGCTTCCTTCTGCATGCCGTAGGCGGCTTCTTCGGCGGTGGCGGCTCCGCCCAGCGCTTCCTGGTAGAAGGGCCGCATGGCGTCCCAGATGGCCCTCAGCTCCGGCGCCACCGGCATGGGTTTGCAGACCTCGATCTGACGCAAACTCGCCTGCATGATGGGGTTGTTCTGCAACTCCGGCGTGTCGAACACCGCCTTGCTGGTCGGAGTGATGTTGGTGGCCAGCGCCATGCGGAGCTGAGCCTCGTCACTCAGGAAGAACCGCAGCAGCTCGAGGGACGGCGCCAGCTTCTCGTCCTCGATGTTGACATTGATGCTGTACCCGCGTGGCGAAACCATCGGCCCCGGCCAGAGGCCGGTTTCGCTGACCAGGGGGAGGCGTGTCACTCCGATGTTGATGCCGTTGTCGATGTACGTCCCCCACGACCAGTCGCCGTTGATGATCATCGCCGACATCTCTTCGAGGAACAGGTTGTGCGCGGTCTCGTAGTCGGCGTTGGCGGGGGTGATCTGGTATTTGTCGCGCAGGTCGATGATGAACTGCAGGGCGTTGATGTTGGCCTGGGTGTTCAGGGTCGGGTTGTAGTGCTCGTCCATGACCCAGCCGCCGAAGCCGCTCAGCCAGGGGATGAAGAAATACGGCTCGGTGAAGTTCCAGACGAGTCCGAAGCGGTCGATTTTCCCGTCGCCGTTGATGTCCACCGTCTGCTCCTGTCCGATCCGGATCAGCTCGTCGGTGGTGGTCGGCGGCTCAGGGATGAATTTCTTGTTGTAGATCAGGGTGAGGTGGTTGCCGAGACGGTCGGCGACCTGGTAGAGATGGCGCGTGGTGTCGTGTTCGCCCTGGAACCAGACCAGAGCCTGGGGGTTGAGTCGGTCCAGCTCTTCGGGCGAGAGCAGTGTCTCCATGGGCCGGACGATGTTCATGGTGGCGAAGGGGCCGATCTGGTCGGAGGGGCCGTGGACCAGTTCCGGCCCGGTCCCGGCGAGGGCGGAGTTCTGGAACGCCGACCGGAGCTCCTCGGTCTCCCGGTAGATCGCCGTGACCCGGATGTTGGGGTGGTCGGCCTCGTACTCCTCGATCAGCTCGGCGA
Source organism: uncultured bacterium (assembly GCA_964648415.1). Taxonomy (GTDB): domain Bacteria; phylum Electryoneota; class Electryoneia; order Electryoneales; family Electryoneaceae. Next base: position 311 of record CAZYOC010000284.1, on the reverse strand, counting down.
GGACCACCCGCTCGGCGTAGTTGAGCTGATGCCAGAATGCGATGGTCATGGGGTCGGCGGCCGCCGCAGACTGCACAAACAAAAAGGATAGCGCGATACCCACAACTACCCACAAATAGTATTTCACCGCCTCGAACATCTTTCATCCCCTTGGATGAACTAAATTAAGGGCTTGTCGCTTGTGTCTTGAAAGCACTGCCGACGTTCTGTTAACACCGTAGTAACACTTCTCGGATGGACGTAAAAGCCCTTATATCTCGGTTTATGCGAAAGTCGGCCTAAGTGCTTTTGAATTAAAGAAATAGGTGGAC
>CAZYOC010000283.1:0-5588 GCA_964648415.1 uncultured bacterium | reverse complement strand
TATTCAACTACCCGAACGGTGGAACTCAATTTCCACCAAACTTCGGGACGCGACCAGCGAAGGCTGGAATCCAGGCATGGCGCAATGAACAATACTGCCAACACCTGAACCAACTCCATATTCCCGCGTTCTTTCCTGCACTACCGATCGTCATCCCTCAATACTCTACCCTACACCATATAGCACAAAACCCGTTACCTATGCACACTTTCTAATCCAACCACAACATTCTCTAGTACTTAACCATGTCTGGAATCCAGCCTTCGCTGGAATGAGAGTGGCTTGTATTCAAATGTGTGATTCTTTCATCAGCAAGATTATAGAGCTATCGACGACAAAAGCGCCACTCACTTCAATCCCACAGGATCATCGTACGATTCTTCAAAAAGCTGATCCCATAAATCATCCCATCCTGGATTAATTTTTTCAATAAGATTAATTTTCCAAAGCCTTTTCCATGTTTTGATACGTTTCTCCCTGGTAATCGCTTGCTTTGCATCTCTGTGATTCTCATAATACACCAGTCGTTTGACCCCGTATTTCTTTGTAAAGCCATCAATGATTCCTTCTCGATGTTCATGCAAGCGTCTTATTAGGTCACGGGTAACTCCTGTATATAGTGTGCCATTTCGCCTGCTCGCTACTATGTACACGGTCCAGATCTGCATAGAGCCTCCCTGAATCTACAATGCATCATCCTTGCGCCGATTCTACTACTAGCGACCCTGCCACCACTCTCATTCCAGCGAAGGCTGGAATCCAGGCAAGGTGCAATGAACATTACCTCCAACACCTGAACCAACTCCTTATTCCTGCGTTCTTTCCTGTACTACCGACAGCCATCCCTCAGAACTATGCTCTGCACCACTGGCATGTTTACCTCCACTCTCATTCCAGCGAAGGCTGGAATCCAGGCAAGGTGCAATGAACATTACCGCCAACACCTGAACCAACTCCTTATTCCTGCGTCCCCACGTGTCATTCCTGCCTCCACTCTCATTCCAGCGAAGGCTGGAATCCAGGCAAGGTGCAATGAACGACACCGCCAACACCTGAACCAACTCCTTATTCCTGCGTTCTTTCCTCTACTACCGACAATCACCCCTCAAAACTCTTTCTTTCATTACAACATACTAATACCGCTCCCGATCATACTCTATCATCCATTCATCACATTTAATAGTACTTAACCATGTCTGGATTCCAGCCTTCGCTGGAATGAGAGTGGGTTTGATTCTGCGACAGTCTGGAAGGCTTGAATGAGAGTGGTTAACAGTGTTTCGTTATTGCCAAAAGAAATTATTGCCTTGAACATCCCTATTCGCCACAAAACTCGTCAACTTCACTTAAACAACAATCCCGTATTTAACTGCACCAGGATCACCGACTTGGTGAACCAATCGTCGGACTGCCAATCGAAATCATACGGATGAACCTGGTCTTGTGTGCCCCCGGGTATGAATTCGTCGTCACTCGCTCCAGGATTTGCAAACAGTTTCCCAGCTCTGGCAAAAGGAGCAACTCGCCAATGAACCGTCAACCCATACAATGCTTCCAGTTTCAATTCAAATCCTGCTTCCATAACACCGAATGAGTAGTCTGAATGCTCAGGACTTTCCGGGTAGGGCACATATGCCGTCGCGCCGAATACGCCATAGTGTATCTTATCCAGAAGTTTGTTCAGAGGTTTACTACTGGTTTGACGCCAGTTTCCCGGTAAGCCACGATCTGCGGATAGACGAACGACTGTAAACCTGTTCGACGCAAAATCTGTCTGGAAAGCGGTTAAAGCGCCTGTTGCAAATGGACGTGGAATCGCCCCGACACCATGCGGCATGGACCAGGCGGTACTGAATACGGGATGCTCAAGTAGGTTATAAGGCGCACCATACGCCAGTCTTGGCTGAAAGAGTGATGGTGTCCCTGCCGTTCCCAGAACTTGCCGGAACTCGAAGCCACTTTGCCAACCGCGCCCAATAGGACCACTGCACGCTAGTTCCGCCTGTGCAAGTGAATACGGGTATTGATTCATCCCCTTGATTTGCAGACTGGTTTGCGCTTTCACTCGAAAAACCCGCGACCAGCGACCCGTCCCAATCGAACTGGAAACCTCGTACATCCCATTGGCGAATGGCATCTTCTCGACAGAACCGGCTGTGATTGCAACCTTGTGTCTGTTTTCCCGTTGCGACCAGCTCCTCCAGCCTCGTTGAAGCCCTACGATGCCCCATCGCATATCATACAAGTGCCCCAGTTGTACCACAACGTCTACAGGATGAAAACCCGTTCCTATCGGAACCGTAGCCGATGCTGACGCGTGAAGGCGAGGCCGTGCTGCGCCACTGAAATCCTGCTGGTGTGGTTCGAGGTCAAGTGATGGTTCCTCCTGCGACACTAACAGGATCATATGAGTCTTATCGCGCTTGTCCATAAACGAGGACCGCAGCGAAAGACCAAGACCAAATTTAAAGTATTGATGGTATCCGAATGCTGGAGATATCTCAAGACGCTGCTTATCTACAGGTAGTGGAGGTAGTGGTTGCATCCCCCAATCCCACAGGATTTCTCCTCGTCTCAAGGATATCCCCGCAGAAACAGTGAGCCGATCATCCATCGGATCACGATCCGTATACCGGTCATACGGATCCAGGATCACTTCAACCGGTCTTTCGTCGGCCAGGATCAACACCGCCACCCGGTGCTCGTCTTCGGGCTGATGGAGCTGATCCCACGATCCCCAGCGTTGGTACTCCTTCAGGGGCGGATCGGTCAGCAGAAACGGGAGCTCACCGAGCGCCGTATCGCCCGCCGCCGTCACCACCGCAAACCTCAAGGGAAGCCTGACTTTTCCTTTACGCTTCACATCAAACTCGACCTGCCAGCCCTCTTCGGCCTGCTCCACATGCAACCCGCCGAGGGCATAGTCGATGTCGCCGTCGTCATACAGAAATTGATCGAAGAACCAGTCCAGCGGCTGCTCTGTCCCCTCCACAAACGACGAAGTCATGTCGTGGATGCTCACATGGGTCAGTTTGTGGTTCCGGTAATACGTCTTCATCCCCTGCCAGAACCGCTCCTCGCCTACCACGCTACGCAGCGCGCTGAGCATGACCGGTGCCTTGTAATAGGTCGACACCCTCAATTGCGTGTAATCTTCGGCCACATCCGCCCCGCGCACCATAGGCAGATCCTCCCCGTCGAGCACCGCTTCCAGGTAGGGCCGCTTGCCACGGATCACGTCATTGCGTATGGTGAACGTCTTCGAGAACAGGCCGCGAGTGAATTCCCGCTCACGGTTCCACGGCGTCCCGGCATAACGCTCCGCCAGCACATGCTCGACGAACGTGGTGAAGCCCTCGTCGAGAACCGGCGCGTCCACCGAGCTGGAATGCAGGATGAAAGGCGTGTAATTGTGAATCACCTCGTGCATCATCACGTAATGGTAATGCGGCGTCTCCCAGCTCATCATGGTGAGCATGGGGTATTCCATGGCGCTCCAACTGTCGGTGGCCGTCACACGCGGCCAGGGATACCCGCCGTAGATCTCCTCGAGCTGCTGGATGGTCCAGCCGCACACCTCCGCGGCGTCGGCCCATTCCTGCTGCCGTCCTCTACGCACAAACGCCCAGGCCTCGTACGGCTCATCCTCATAAACCACCCGGTCGATCAGAAAGCGCGGATCCATGGCGAACGCCACATCCGGGACATTCTCCGCACGGTATACCCAGGTCACCGGCCGTTCTCCCTCTGCGCCCTCAGGGATCGGGATGGGATCCGGGTTGTCCAACGCCAGTCCGGCCATCCGTTCCGCCGGCAGCACCTCGTCCTCATTGACCAGCTCGCCGGTGGAAGCTACGATATATTTGTACGGAACATGATACCGTATATCGAAGTCTCCAAACTCCCCGTACGCTTCTCCTGTACCAAAATAGCGGTTCGTCGTCCAGCCGTAAGTCGGGGTATACGGGCAAATCATGGGATACCAGTACGCGCCCTTGTATTGGCCGTTGGTATAGGCGATCCGAAACGACGCCCTGCCGGTGGGGAAACGCGTGGTGAACTCCAGCGTGAAAACGGTCGTATCGCCCGGCTCCAGCGGCGGCTCCAGCACCAGTCGTCCAATGCTGCCGTCCTGCATGAACAGCGCGCTGCGGTCCGCTGATTCCACACGATGTACTGTCAACCCGCCCCAGTCCTCCTCGGGAACTCTGTCCAGTCGTCCCTTTCTGCCACGAAACAGCACCTGCTCCTTGGGGCTGTCCTTCCGCAGGGCGTCGGGCGGCAGACGGAACCACAAGCTGCCCAGCGTATCGGGTGAATGGTTGACATAGGTGATCTCCGCGCTCCCCTCCACTGAACGGGTGGAATCCACAAGGGTGATGTCCATGACATAGTCCACCCGTTGCTGCCAGTTTCGTTCGGCGTGACCGGGTGTTATGTAGAGGACAAGAAGAAGAAGACTGAAAGCGGAGATGCAGGTTTTTTCAACGCGGGACTTCTGTAGTTTGCTCATGTCAGCCCGTACAGTTGGTCGGCGAAACTGCCTTGTTTCAAATTTGTTTCACGTTCTTTGCTCGTCAGGAAGTAGTTCGGGGACAGCTCGATAATGCAATACGAGCGCTCCAGTTCGATGGCCGCATGCAGTGTCGAGCCGGACCCGGCGAAAGGATCGAGCACCAGTTCACCTTTCTTCGTGCTCTTCTGCACTAAAAACTTGAGCAACTCTACCGGTTTTTCGGTAGAATGAGTCAAGTTCTTCGAGGAGACCTTGGGCGTGAAGATGACGTTCGAGGCGCGTTTGCCGTTCAATACCCGCCGTCCCTTGTGGGCATAGATGACCCACTCGTCCTGGGGCGCGTAATCGCCTTTCAGGTCCCCGCTGCCGTGGTTGTTCTTCACCCAGATCAGTGTGCGCTTCAGCTTGAAGCCGGCGTCCTGGATCGCTGCGACAAATTCCGGGTAGGTATCGTGACGGCAGAAACAATAAAAATGCCTGTTGTTCTTCAGGACACGGTAGGCTTCTTTGGCGAAACGTGGAATCCAGTCGCTCTTGTTGTCGTTGGCCAGGTGCTTGAACTTGGGGTTCTTGACCCGGCGGTTGGACTTGTACGCGATGGCGTAGGGCGGGTCGGTGAGGATCAGGTCCACGGTTTCATCGGGCATCTTGCCCAGGGTGTGCATGTTGTCGCCGTAGTGGACGGTATCGTGCCACGTGCCCTTGTAATCGAGGTGCTCGTGCCACTTGCGCAGCTCGAGCTCCACCTCGATGTCGTCCTCGACCGGACGTTCGGCGCCGGGTTCGTCCTGCTTCTTCTTCCCGTTGCCGTTCGCCGGCGGCGGTTCAAAACCGGGTAAAAACAGGCTGTCTTTCTCCAGCTCGTTGGCCACGACGCTTTTCTCCGTCTTCCTTTCCCGCCCTCAACATACTATTTGGCTTTCTTGCCTCAGAGCAGCAAACTGCATCATAATTGGAACCTTGCTCATTCTTTCTACATACTCTCATTCTTTCCACATACTCGCGCCCTTTCTATATACTCTCATTCCCGCGAAGCAGACTGTCGCAGAATGCGAGAGGAATCTCATTCCAG
>CAZYOC010000282.1:0-5601 GCA_964648415.1 uncultured bacterium | reverse complement strand
ATAGCCGGCAGTCGTCAGTGATTCAAGATTCGGACGTGGCAAATCGGGCCATGCCAGCTTAAGAATACAGAGATCCACAGATGTTGCCGGCGTCATACATAGCCGGCAGTCGTCAGTGATTCAAGATTCGGACGTGGCAAATCGGGCCATGCCAGCTTAAGAATACAGAGATGCACAGATTTTGCCGGCATCATACATAGCTGGCAATCGTCAGTGATTCAAGATTCGGACGTGGCAAATCGGGCCATGCGCTCACTTGATCTGAACTGGCACTATCATCATGGTTTATCGTGGTGAAGAACCATGGCTCGCGAAAGATCCGGGCCGGTTCAGTTCCCGTGGACTCTCTCCGCCGGCGCTGTCACCACCACAACAAACACCCCGGAAACAGGTTCACGGTAGCGTCCCAGGACGTGGATACCCGCAACCGTCACATCGCTTTCCAGCACCAGGGTCCGGGCGAGTTGATCGTTTCTGGTTTCGGTCAGCGATTGAACGGTCGCCTCCGCCGCGAGCGCGAGATCACGTCGTGCAGCGTTCTCCGCTTCACGCCATGACGAGGCCGTGTGGTAGTACAAAGGCGCGAAACCGGTCCCCTGGACGAAACCGGCATTCCGGTCCATCTCAAGCTCAGGGGCCGGGGCAGGGTGCGACCAGGGGGTGATATCAAGCGCGGAAGTCCCTGCCAGCATAACTACCAGGCTGTCGGTCCAGCAGGAATCCAGCCGCACCAGCGACTGACGAAACGCCGCATAGCCCGTGGTGTCGGCCTCGATACGGAAGACGTTGCCGATGGAAAGCGTACGCTCCGCGATGGTGGACGACCCGGTCTTCACGACGATCCGGCAGCGGCGGTCTGTCCAGAGGCGTTGCGCCGCGTCCTGGAACGCTTCTTCGTAGCTGCTTGCGGGAGTGTAATACGCCCCGGCATACCCCACAGCGGAACGCACATTCCCCGTGTGCGGCGGGGTCCAGAACCACAGCGGCATCTCTTCCGGTGGCGCGGCAAACAGGACGCCGACCGGCAGGAGGATCGCCCCCGCCAGCCAGCGCCCCAGGCTGTGTAGAGTCCGTCTGAAGAGGTGAAGCACAGCGGATCAGTTGCCCTGCTGCTGCTTGAACTCTTCGTATTCCTGAATCTGCTTGTCCATCTCATCGAAGGCCTGCGAGGAACGGAACCGGGTGTACATTTCCTCTTCCTGCGACAGGCGGTTGTTCAGGTCTTCCAGTGTCGCGCCGACCGGAAGGCTGTACAATACATAAGCACGGTACACGCCGTCTTCGTTCTGGAATTCGGAATCTTCCATCTTGGCGTTACGCAGTACCTGGGATGCGACCGACTGCGAGGTTTGCGTGAACTGCTCCAGGTAGTGGGATTCATCCGCCGTGCCCACCTCTTCCTGGAACATTTTGCGCAGGCCCTCGAACTTCTGCTCGATTTCCGATGAGATCTGCTGCAGGGCGTTCTGCATGGCCTTGTCACGCGCGACCTGCATGTCGCGTGACGTGCCGGTGCCAGTACCGAAATGGTAATTCGGATCCTCGTGTTTATTCATGTACCAGTCAGGCACGTTTTCAACCCGACTGTCCGTGGCCGGACCGGTGGTGGTGGCCGGTTTGTTGCTCCCGCAGCCGACTGCCAGCAACAGCACAAACGCAAACAGGCTGACCAGAATGAGCGCTCTCTTCATGATACTCCCTCCTTGCAGGTTTTCCATGTAACGAATCCTGTCGTTCTTCTCCTAAAAACGCAATTGAATCCCAATCAAGGGCGTATTGTTCGAAACACTTGTAAACGTGGACACACCGGTCTCATTCTCAGCAGCCATCGAGGTCACCGGACGCGGCCCGCCGCCGAAAAACCAGGCGTCCGCGATGGAAACGAGATAAACCCCGCCGGCGACCGCCGCGAACATGGTGATGTCCCGGTTCGCCGTCTCCATATCATCATACGCCGTGGTCGCGCCGGCGAAGTGGCGGTCGATGTCGTCCTGGCTGTTGGCGTTATGGTACTCTTGCATCGAGGTGTCGTACTCATCCTCTGAGGCAGTATAATTCTGCGATGACTGGTAGAACATGTAGCCCGCCGCCGCGATCCCGCCTACATACAGGTAGCCGCGCCATTCCTGCCCCGGTGACACGAACTGCCCTCCGCCCGGCGCAATGGACCACAATCGCGCACGTTTGCGCTCGACCATCCACCGCTGTGTGCCTTCGGTGCCAAGGGAACAGTTGAACCGCGTGGTCTCGTCTTCGCGAATGACGACCGTCCCTTCGTAGCTGTCATGCCCGGACTTTTCCAGCCGCAGCGTATAGGTTCCTGTGGGGTGGTCCTGGACCACGGTAGGCGTTTGGCCCTGCCGCCGGCCATTCAGATAGACGGTCGCTCGCGGCGGGTCGGATTCCACCCGCAGGTGCCCGGTCTTGCGCTCCAGGTCGACGCTGATCGGCGGCGTCCCCGCCAGGGAGACCGGAATGGATTGCTCGTGCGGCTTGTGGTCCTCCAGTTCGATTACGAGGGTGTATGTGCCCGGGTCGAGGGCGATCTCTTTGAGCGGCGTCCGGCCCAGGCGCTGCCCGGTCTCCCGGATGGTCACACGCGCCCCCGGCGGGTCGCTCTCCACCATCAGGAATCCCACACTGGAACTCAACAGGAAAGGCATTTCACGATGCTGACCGTCAAAGACCTCGACCTGCTTCTCCTGCGGGTAGTAGTTCTCCTTGCTGACCCGAACCATGTGAGTCCCTGAAAACACCTGGGCACGGGACGCGGGCGTCGTTCCCCACAGCTCCCCGTCCACTTCCACCTCAGCGCCCGGTGGGGTTGAAGTGACCGTCATCGAGCCGAACTGCGGCTTCAGCTCATAAGTCTTCTCAAACCCGCCGCCGGGCTCAATCCGGAACGTGTCCTGCGCTTCGTAGTAGAGCTGCTGAACGATGCGCAAACGGTACTGCCCGGCGTTGAACCGCTGTATTTCCAGAGGCGTGGTTCCCCGCTGCTGGTCGTTGATATACACCAGCGCGCCGGTGGGTTTGGTGTTGATGTAGAGACGCCCGAAATTGGGGGTCAGCTCGACTTTCACATCCGAGTATTCCAGCTCGTTGACCTGCACCGTCCTCGTCTCCGGCAGGTACAGATCGCTAACGACTTCAATGGTATAGCCGCCGGGCCTGAGGTCGCCAAGGGTCAGCGGCGTGGCGCCGGGCTGCTCTACCTGGTTGAGGAACACCGTGGCGCCGGGCGGTTCCGACTCGATGAAGATATGCCCCGGCTGAACATCGGCGAGGGTCTCACGAGCGGCGGCGGTGAACTCCACCGTCTCACTGTAGGTCTCCCCCCGCTCCAGGTTGACGGCTTTCGTCCAGACCCGTCCCCCGGCGAAGACCTTGACCGTATGCCGGCCGGTGGAGGGACGCAGGGTCACCGAACCCGACTGGAACGCCATCTTCTGAGGCGGGTTGTCGTCGATCTGCACAAAGATCGCGTCGTCAAAGGCCTGCTCCAGCCGCAGGTGCAGCTCGGGCCGGTTCGTGTCGAAGCCACCCGTTTTCCCGAACCCGGTCACACGGATCTTCCGTGCTTCCCTGGCGTTGTACGGCGGCCGTGCGGGGAGCTTGAGCGGCAGGAAGCCCGCCGCCCGGATGGTCACCGCCTGCACGCCCGGCTCGAGCCGCACATGCCATACCCCGGTTTCCTGCTCCTCGGCGGAGATAATCCCACGGTTGCTCTCGAAGGACAGATTCACCACCGTACTCTCCACGATCAGCAGCGACTGGGTCGGATCGGGAAAGATCACTGTGGAAGCGTCGATCTCGGTCCACTCCAACGTGCCCAGATCCTGAGCGGCCAGCGGCGCTGCCATCGCCATGCACAACGCGAATGCAAACCAGTTACGCAGCATCTTCATGATATCCAGTATGAAGTTCGTCCCGCCATCGTGTGTTTACCGCAAAATGGCGAAAAAGTTGTATCGTTACCACTACAAGTGCGCACAACGATGTCATCCCCGCACACAACGATGTCATCCCCGCGCACAACGATGTCATCCCCGCACACAACGATAGTCATCCCCGCGAAGGCGGGGATCTCCTCCGTTACAAGCTCTAGGAAAAGACAATACTCCTCTCTTCCCCGAAACCCGACAGTAAACTGTCGGGCCAAACGTTCTTATCCCCGGACCGGGGGCGGTCCGAGCTACCAGGCTATCCAGCGTTAAGTTCTTCAACCGTAAAAGATTTTTCTTTTTCCCGTCTTGTTCCGTATAAGAAGAATACACTTTGTCATCTCCAGTTTATTGATAATCTCCGAAAGCAGTAGTCCAAACCACCTTGCCAAGTATAAGTGTTAAGCAATCCATTGGGCAAGGCACGTCAAGTTCTGGCTATAATCATCTCGCTGCACTTACTTCCACACATTCGGATCTCGTTAGTTAGTAGTTCTTCACATGGGTATTCGGATCGGCGATGGCGCCGGCGGGCTCTTCTTCACGAACTTCGTTGACCAGGGTCAGTACGTTGTTCGTGCCGTCGAGCTCGAAGACCACCCAGTATTCGCCTTCACCTGTTTGCGGAACGATCACGGTGTTGACCAGGCCGTCCGCATCGTACACCTGCAACTGCGCACCGCACCCGGAGATGTCGCCGCCGCTGAAGTTGTACACGTAGTAGGTGTACGTGCCCGGGAAGGTTTCGAAGATAGTCACGGTTTCCGGGCCGTAGCCACTGGTCACGTCATGGTCGAGGCGCGCGTACGGGGCCATGGCGGAGTCGCCACGAGCCGCAAAGTAGATTTCGTAGGTCTCGCCATCGATCTCAGGCGTCATCAGGTGGCTGTCCAAGTCACGCGGTGTTTCGCCCCAGCTCAGCACGAAGCGATAATCCTGACCGGTCAGCACCGGGGACAGCGCGAAGTTCACCGTCACCGCACCGTTGCTCGGGATGTATTCCCAACGGCTGGCTTCGTAATAGCCATCCATCGTGGCGGTGAATTCCATGTACGACGCATCCACCGTCATGCTGTACTCGCCACTTGCATCAGTTGTGGTCGTGGTGCCGTCGCCGGCAGTAATGGTCACGCCCTCCAGCATGTCTTCGTTCTGCGCATGGCCCACATAACCGCTTACCGTGCCCGTGCCCTGCTGGCTCGGGTAAAGCTCCAGGTTCACCGCCTCCGTCTCGCCGTCGGACAGGGAGAATTCACCAGAGGTGCGGGGATCGTAGTTGGCTACAGCCACGGTCACCCGGTAGGTGCCGGCTTCAATGCTGGTGAAAGTATAGACGCCATTGTCGTTCGTCGTGGCGGTGGCTGTCGCCGGGATGGTCGACACAGTGGCGCCGGAGATCGGCGTGTCGTCGGTCGCGTCCGTAATTATCCCTGTGATCGTACCGCTACCGGACGGTTCTTCCACCAGCACGAAGTTCATGTCGGCGACCTGATCCGCGACCACGGTATCCGCCTGGGTCTGGGTGATGTACCCGTCCAGTTCGGCGGTCACGGTGTACACGCCGGGATCCAGATCGTTGAATTCAAAGGCGCCGTTGGCCAGGGTCGTGCGTGTGCCGCCCGTCGGGGCCGCCGTCAATACCACACCTTCCAGCGGA
>CAZYOC010000281.1:0-5613 GCA_964648415.1 uncultured bacterium | reverse complement strand
ATGCTGGCGCGAAATCGCCTTGAACTTGACTCATCAAGAAACAAGCAGAAACGTTTAAACCTGGTGCAACGGAGCACTAGATGACCGTCCTGGACTGGACGCTGGTCGCGATACTCGGTTTTTTTCTAATCCGCGGGTTGTTCCGCGGATTTTTGCTCGAACTGTTTGAAGTCATCGTGCTGGTCGCCGGGTATATGGCCGCGCGGTATTTCGGCCCGCCGCTGGGCGGGTTTGTCACCAACCTGACCGGGATGAGTTATTTCCTGGCCGGGTCGCTCGCCTTTGTGATCATCTTTGTGACGGTGGCGATCGGTCTGGGCTACGTCGCGCTCATGCTCCGCAAGGCAGTGCGCGCGGCGCAGCTCGGTTGGCTGGACCGTAGCGGCGGAGCATTGCTGGCGCTGCTCAAGTCCGGCATCATCATTCTTATCGCCCTCCTCCTCTTCTCCTTCCTGCCGCTTTCCGCGAAGACGGTGGATTATATCGCCGGCGGCCCGGTGGCGGGCAAAGCCTGGTTCATTGTGAACATCATCCAGAGCCGCTTGCACCTCGCCCCCGCTACCGGCGGCGACCAGCAGGAGATCAACCTGGTCGATATTCAACTGCCGGACAACCTGCCGGGAAAGCTTGAAGAAGACGTGCAGAAGGCGGTGCTGATATTGACTCCGGGCGCGTCCACGCAACGCATGGCCGATTGCCTGCGGAGCTGGGGGCTGAACGAGGAAATCGTGCATATCATCACCGACAACGTGGACGTGATGAAGGCGATCCTGCTGCAGACTCCCGAGAGCAGCGAATTGCCCGTGGAGAACATCGCCAAGGGCGAAGCGGGGTTCAAGATGCCGGACAAGCTGGGGCTCTCGGAACAGCGACAAGAGCAGATCGTGACCATGCTGGAAAACCAGGGCCTCAACCCGGAGGAGAAAGGGGCGAAATTCTGGGAGATGGTTCACAGAGAGTGAAAATGCAATAAAAGTAAAGAAAGTGAAAAAGAAGAGCTGTTCGTCGTATCAGATCCTTAACACGAATAGCTCATAAGCAATGGTTCTTCACTATGATAAAACCATGTTATGATCACAGCTTGGACGCATGGCCCGATACGCCCTCCGTGATTCTTTTACCGCAACCGATGGACACAATGCACGCGCAGGCAGGCTCTGCAAACTATCCCGCGATGAGCGTGTCGGGAGTGTGTTTTTCCCGGCTTGCTCTACTACGTTGAACCGCAGATTCGTCCGGCGTTATCCATCGCTGATTGTGAAGTCAGACCGCCCGTAAGAGCACAGCAAACCGGGCCATGCCGCCTGTTGCGCGAAATATCCGGGTTAATGTAACCCATGACAGGGAAGTGGCTTGAACGGTTTTTCAGTTTGGAATTCCACGACTTCTGTTTGTTGTAGTACTATACAACCCGCTGCCGGGGTGGGGTGAGCAAACGGTAGTATTTAGTGCACCGTGTTCGAGGGCGGACTGAAGTTCATCTCGCCGCTTATCGTGCCGCGAGGCCCTTCCTCGAACAGGTAGGTATGCACCAGCATCTGGATCTCTTCTTCGCCGAGCTGGTTGCCGAACGACATGGCGCGTTCGATCAGACGCTCCACATCGGAATGACTGAGCATGCCGATGGTCTGCATCTCGATCAACTGCCCGTAGGCCGCGGGCTTGAGAATAGCGTTCTCCGCCGGATGCAGGACACGGAAGGAATGGCGGCCCGTACCGGCTTCAAACAGGCTGTCCGCCTGGGTGGTATCGTCGAGACGGTTAAACACCCAGGTAAACGCCGCGTTGATTTCCGACTCGGTATACCCCTGGCCGAGCAGGTCCGTGCTGATCCCGTCCACGTCCTCAAGCTCAATTCGGTGCTCACGGATTTCTTTCAGAAGATGCATAACCAACCCCATGACACGCTGGGGGGCAATCCCTTCTTCTCCGAACATGGCTCACCTGCCGTGACAGTGTTTGTACTTCTGCCCGCTCCCGCAGGGACAGGGGTCGTTGCGTCCGACCTTGGGCATGTCCCGTTTTACGGGTTGGGCTTTTCCCCGTTGGGCTCCGGCCGCTTGCGGCCCCCCTCTCGCTTCGGCTTCCGCAGCCACCGGTTGCGCGGCTTGCGCGCGGCTGGTCTGCTGAGCGTCGTCCTTGATCTCCCGGGCGGCAATCGGCTGGCTCAGCACCGATTGGGCGGGAGTCATCTGAATCTGAGCGGAGAAGATGGCGCGCAGGCTCTTTTCGGCGACCCGCCCCAACATCTGCTCGAAGGCCGCCAACCCATCCCGCTTGTACTCCACCAGCGGGTCTCGCTGCGCGTAAGACCGAAGCCCGATACCCTCCTTCAACCGGTCCATCTCGTAGAGATGGTCCATCCACTCGCGGTCCACTATCTTGAGAACGCTGAATCTCAGCAATTTCTCGTACAACTCTTCGCCGAAGGTCCGCTTGCGCTTCTCGAGCGCCGCCTTGGCCTTCGTGCGGATAGCGTCCTCGAGCTCGTCGAGGGAGAGCAGCTCTATTTCCTTATCGGTAAAATGGACATCAATCATCAGTGTGCGCAAGAGCGTATTGCGCAAACTCTCTAAATCCCAAGCGTGAGGAGGCTCCCTCTCATCCGCGTACTGATCCACCGTGATCGCGATGTACTCGTCCAGCAGGTTCGCCACCTCTTCATCGATATCCCCTGTCAGCGCGGACTTACGGCGAGCATACACCACCTCTCGCTGCACATTCATCACATCGTCGTACTTCAGCAGGTGTTCACGAATGGAGAAGTTGTGCTGCTCCACTCGTTTCTGGGCCTTCTCAATGGCGTTGGTCACCATCGAGTGGGTGATGATCTCCCCCTCCTCGAGACCCAGCTTGTCCATGATGCGGCCAATGCGCTCCCCGCCGAACAGACGCATCAGGTCATCTTCCAGGCTCAGGAAAAACTGGGAGTACCCGGGATCGCCCTGGCGGCCGCTTCGGCCACGCAACTGCCGGTCAATCCGCCGTGCTTCATGGCGCTCCGTACCCACAATCTGCAATCCGCCGGGCTGGACGTTCGGGTCGATGCCGTGCTCTTCCTGGTGGCGTTCCACCAGGGACGGGTCGGCTTTAATGCGTTGAGTGATGACGCCGTTTTCATTGTGAGCGTTGGCTACTTCCCGCGAGATTTTAATATCCGTGCCACGGCCGGCCATGTTGGTCGCAATGGTAATGGCGCCGGGACGTCCGGCATTGGTCACGATCTCCGCTTCACGCTGATGCTGCTTGGCGTTCAAGACCTGGATCTTGTCCTTCAGCTTCCGTCCGGACACAGTTTTGTTGCCCAGGATGCGGGCGATCAACTCACTCACTTCAACCGACGTTGTCCCTACCAGGACCGGGAGACCGAGTTCATGGAGGCGAACAATTTCTTCCACAATCGCGTTGTATTTCTCGCGTTGCGTCTTGTAGATCAAATCTTCCGCGTCGATGCGCTTGATCGGGACGTTGGTCGGGATAACGGAGACTTCGAGCTCGTAGATCTTGAAGAACTCGTCCTCTTCAGTCTCCGCCGTCCCGGTCATGCCCGCCAGTTTGCCGTAGAGGCGGAAGTAGTTCTGCAGGGTGATGGAGGCGATGGTCTGGGTTTCGGCCTCGACTCGAACGCCTTCCTTGGCTTCAATCGCCTGGTGGAGACCGTCGGAGTACCGGCGGCCGTGCATGATACGGCCGGTGAACTCATCGACAATCTGCACCTTGCCGCCCTCGATGACGTACTCGTCATCGCGCTCGTACAGCGAATGGGCGCGCAGCAGCTGGTTGATGGTATGGATGGTGCTGCTCTTGACCGCCAGTTCCTGCTCGGCTTCGCCTTTCTTCTCGGCCTTCTCCTCGTCCGACATTGAATCGTCGTTTTCAACGTCCGCAAACAGGTCCCCAAGGTCGGGCAGCATGAAGAAGTCGACTTCTTTGTTGCTGATTTTGGCCAGCTCGTCACGCCCCTTGTCGGTCAGGTCGATGGTATGGCCCTTTTCATCAACGACGAAATAGAGGTCGTCGTCCAGTTCATGCAGCTTCTTGTCCCGGATGAAGGTGTTCTCCACTTCATCGATCAAACGCTTTCTGCCGGGCGCATTAATAATCTTCATCAGGCGCTTGTTCTTGGGCGCGCCGCGCCGTGCCTGGTAGAGCATGATGCCGGCGTCGAACTCGGTAGCGTCCTCCGCCCCGCCCTCTTCCACCTGATTGAGGATACGCTCGGCGTCGGCGATCAGCGACCTGACGAAATCCTGTTGCCGCCGCACCAGGCGTGCGATGTCGGGGTTCCAGACATTGAAATCGCCTTCCGAGGATCGCGGCACGGGGCCGGCGATGATCAACGGCGTCCGGGCCTCGTCGATCAGCACACTGTCCACCTCGTCCACGATGGCGTAATGGTGGCCCCGCTGCACGATACTGGCGGCGTCCACCGCCATGTTGTCGCGCAGGTAGTCGAACCCGAACTCGTTGTTGGTGCCGTAAGTGATGTCGGCGCCGTAGGATACCTTCCGCTCCTCGGGGGTCATCTGCCCCAGGATGGTGCCGACCGACAGGCCCAGGAACTCGTAGACCTGCCCCATCCAGACGGCGTCGCGTTGCGCCAGGTAATCGTTCACGGTCACCAGGTGCGCGCCGCGTCCGGTGAGGGCGTTGAGGTACATGGGCATCGTGGCGACCAGCGTCTTGCCTTCACCCGTAGCCATTTCCGCGATCTTGCCCTCGTGCAGCATCATCCCACCGATGAGCTGCACATCATACGGCACCATGTCCCAGACAGTTTCGCTGCCCATCAGGTCAAAGGTGTATTCACGCTCCTTCAAGCGACGGCAGGTCTCTTTAACGACGGCAAACGCTTCCGGCAGGATCTCGTCGAGGATCTCGTTGAGGTAGTTGACTTCGTTCTTTCGCGCTTTCTTCTCGCGTTCCGGGTCTTCGTCGGAGACGGTGGAATACTTGTCGAACCCATCCATATGCTCCTGGATGCGCTGTTTGAACTCATCGGTCTTTGCCTTGAGTTCGTCATCCGACAATCCGGAAAGCGTCTCAAAAACCTCATTGATCTCATCCACCCGGGGTTGGATTTTTTTTACCAACCGGTCATGCTTGGTGCCAAATAGTTTGGATATCCACTTCACGGTCTTTTTCCGACGTTGGTTTGCGAATGTGCACGCAGTTTCATCCTGCGTTTAACTCAGAAAGGTACTCCGGCATGGTACGCGTAGCAAGCGCAGGGGTTCCGAACTACATCCCTGTATATCAGACGGTAACACAATACGCAACAGAGCTGGCAACAGGGGCGATCCCCGCCTGCCGGACTGGACATGGCAGAGAACCACTGCCGTGGTTCGTTCGTGAACTCACCCACCGGCCGCGATGCTCGCAATACTGGACATAGCAGAGAACCACTGCCGCGGTGTTTTCGTGAAATATCCGGGTTAGAGGGTTTCTTGCTAAGAATCGGACATACATAAATCTCTTAATCTCTGTTTATTTTGGATTCACGGCTGTCCCAAACTACGGGACACCGCAAGCTTCACTTCGTTCCGGTTCCTGCCTTCCAGACTGTCCCAGAATGCTAGAGGAATCTCATTCCAGCGAAGGCTGGAATCCAGT
>CAZYOC010000280.1:0-5624 GCA_964648415.1 uncultured bacterium | reverse complement strand
CTGTTGCTGGGGTTGACCGGGCACGGCTATGCGGAGGGCGTCGCCGCTGTCTGGGTCGCCATCGGCTGTGTCGCCGGGATCATCTTCATCTGGCTGGTGATGAGCGGCCGGCTGCAAGAGATGAGCCAGGAAACCGGCGCGCTCACCGTCTCCAGCCTGCTCTCGCGCAAGTTCCCGGGCGCGGAGAAATCCATCGGGCTGGTCTCTTCGCTGATCGTCATCTTCTTCTTCATGTTCTACATCGCCGCCCAGTTCTCCGGCGCGGGGAAGGTTGTCAACGAGACCTTCGGGCTGGAGCCGATCTGGGGCGTGATCATCGGGTCGCTGATTGTCACCATTTACTGCACCTTCGGTGGATTCATCACGGTGGTGGCGACCGACGCCTTCCAGGCCATCCTTATGATCATCACCCTGGTGGTGCTGCCGATCATCGCCTTGATCGTGATCGCGCAGAACAATATCAACGTGGCGGAGGGCCTGGCCGCGGCAAGTGTCGCCACCAAACACCAGCTCACCTCGCTTACCTATGGGAAAACCGGGAGCGCAGCAGTGCTGTTTGTCTTGAGCGGGCTGTCGTGGGCGTTCGGCTACACCGGCCAGCCTCAGCTTCTCACCCGGATGATGGCCATGCGGGACCGGCAGAGTGTCAAGACCGCCAAGGGCATCGCCATCACCTGGACCGTGTTCGCGTACGTTGGCGCGATCCTGATCGGCGTCCTGGGCGTGGCGCTGGCGCATGCGGGGCTGCTGGGCGACGGCGGCGTGGCGGGAGTCTCCGCCGAGCACATCCTGCCGGCCATGGTGCTGGGCCTGATGGGGCCGCTGCTGGCCGGCATCCTGTTGTCCGGCGCGATCTCGGCCATGATGTCCACCGCCTCCTCGCAGCTTATGGTCTCCAGCTCGTCGGCCAGCGAGGACATCTACTTCCACCTGTCGAAACGCAAACTGTCCCCGAAAGCGGTGCTGAACCTGAACAAAGTGCTGACGTTGACCGTAGGGCTGGTGGCCTTCATCCTGGCGCTGACGGTGGCCGAGACGGTGTACGACATGGTTTCTTACGCCTGGTCGGGGATCGGGTCGTCGTTCGGGCCGGCGTTGATCCTGCTCCTCTTCTGGAAACGGTTCTCGCGGGCGGGCGTGTTCGCCTCGCTGATCACCGGCACGGGGGTGACGATCATCTGGAAGACGTTCTTCATGGCGTCGACCGGGGTGTCGGAGCGACTGGTGGCGTATGTGGCGTCGTTCCTGCTGGCAGTTGTGTTCTCGCTGCTGCTGCCGGAGAAGCCCGGCGCACCCCAGCGACGGATGGGCGAGGACCTGACGGAGGAAGAGAAAGAGGTGCTGAACAAGCTGCCGGGCGGACAGGTGTAGGACCGGCGCCTCGCCGGTCGAACGTAGTCCGGGGGGATGTCGTACGGTTGGGGCAGTGTCAGGTCTCCAGCGCAAACTGACGCGCTTCAGGACCTGACACGACACAACTCGCATGGCCCGATTTGCGCTTTGCTATCGTGGGCGTCTCGGGTGATGTTGCCGATGGAGGGCGCTCGTTGTTTACGGATTTTGCGTCTTTGCCTGAGCCAAGTATCTTTGTGTTAGCCCAGCGTCTTTGCCTGAACCTATCCTCCTGTCGAACAAGCCCCTGTGGTGTTCGATAGATTTTCATGCTACACTCAGATAGACACCACTGGCGAGAGGACCCGGCCATGACGAACCCATCCCGTTTCCGAGTCACCATACTGCTGCTCCTGCTGCTCGCGCCGCTCATGGGCATCGCGCAGCAGATCGACATCGACCGCATCGAGGAGATGCCGAACCACCCCGAATCCTACGCCATGCGGGACTGGCGCGCGGCCACGCTTTCCTACGACTCCCTCGTCTTCGACTGGAACCGCACCGGCCAGCACCTGCCGCTGATCTGGTGGTACAACAGCCCGGTGAACTACCCCGAGCACGACGCGTTCGGCCTGGAAACCGTGGTCGGCGCCACCAGCAACCACGCCGGCGAGGCGATCAATGTCCTGCCCGCAGTGATTGGAGCCACTCTCAACGGGATCGACAAGGCCGACCAGCACGGCAACGATTACGTCCTCATGTGCGAGGAGTTCTTCAACCGGCGCCCCGAGGAGAACATCTACCTGAACAACCCGGTGAACCAGAGCGGCAGCGATTTCTGGTACGACACCATGCCCAACGTGTTCTTCTACCAGCTCTACGATCTCTACCCCGGCTTCGGCGATTCCGACGACCAATTCACTACCGTGGCCGACCAGTGGCTGGCGGCGGCGCAGGTGATGGGCGGCAGCGCCACGCCCTGGGACGACGCCTATATGAACTACCGCGCGTTCTCGTTCTCGACCATGACGCCCAACCCGAGCGGTGTACGTGAGCCGGAAGCCGCAGGCGCGGTCGGCTGGCTGCTCTATAACGCCTTCAAAGAGACCGGCGACGACCGCTACCGCATGGGCGCGGAATGGGCCATGGAGTTCCTGGACAGCCGCAACACCAACCCCTCCTACGAGATCCAGATGCCGTACGGGGCGTATATCGCGGCCAGGATGAACGCCGAGCTGGGCGCGAACTACGACACGGCGCAACTGGTGGACTGGTGCTTCAGCTACCAGCCGCTACGGAGCTGGGGCGTGATGGTGGGAACCTGGGGCGGGTACGATGTTCATGGCCTGGTGGGCGAACTTTCCGGCAACGATTACCCGTTTCTGATGAACGGCCTCGAGCAGGCGGGCGCACTGACGCCGCTGGTGCGTTACGATGACCGTTTCGCGCGCGCCATCGGCAAGTGGATGCTGCATCTCGCCAGCGCCACGCGCCTGTTCTACCCCGCCTTCCTGCCCGCCGCCAACCAGGACAGCGAAGAGTGGTCGTACGAACACGATCCGCAGTCGGTGATCGGGCACGAAGCCATGCGGGAGACCTGGAACGGCCAGTCGCCCTACGCCACCGGCGACGCCATCGCGGGAGGCTGGGGACAGACGAATCTCGTGCTCTACGGCTCCTCCCACGTCGGCATCCTGGGCGCGATCGTGGACACCACCGACGTCTCCATGATCCTCCAGCTCGACCTGCTGGCGACCGATTATTACCGCGATGACGCCTATCCCAGCTACCTGCTGTATAACCCGTACGACGATCAGCAGACGGTTACGCTGGACGTGGGCGATGACGCCGTGGACCTCTACGATGCGGCCGCCAACGAGTTCATCGCGTACAGCCAGACCGGCGCGACCAGCGTGGCGGTTCCGTCCGACGAGGCCCGGGTGCTGGTCTACTGTCCGGCGGGCGGCGCGGTGACGTACGACCTCGCGAAGATGCTGGTCGACGGCGTCGTGGTGGACTACGGGAGCGACAACCCGGTGACCAACTGGCCGCCGCGTATCAAGGGGCTGGCCGCCGATCCCGACCCGCCGGCGCGCGGCGAGACCATCACCCTGTACGCCACCGCCGAGGACCGTGACGAGGACGCCATCAGCTACGAGTGGCTCGTGGACGGCGGCGAGATCACCGGCGACGGCGCCACGGTGGACTGGACCGCGCCGGACCAGGCGGGCGAGCAGACCATCGGCGTGGTCGCCGGCGACGGGAGCACTGCTGATACGGCCTTCATCGCGCTGGACGTGCTCGCCTCCCACCCCCCGGTGATCGAGGAGCTCTACGCCACGCCGAACGTGGTCGAGCTGGGGGGCGAGGCGACCCTGACCTGCGAGGCGAACGATCCCGACGGCGACACGTTGACCTACGCCTGGTCCTCCGAAGCGGGGACCATCGAGGGCGAAGGAGCGGTCGTCACCTGGCAGGCCCCGAACCAGCGCGGCAGCTACACCATCACATGCGAAGTCGAGGATCCCTTCGGCATGACAACCAGCGAAGAACTGCGCGTGCCGGTGGGCGACCTGGTGGGGCTATACTGGCTGATGTACGGCGAAGCGCGCGATTTCAGCGGGTTCGACAACGACGGCGCGGTGAATGGGGCAGCCGCGACGGACGGGCGTGACAGCACCCCCAGCGGGGCGTTGTATTTTGACGGGACCGCCAACGTGGTCGTCGAGTCCGCGCCCTCGCTGGATTTCGACCGTGCGGTGTCGCTGTCCTTCTGGTGCAAGCCGACCGACCTGCCCGACCGTGAGATCTTCCTGCTTTCCCACGGGAGCTGGCAGAACCGATACAAGATCTCGCTGATCCCCGATGACCGCATCCGGTGGACGCTCAAGACCGACACCACCGCCAACAACGGCATCTTCGACATCGACAGCGAGACGCATGTAGCGGAAAACGAGTGGTATCACGTGGTGGCGACCTACGGCGAGGGCCAGGCGGGGCTGTATGTCAACGGCGAGCTGGAGACGTCGATCGAGTGGCATGGCCGTATCCTGCAAACCGACATCGACCTCTGCTTCGCACAGATGCTGCCCGGCGATGCGGCGTATAACTTCATCGGCGTACTCGATGATATCCGGCTCTACAACCGGGTGCTGAGTGGGCAGGAAGTGATGGACTTGTTCGAGGAGGTGGCCGTTGCGGATGGTGATCCTCCTCTTCTCCCCACACGGTTCGCCGTGGAAAGCGCCTACCCCAACCCCTTCAACAACGTGACGACCATCCGCTATACGTTGCCGCGGGACGCACCGATTGCACTTGTCGTCTACAATGTGCAGGGCCGTGAGGTCGCTACGCTGGTGGACGGTCCCATGCAAGCGGGACGGCACGAGTTGCAATGGCGCGCGGATACACACAGCAGCGGGGTTTATTTCCTGCGTCTGACCGCTCCCGGAACCACACGGATCATGAAACTCGTACTGATGAAGTGAAGGCTGCCGTGAACCTGTGACAGACAGAATGCCTCAGTCTTGCTTCAACGCCCCACGAACCTCGCTCCACACCCGCGTAATAATCGCGCCGAACAGGAAGACATGCACCGTGTAGTAGGCCCAGAGCAGGAGCACGAGGGTTTGTTCAAACGGACCGTACATGCCCGGCATCCGCGCCTGGGCGAAGTAGAAACTGATCAGGCTGTTGCCCAGCAACAGCAGCAGCGCGGTGACCAGCGCTCCCAGCCAAGTGGAGCTCCGGGAAGGCGTCCCGCCCGGGACACGGAAATAGAGAAACGCCACCACGCTGGTGGTCAACAGCAGAGCGAACAGGCTGTGAATCGCCTGCATCAACACTTCCGGAATCGGGACCCACTGGTGCAGCAGGGAACCGAGTTGTTGTAGCACGGAGCTGGTGACAATAAACACCAGCAGGAGGAGCGCCAGGGCGAGCACCAGCAGAATGGCTTTGATCCGCGGCCACAGCAGCATGCTGAACCGGGACTCCTGATCCCAGATGTGGTTGAGCGCTTTCTGCATGTGATTGAACACATTGGACGACGAATAGAGCATGATCCCGAACACCACAAGGTTGATAATACTGACCTTCAGTGCGTCCATTTCGGGGTGCAGCACCCACGACGCCTCCCCCATGAAGTCCTGCATGAACTGTCGGATCTGCACCACGCCGTCCGGGAGCACCAGGCCCGTGAGCGACACCAGGATCACAAAGAGCGGCACGATGGAGATGGGTCGCGTCCCAGGAGTTGGTGGAAAAAGAGTATGGGTGTGAACTACCTTTCG
>CAZYOC010000279.1:0-5638 GCA_964648415.1 uncultured bacterium | reverse complement strand
ACAACAAGCTGCCCGGGGCAGATATCGCTCATAGCACGTGAAACGATCCACTAGAGCTGGAGATGCTCGCCAACTTTAGTGTAGACCCGGGCAGCGGTGAACCGTGAATGGTTGCACCTATAGTTTGTTTTCATCCTTCGGGACGGTTTACATTCCAGCTGCTCGCGACAAGCTGCCCGGGGCAAATAGCGTTCATATCACGCGAAAAGGTTTACCCAACGATTCAAACTCATGGGACATACGATGATCGTTCGATCCGAAACCCCTTCCGACTGGGCGCAGGCGTTCGCGAAGAAGCATGGCGTGCGGTTGCGGTGCGAGACACCGTTGCCGGGCGACCTGCCGGCGTTGAAATACGAGGACGGCGACGGCCCCATCGTGCTGCTGGACTCACGCCTGCCTCACGAACGCCAGAACTTCTCTTTAGCTCACGAGGTGGCCCATGTACTGCTGGGTCATGGCGGCGAGTTGGGGCCGTTGGAGGAAAACGAAGCCGACACGCTGGCCTCGGAGCTGCTGTTGCCGAGGGAGCTGTTTGAGCCGGAAGTCTGGCGTCCCCTGCGCGAGCTGAAGGAGCTGTTCGGCCACGCCTCCTTTGAAGCAATCGCCCGCCGCAAGATCACTCTCACCCCCGGCGGCCTCACCATCTGGGACAACCAGAAGCTGGTGCGCCGGCTCAGCGGGTTGGAGTTCGCCCTGCCGCCCCAACCGGTTCCCCCCGAATACGTCCTCGCCAGACGTTGCTACGAGCACCGCTGCGACCAGAGTGAGGAGGGCGACGGATTCACCCTGGAAGCAACCTTCGTCGACGAAGGCCGCGGCGTAGAACGAGTCCTGCTGCTGGTGATGCAGGAATAGATGGTAATCAGCTACGTCGGCCCAGGGTGCATGTCATCAGGCTAGTGCTCCATTGCGCCAGCTATGAATCGTTCTGAGCTGGCGCAATGGACCAGAGTAGTTTCGCAACGGGCTGATCCTGGGGAGGAGCCCGTCATCGAATGCTGTCTCCAGAGCGAGTTACACGGGCTTTCTTTTACTGCTTTCCCGTGCCTCTGTGTGCAGCGTAGTGGGTTTTACCTTATCTTGCGGCTCTGGATCAAGCGTAGGCGCTACGATTGTTTTGTGCCGGTTGAGATCCAGTATGAGTGTTGGATCACGGTTTGTTGTTTATTTGGCCCGATAGTTGATTGTCGGGCTTCAAGACCAGCGAGTCAACTGGATTTAAAGTGGCAGTAGAGGGGGCCGTCCATTTCAACGCCTGTTAACAGGTTGAAACATACCGAAGATCATCCGCGTCTCCGGCCCGTGGGGTTTTGGGCCACCGCTGTGTTGTGGACGGTGACGATCCTTCTGTCGTTGCTGTGGAGTTTTCATTCCGGACGCCACAACACCCTCGAACTGGCGCGGACCCAGGCGCGGGTGGCATTAGAGAAGGACATCCTGTACCGGCACTGGAACGCTATGTTTGGCGGCGTGTATGTGGAAGTTAACCGGAATGTTGAACCCAACCCGTACCTCGAAGACCCCAAGCGTGACATCATCACTCCTGACGGTGTCCACCTGACCAAGATCAATCCCGCGTATATGACCCGCATGGTGCACGAGATCGCCCAGGAGCTGTCTGGTGTGCAGGGTCATATCACCAGCCTGAATCCCATTCGCCCCGCCAACAAGGCGGATCCCTGGGAGACCGAAGCCTTGCAGGAGTTCGATGAGGGCAAGGAAGAAGTGTCGGAGGTGATGGAAGCGAACGGGGAACCGGTAATCCGTTTGATGCGCCCGTTGTATACGGACAAAACCTGCCTGAGATGCCACGCAAAACAGGGCTACAAACTGGGCGAGGTGCGTGGCGGGATCAGCGTGACCGCTCCCATGAGCGACCTTCTGGCTTCCGAATACCGGCATCGAATACAGATCGCCGGCGCACATGGATTGCTTTGGCTGATCGGCATATTCGGGTTGAGCATCGCTTTCCGTGCACAGTTTAAGCGCCAGAAGGCGTTGAACACCGTGCTGGTGGATTTGCGTCAGGCGCATCGTGAAACGGCCAGCGCGAACCGGGATTTGGAAGAAGCTGTCACCCGGGCCAACCGGTTGGCCCTCGAAGCCGACCGTGAGCGCGAGCATGTCGAGAAGCTGAACCGTCAACTGGAAGCCTCCATCGAAAAGGCGAACCAGCTGGCGGTGGAGGCGGAAGCGGCCAACCAGGCAAAAAGCCGCTTCCTGGCCAACATGAGCCATGAAATCCGTACACCGATGAACGCCATCCTTGGCTTCTCCGAAGTATTGGAGACCCGGCTGACCGACCCGAAGGACCGGGAGTTCATCAATGCCATCTCCACCAGCGGGCGGACCTTGCTTGAACTAATCAACGATGTCTTGGATTTGTCAAAGATCGAAGCGGACAAGCTGGTTCTGGATCCCCACCCGGTGGATCCCGCGCGCATTCTGAGTGAAGTGTACATGTTGATGGAACAGCGCGCACGGAATAAAAACCTGGAGCTTGCGCTGCAAATAGAGGACAACCTGCCGGAAGGGGTGCTGCTCGACGAACTGCGTCTCAAGCAGATTCTGCTGAACCTGTTAAGCAACGCTGTCAAGTTCACCCTCGCAGGCACGGTGACACTTCGGGCGCGCTACAAGTGGTCGGAGGACGGCAGCAGCCTGGTGGATCTGGTGTTTGAAGTGGAGGATACAGGAATCGGGATTCCTCCGAAGCAGCGGGAAGCGATTTTCAAGGAATTCGTGCAGGTGGAGGGCCAGGATCAGCGTCGCTTCGGGGGCACCGGTCTGGGACTGACCATCACCCGCAAGCTGGTGAACCTGATGAATGGCAGCATCACCCTCAAGAGCGAGGAGGGAAAGGGAACCACCTTCATCGTTGTGCTACGGAGCCTGGAGATCGCCGCGCTGGAAGAAGACCCGAGAAACATTTCCCGCGCCTGGCGGCAATTCGAGTTTGCACCGGCCACTCTGTTGCTGATCGAAGACAACCGTCTCAATCAAAACTTGATGCGAGCCTTCCTGGAGCCGACCCCGATCTCGCTGATCGTCGCCAACCATGGCGCGGAAGGCCTGGACCTCGCTCGCATCCACAGGCCCGACCTGGTGGTCACGGACTTGTTCATGCCGGAAATGGACGGACACGAGACCATCCGGCGCTTCAAGAGCGATCCGGAACTGGGGGAGATCCCGATCATCGCGTTGAGTGCTACAGTCATGCGTGAACAGGAAGAACGCGCCACCCAAGCCGGAGCGGCCCTGTTCCTGAGGAAACCGGTGACACGGGAGGCGTTGATCTCCGCCCTGGCGAAGTTTCTGCCGGCAAAGATCCTGGAGCAAAACGGGATCCCTTCAAGCCCAGCCTTTGCTGACAGCTATCATCACCTCCGGGCCTTTTCAGCAGAACAACAAGCCGAAGCTGCGGCAGCCCTGCTGGAATTGAGCGGCTCGCTGCGTCGCCGGTGGCGCTCGCTGGGCCATGCCTTCTCCCCCGCCGAGGCCCGAGCCGTGATCCAGCAAATCCGGTATACCGCCAAACGCTTCGGCTTCACCGCTCTCCAGCGATACATGGACCAGGTGGAACGGTATGTCAACAATCTCATGCTGGAGAAGTTTGTCGCTGTCATACCCGACTACGACCGGATCCTGGCGGAACTGCAGGATGCTTTTCAGGCAGCCGGAATTGATCTGGCGGACTGACACTCCGCCGGGTCTGTCTGGGCATGGAGCAATCCTGGCGCACCCCGGGAGGCCGGAATGCTGTTGCCGATCTCATGATTTGACCGGTCACAGGTCGCTCTATCTTTGATTTACGTGTTTTTTGGCGTATACTTCGTTTGGAAAGGAGACTGTTGAGGCAGCTCAATGTTAGCAGTGTTTCAGGGCTGCCGTGACCATCTCGCACGATCTTGGTGAGCACACAATTCCATGGCTGAACACAGCACCCCGAACCGATTGATCCTCGTCGTGGACGATCACGACCAGATTCACGAGGATTTCCGAAGCATCCTGCATCCTGTCGAGGAGGACGAGAAGTTTGCCGCCGCGGTGGAAGAGTTCTTCGGTGAAGTCCCCAACCCCCTCGATCCGCCGTTCTATGAGCTGGAATCGGCCAGGCAGGGAGTCGAAGCAGTCGAAAAGGTGCAGATCGCGCTCGAAGCCGACCAACCCTTTGCCGTCGGCTTTGTCGATATGCGCATGCCGCCTGGGATCGACGGCCTCGAAACCATCGCACGCATCCGGAAGCACGATCCGGATATTCAGCTCGTCCTCTGTTCGGCGTATTCCGATATCGCCTGGGACGAGGTGTATCAACGTTTCGGCCCCCAGCATAACCTGGTGTTTCTCCGCAAACCGTTCGACGCCAATGAAGTCCGGCAACTGGCGCTGGCGCTGACCGAAAAATGGAATCACGAGCACGACCTGGCGATCAAGTTGCTGGACCTGGAACGGTTGGCCACGCTACGTACCCAGGAGCTGCAACAGGCCAACGACACCATTCAGGAATACAGCGAGCACCTCGAAGATCTGCTCGAGGAACAGACACGGCAGTTGATCAAGACGGAGCGCCAGGCGTTGTTTGGTCAACTGGTGCAGGGGATTGTCCATAACTTGAAGAATCCCCTCACGATTGCTTCCGGTAACGCCCGGCTGGTGAAGATGGCGGTGGAGCAACTGAAGCATTATGTTGAGCCATGTCGGGATGACCAGGGCGAACAGTGCGCCACCTGCGCCGACGACATCGACCGGTTTATTCAGAATATGGAGCAAGCCATCGGCAACCTCAACGACATGGTGATGTCGTTGATGGAACGAAGCCGAACCGATATCTCCACCACACAGAAAGTCATCGACCTGAACGATCTGGTACAGGCTGAGCTGCAATTTATGACCGCCGATCCCTTCTTCAAGAAAGAGGTAACGAAGCATGTCAGCTTAAGCGAGGGAGAACTCCCGGTGCAAGTCGTCGCAGGTGACATGGCGCAAGTGATCGGCAACCTGGTGCGCAACGCCATGGAAGCCATGTACGACCTGGAGGATCCCGAGCTGTACATCCGCACCGAGGCCGATCACAGCATGGCGGTGCTGACGTTACGTGATAATGGCCCCGGAATTTCCAACGACATCAAGCATCGCATTTTCGAACCCTTCTTCACGACCAAGAAAATGCAGCCCGACGAGATCCCTGATCCCAAGAAACCCAAGGGAACCGGCCTGGGACTCTGGATGGTGCGGGAATCCCTGGATGGCTGCGGAGGCTCCATTGAACTGACAAAGTCCAACGAGACCGGCGCGGAATTTGTCGTGAAACTGCCCTTGAAGATGGAATAGCCTGACTGTCGTCTTCCACTGGAAATCTCGCCGAACACCCCACCTGCATTCATCACAAACCGCTTCTATCGAGACGAAGCCCATCCGCTTTTCTCACGTTTCTCAGCCCGCTCATTGCAATCTCACACACAACCAATTACATTCTCACGATTTGTCTTTTTCGCGTTTAAATGGATTTATAGGGTTTCTTGCAAGGAATCGGAACTACAAAATTCTCTAAATCGCTGTTTATTCTGGATTCACGGCTGCCCCAAACTACGGGACACCGCAAGCTTCACTTCGTTCCGGTTCCTGCTTTCGCAGG
>CAZYOC010000278.1:0-5666 GCA_964648415.1 uncultured bacterium | reverse complement strand
ATTCCAGCCTTCGCTGGAATGAGATCGGTTCCTATTGTGCAACAGCCTGTATAGTAATTCTCGAATGAAATGTCCCATGATGTCATTCCTGCGAAAGCAGGAACCGGAACGAAGTGAAGCTTGCGGTGTCCCGTAGTTTGGGAAAGCCGTGAATCCAGAATAAACAAGTACTTAAGAATCTTAGTACGTTCGATTGTTTGCAAGAACCACTATAACCCGGATATTTCACGAATGAACCACGGTAGTGGTTCGCTGTCATAGCCCAAGGTTCGCACCGTCCGTTTGGCGCACCTTGGGCGACTGTAGTCGCATCATTTTAAACCGAAAACAGCTCAACGCAAGTGTATGTCACTGATTACATTGAAAAAACCGACTACTCGTGAAATATCCGGGCTAAGGATCGTGGTATCGCTGCCCGGGTAAAATCGTTCGTGGCGCGAGCATCGCTCTTCCTGTTTCGTGACATATGCTGGCTTCCAGTTTGCTATCTTAGCTACCTCTTATACTGCGGCTTCGTAATGCTCAGAAAGTCCAGCTTGAACTCGGTGCTGATTTTCGACGGTGCGGGGGGGAAGCGCCAGCCTTCGATGCGGGTTTGCAGGCATGCCTCCACTTTTTCCCCATTGTACATGTCGTTCCACTCGTGCTCGACAAACTCCACATTTTCCACGTACCCGTCAGGACGTACGGTGAAGCGGATCCGCACCTGCCCTTTCAGCTCCAGGTTACGGTCCCGGTATTCTTCGTAACACGCCTGCAGCGCCGAATCTTCACTGGTGACCATCTGCCGGATGGCCTGCTGGCGGACGAGGCGCCAGTCGGTGGGCTGGGCGAAGGCCTGCTGCTCGGCGGCAGCTTCACCCGTGGGCTCAGTTCCCATGGCGGCGGTGGCTTCCGGGCTGGATGAAGTGGGCGCCGCGCCAGGGAGATTGCGCTTCGGTACACCGGCGCGGAGCATCAGGTCGCGGAGTTCTTCCAGGGTCAACGGCGCCACGGTGAAGGTGATCGTGGAGTCCGTGCCTCGCCAGTCGATGTGATGGGTCTCCACGGCATCGACGTTCAGCGAGTCCTCTTTCCAGGCGATGACACGAAATACATGATCGGCGGCCACGAAATCCGGCTTCTCCGCCTGGGGAAACCAGATGATCTCTTTCCCCTGGCCGGGGAGGATGCCGGAACCGATATCACGGATCAGTGCTTCGGGATGGTATTGGAAGGTTTCGCCGTCGTCGAGAGAGACCAGCAGTTCCACATCGAACTGGCCGCCGCCAAAGAGGTCATAGCGCAGCAACACCAACCCCGTGGGGGGCTGCTGCACCGCCAGGTTGGCGACTTCCACCGCTCGGGCGGAGAGTCCGAACATCGCAAGCACGACCGTAGTAAGGACGCTTTTCCGCAGCCAACGACCAGTTCGTGTGTTCAGCATAGCCTTCTCCCATCTCCATCCAGTTGCTGTGAATATACGAAGCGTCACTCTCCCGGACCAGAGGAAGCGCACCCTTTATCCCAGCTTTCAACCGTCCACTTGGCGGTTTCGCTGCCGGGATCTCGATCACTGAAAGCCGACTCCCTGTCCAAACTGCGGGAGCCGCCTCTTTCTGATACAGTCTGTCAGGGCTGTGATACTCTCACAGAAGGATGGACAAAGGTAGAAAGTGTGGTCAAAAGGGTGCGGCAACGTTCAGCGCGTTCCGCATCCTCTTTTGTGTGCACGATGATCTGGGCGCGGTTCTCACGCAAGGCGTGAAAATGTGCGGCCTTTCGTTTCGCCGGCGCCAGGGCGAACGCGGTTTCGGTCAGGGGGTACACATCGCGCGCCAAAAGCACGACGGTATCGCTTGGGGTGTTCAGGATGCGGTCCCGGAAGGCGGGAGTGGGCATTTTGTTGCGTTTCAGGTCGAAATCGCTGAACGTCACCGCGAAAACGTTGCGGTCCAGCAGGTTCAACAGGTCCTTGGCGCTTTTGGGCAGCAGGATACGGACATTCCCGCGCTCGGTCTGCTTCAGCCATTGCCGCAGCGGTTCCATGTACGGACCGATCAGGTCGGTTACCGGCGGCATGATAAACAGGTAACCGTCACTCTCAGACACTGTCGCCGACGCCTTCACGCCCAGCTTCCAGGCCCGATGCAAACCCCACCGTTGAAACAGTGTCAACTCTTTCTTCGCCATCCGCAGACCGTCCCTGTAGACCAGCCGCAATCTACGCAGCTCCGATAACCCTGCGCAATCGGTATCATCTGATAAGACACTGCATCAAAATTAAGCTAATCTAACTCCCGACGGCGTCCTGTTGATCTCACATACGATTGCCCGGAGGGACGGGGAGTGCTATTTTATAATGTTGTTTGTACATACTACCGGCTCTGCTCGAGTCGATCCAACCGCGAGGTACATCATGTTCAGAGACGCGTTGCACCGCTTACATCGCAAAGCCTTTCTTATTCTGCTACTGGTAATGATGGTGCTGCCCCTTGCGGCGCAGGATCTGCCTGAGGCTTTCTGGCCGGAACGCCTGCCCGTTACGGAGTCCCGCAGCCTCAGCATGACCACCGGCGCAAACGCCACTGTAACTGGTCTGTTCAGCGAAGCGGGCGCGCCGGTGCGGGTGTACGGCGGTTTGACGCAAGCCGGGTTTACAGCAACGCAAGCCGACCGTCAGGCTCTGTTGTCCGTCATCGACCGGCATGAAGAGCTGTTCGGGGTGCGGTCGGCAGACCTCGAAGTGCTGCATGAAGGCCCGGTCAATGGAAAAGCCTATTTGACGGCGCGGCAGCTTGTGGATGGCCGGCCTGTTATGGGTTCACGGGTGCTGTTACGAGTGGCGGAAAATGGCCGTGTGGGGCTGTGGGGCGCGGATGTGCAGCGCAATGCTGAGGTGAACTGGCAAGCTGCGTATACGGCGCTGGATGCAACCGAACAGCTCGCGGCTTTCGCCGGAGTGGAAAAGCATACGGTGTTGGAAACGCGCGAGGTCTGGGCGTGGCTCGAGGGCGAGCTGGTCCCGGCGTGGTTTGTACGTCTGGAAGGCGAATCGCCGATCCAGCGTCCGGTGGGCATGGTGCAGGCCGAGTCCGGAGCGATCCTCGGTTTCTACAACGACGCGTATGAAGTGGATATCAACGGTACAGTGGAAGGGCCGATGTGGCCTCACCAGATTCAGGACGACCCGGTCTGGACAGAATTTCCGGACATGCGCGTGTACATCGGCAACAACGCACAGACCACGAACGCCGCCGGGTATTTTGTGTTCGAGGGGTTGAACCAGGGCGGAACCTACACGCTGGGGTATGAGCTGCGCGGGCCGTGGGTCAATGTTAACTACGAAGATGGAGAAGATGCGCGCCACGAAAGCGAAGTCGTCGCTCCCGGCGACGCCGGCCTGACCTGGCAGTATCCCCTCGATGGGCGTGAGGATGAATTCAACGTGTTCTATTTCACCACGTTTATCCATGACTGGTACAAGGAGCTTGACCCGGATTTCACCGCGATGGACTACCCGGTGAACGCCACGGTGGCGTTTCAGACCAACTGGGAGAACGCCATGTGGGGCGGCGACCAGATGTTCTTCGGGACCGGCGGAAACACTCTGTACAACCTGGCCATGTTCAGCGATGTGATCATCCACGAGTATACTCATGGTGTCACCGGGAACATCTATCCTCAAGGAACGCTGCCGTATTCCGGTCAGTCCGGAGCGCTGAACGAAGCGTGGTCGGACTACATCCCGTGCTCGATTCACGACTATTCAACCATGGCGCCCGGGGTGTATGTGGGCAACCCGGGTACGCCTATGCGGAACCTGGACAACACTCGCCGCTACCCGGAAAACTGGGTCGGCGAAGTGCACGGCGACGGCCTGATCCCGGGCGGAGCGATGTGGGATACACGTGAGATGCTGGGCGCGGAAGTGAGCGATGACCTGTTCCACTTCGCTAGGTACGGCCTGGCCGCCGATTTCGTCGGCTACCTGGTGGAGGTGCTGGTGCAGGATGACGACGACGGCGACCTGTCCAACGGC
This sequence comes from uncultured bacterium, assembly GCA_964648415.1. Lineage (GTDB taxonomy): Bacteria > Electryoneota > Electryoneia > Electryoneales > Electryoneaceae. Next base: position 1,645 of record CAZYOC010000278.1, on the reverse strand, counting down.
ACGCCGCACAGCGACGAGATTTATACCGGTTTTGGCATGCACGGCATCGGCCCCAGTGAAGAACCCAACCTGCAGGTGAGATCCTTCACCATTCTCGAAGAAGACAGCGATGGTCATCTCATGCCGGGTGAATGGGTGGAACTCGAGATGTTCATCGAGAACGATGTGATGCTGTACCCGCCACCGGCGACCGATGTTACCGTGTCGGTGGAAGGAGATGAATTCACCCTCTTCGAAACCAACGATGTTATTGTCGGCGAAGTTCCGGCCGGTGAGATGGTGGCGCTGCCCGAAGCCATCCGGTTCCAGGTGGCGGAGGACGGCTTTGATCCGCATTACGTCACCTTGCGCATCACCCTGACCGCCAACGACGGCGCCTACGAAACCACAGCCTATCGTCGTGTGGTGCTGGGCGATCCCAACATCCTGCTGGTGAACGATTTCGGTCAGCCTGACTACCGGCATTACGTTGACCGGTACATCAGAGCCATGTACAACGCCGCGGATGTGTGGGACACGGACAACGGGACGCCCGGTATTGCCTTGCTTTCGGAGCATGACATTGTAATTTGGGTGACCGGCGACGCGCGTAACCCACTCAGCCAGGCCGACGTGGATGTGATGACGGAATACGTGCAGCACGGCGGCGGGCTGATACTCTCCGGCCAGCACATCGGGCCGCAACTGGCGGGTTATACGGATTTCAGCGCACTGCTGGGGGTTGCGGAGAGTGTGGATTCGCTGCACGCCCTGGGGATTGTGGGGGTCACGGGCGAACCGCTTAGCGAGGGCAACGTCTCCGCCATCTTCGGGGCCGGCGGCGCCAACAATCAGACTGCTCCCAGCGGGATCATCGCCGCCAACGATGCCCGGGTCCTGTATACCTATTCCGGTTCTGAGACCGTCGCCGCCGTCTGGAATGACACCGGCGAAGAGGGAGCCGTGGTGTACATGGGCTTCGGCCTGGAGGCGGTCAGCGGAGTCTCCACAAGTACGCCCGGCCAGGAAATCCTGTATCCTATCCTTAACGCTATGGGCTACGAGTGGGATGTAGAGGATGACCCGTCCGAGAGCGAGCCGGTCGCGCAGCCGCTGGAATACAGCCTTCAGGCGCCCTATCCCAACCCGTTCAACCCCGAAGCGACTGTCGCCTTTACGCTGCCCCGGGCCGGACAGGTCAAGCTGGCGGTGTACAATGTGATGGGCCGGGAAGTGCTGCGTGTGGTGGACGGCATCCGGACTTCGGGGCGCCACCAGGTACGACTGAACCTGGACGGTTTCGCGACGGGAATGTACCTGGTTCGGTTCGATACGCCGCGCGGCAGCTTCGTTCAGAAAGCGCTCCTGGTGAAGTAGAGGACGGTGGCAGTTTGTTTTCGATGCGGGGCATGGCCCGGTTTGCCGTTCTGGTAAGGGTAAATTGACATCACTATCAACGATGCATGACGCCCTGTAGCTCTCCGTTTCGTGTGTAAGGCAAGCCGGGAAAGATCCTCTCGACTTCTACGGTTTTATTTTGCGACCCGTAGGCCAACCCCTCCGGGTCGCGATTGTCTCGTCGAGCGGTTTCTACGCATCAAACTGCTGGTTTTAACCCAACTTTCGCAATTGTCGACGTAAGTGGTTGATAAATATGGGCCGAATC
>CAZYOC010000277.1:0-5718 GCA_964648415.1 uncultured bacterium | reverse complement strand
ACTGCCCGGGGCAAAACTCATACAACAACCCAATTCAGGTGAAACGATCCACTAGCAACATAGCAGAGGAGATAGCATGAAGAGCTACAGAAAAGAGCTGTTTTTTGAAGTCCCGACCCGACGCGATTTCATTCATATCACCCCCGAGATTCAGGAGTGTGTGAACGAGTCAGGTGTGAGGGAGGGCTTGTGCCTGGTCAACCCCATGCACATTACCGCTTCTGTCTTCATCAACGATAACGAGTCCGGTTTACACCACGACTATGAGAAGTGGCTGGAGAAACTGGCTCCGCACGCTCCCGTCGAACAGTACCGTCATAACGACACCGGCGAGGACAACGCCGATGCGCACATGAAGCGCCAGATCATGGGACGGGAAAGCATGGTCGCCATCACCAACGGCAAGCTGGACCTGGGGACCTGGGAAAGGCTGTTCTACGGCGAGTTTGACGGTCGCCGCCGGAAACGCGTCCTGGTGAAGATCATCGGTGAATGATCCTGTACGCGAATTGTTAGCATCCGCGCTCACGAGTGTGCGAGAATTCGTATTCAGTTTGAATGAACCCCGCTAACAAGAAGCTAACATGCCTCCAAGTGCAGCAGGAACAGAAGCATAATCCTGCTGCACTTTCTTGCTCTCACGAGAGTCTAACACACCTTTTACGAAGTTTGAATCCCCTGCTGGTTACTTGCGGGCGTTGAACGCCGGTAAATGGGACCGGTGCTTTTTCAGGGGATGTCATTCTTTGGGGATTCTTGTGATGATGAAGGCAAAACTCGCTACTCTTGTACTCCTGTTGTTTACTCTGGTGCTACCGGGTCTGGCGGCGAACATCGCCGGGGTGGTCGCGGACGCGCAGACCGGTGACCCGATCATCGGCGCCAACGTCGTGCTGCGCGGCACCAGCCGTGGAGCGTCGACCGATCTCGACGGCAACTACGTGATCCGTGGGGTGGAAGAAGGTTCCTATACGATTCTCGTGACCAGCCTGGGCTATACCGAACAGGAAGAACCGGTATCGGTGTACGCCATGGGCGAAGTAAAGGTCAATTTCGCTCTGTTGTCCAGTACGGTGAAGTTGGAAGATGTCGTGGTCACCGGGAAACGCGCCGAGACGGGTTCGTCCGAGCGCGAACTGATGGACCGGATGGAAGCGTCGAACATCACCGACGCGGTGGCCGGCGAAGAGATGAGCCGTATGCCCGATCCGGATGTGGCGGATGTGGTTCGCCGCGCGACCGGCGTATCAACTCAGGGCGGCAACCCGATTATTCGCGGTCTGGACAAACGGTATTCGAAGGTGTCGCTGAACAGCGCCCAGATTTCCGGCACCGAGCCCAACAGCAGCGGTGTGTCGTTGGACCTGTTCCCGACTTCGATGATGAGTAGGGTGACGATCAGCAAGTCCTACACCGTCGATCAGATGGGCGAATACGCCGGCGGCGTGATCAACATGAACACCTGGGAAGCGTTGGGCAAGAAGGAAATCAGCGCTGGCGCGTCCATGAGCGTGAATCAGGCTACCTTCAAGAAAGATTTTCTGAGTTATCCGGGCGGCGGCCGTGACTGGCTGGGCTTTGATGACGGCACTCGCGCCTTACCCGATCTGATTGAAAGCGCCACCCCGCCGATCATCGAGGGGGGCTTGTTCACGCCCGGCGGCTATACTTCTCAGAAATTGAAAGCTTTTGGTCGCTCCTTTGAGAATAATTGGGCCAGGAAAGAAATATACTCCCTGCCGAACCAGAGCTATTCACTTTCCCTGAGTGGCGACGGTGACACGTTCGGGAAGGATTTCAGCTACCTGGTCACCGGGATGTATAAGAATGGGTATACTTTCCGGGAAACGGAAACAGCAACCTACCGTCTGCAACTCGGAGAGCCCCGCAATTTCTACAACGAGAAAAGTTATCAGCACAAGGTAAGTGTCGGGAGCATGGGGTCGTTGAACTATCGTTTGTCCCCGACCTCACGGATTGGCTTGAATTACATGTACAACCATGAGATGGACGACGAAACTCGGACCATGCTCGGGTATGACACCGACCACGCCACCTGGCATAAGAACACACGTTATCGCACGATCTATCGCACGGTGTTTTCTACCCAGCTCTCCGGCAATGTGGCGCTGCCCAGCCTTTTGAACTCCAATGTGGAAGCATCCTACACCCATTCCCGCGGTTATCGGAATGAACCCGACCTGCGGGAGATTTTCTATGGCAATGGCCAGGATGATTATAGCCCCGACGATCTGTTCAAGTTTGATATGGACGACAACTCCAGCGGAACGCGGGCGTTTACGGATCAGAACGATTTCACTCACAACGCCAACATCGACTGGGCGATGCGGCCCTGGGGGCTGCGGCGTGACTTCGTCTTCAAGTTCGGCGGCGCCGTCCTCTGGCGTGAACGTGATTTCCTGAGCCGTTACTTCTTTGTGGAAGAGAAGAACCCTGCCGGGGATCTGCCCTTCAGTGATGAGTTCATGGCCAGCCCGCCGGAAGTATTGTTCGCCCCGGAAAACTTCAGCGAGACCGGGTTCCAGGTGATCGAGCGGCGCGGCAACAACGACAGCTACGACGCTTCTCGCGACATCAAAGCCGGGTACGGGATGATCGAGACGGCGATCACGGAAAAGACCCGCCTGAACGCCGGCGTCCGTTTAGAACACTTCAACCAGGATGTAGCCTCGTACTATGTGGGCTCGGATTCGGCCATGTTTCCCGGCTTGATTGACGTGGTGGATGTCCTGCCGGCGTTGAACTTTACCTACAGCCCGACGGCGATGAGTAACGTGCGTATCGCGGCCAGCCGGACTACATCGCGTCCGGACTTCCGCGAGATGTCGTCCTACTTCTTCTTCGATAAGGCGCGCGGCGGGGTCGTCGGCAACAGCGCTCTGGACCGGGCGCTGGTCTGGAATCTCGACACTCGCTTTGAGCGTATGCAGGGATCGTCGAACCTGCAAGCCGTCAGCGTTTTCTACAAGCATTTTGACGACCCCATCGAAGAGATGACGGTGATGGGGTCGGAAGTGTCCTATTCCTGGGCCAATGTGGACCAGGCGTACAATTACGGCATTGAGTTTGAATTGCGTCAGCAACTGGGTGATCTGCACTGGATGCTGGATCCGTTCTTCCTGTCGACCAACCTGTCCCTGATCTGGTCGGAAGTGAAGGGCGACAGCGTACTGTTCAGAGATCAATCCGGCGAGCAGTATATCAAGACCACACTCGACCGCCCGCTACAGGGACAGTCGCCGTACCTGTTCAACCTGATGCTTGGGTATGAAAACCCGAAGTATAAAACAGTCGCGTCGGTGTACTTCAACGTGTTCGGCAAACGTATCGAAAAGGTCGGCGCCGGGGTCAGCAACACGGAAGGCACGGTCAACTACATGCCGAACGTCTATGAGATGCCGCATCCTGATCTTGATTTTACCGTGCAACAGCCTCTGGGCGAAACACTCAAGCTGAAGCTGTCGGTAGAGAACATTCTCGATTCGGAATACCGCTTTGAGCAAGACGATCACCCTACAGAAGTGTACAAACTCGGAAGAGCTTATGCGGTGGGACTCAGCTTCAAGATGTAGGCTGAGCGCCAGCATACAAAGATGAGTGGTTACGAAGTAAACCATTGAGAGTAGCTTCACAAAACAGTCCAGAGGACTCAGGAGGAAAACGATCATGTTGAAAAAGTGGTTGGCAGTATTGTTGGCGCTCGGCCTGGTGCTGGGGCTTGGCCTGATCGGCTGTAGCGACGACGACGATGACGATGATGATGATCCCATCACCCCGGTGGCGGGTGTTCCGACCCCGACCGGCCCGGTGACCGGCTCGACCTTCGATGAAGGCGACATCACCTTTACCTGGAACGCCGTTGACGGCGCCGGCGAGTACAACCTGCAGGTTGCGGACAACAACGCGTTCTCCAGCCCTGTCGTGGATGAGACCCTGACGGGCCTGACCCACACGATCGCTGTGGACGACCTGACGGAAGGCGGAACCTACTACTGGCGCGTGAATGCCGATGACGGCGACTACTGCGCGACCCAGGTGTTCACGATTGCCGTAGACATCGTGATCCTCCAGGGAACCTACATTGAAGACATGCTGCTGGAAAACAGCAAGACCTACGTTCTCCGCGGCATCGTGTTCTTCGGCAACGACAACAACAGCATGACGGTCACCATCGAGCCGGGCGCCAAGATCTACGGTGAAAGCTCGACGCTGGGCACCTTCGTGGTGGCCCGCGGCAGCCAGATCATGGCGGAAGGCACGGCTGACGCCCCGATCATCATGACTTCCGACAAGGCGGAAGGCTCCCGCGCCCGTGGCGACTGGGGCGGTTTGGTGATCAACGGTTGGGCGCAGACCAACAAGGGCCAGGGCTTCGGCGAAGGCGGCACCGGTTGGTACGGCAGCGAAACCGCAGATCAGAACAACTCCAGCAGCGGTACGCTGAACTACGTGCGCGTCGAATGGGCCGGCCAGGAGATCAGCCCGGAAAACGAACTGAACGGCATCGCGTTCCAGGGCGTCGGCAGCGGCACCACGGTTGACTACGTGCAGGTGCACATGAACACGGACGACGGCATCGAGTTCTTCGGCGGTACCGTCGGCGTGAAGCACGCCTTCACCTCCGGTATCGGCGACGACAACTTCGACTGGACCGACGGCTGGCAGGGCAAAGGCCAGTTCTGGGTGGCCGAGCAGTACAGTGATGACGGCGACCAGGGCTTCGAGTCCGACAGCAACTCGGAAGACAACACCGCGACCCCGCGTTCCCTGCCCACGATCTACAACGTCACCCTGAAGGGTGATCCGAGCCGCGACATCGGTATGCTGCTGCGTGAAGGCACCGGCGGGAAGATTTACAACGCCATCATCATGGATTTCGGCGACGAAGGTGTGCGCCTGGATCATGACGCCACGTATACCCAGAGCTGGGACGCTGCGAACAGCACGCTGAACGGAACGCTGATCGTTGACCACAGCATCATCTGGAATTGCGGCGGCGGTGCGTGGGGCGACGGTAGCCATGTGGATACGACCGTGGTTCCCTTCCTTGCGGAAGAGTTTGGTACGACGCTGAACGCCAACAACCACGAGATGGATCCGGGCCTGGGCGCGAACTTTGTCCCGTCGTCCCCGACCACCGGTGCGACCCCGAGTGGTGCGTGGTTCGACGCCAGCGCGACCTACATCGGCGCGTTTGGTAGCAACGACTGGCTGAGTGGTTGGGTACAGACCTCTCAGAACTAGATAGGGATTTCCCATTAGGCCTCACGGCCTGACATCCCCCAAAGGCAGAGGCGGGACCTTCCGAGGTCTCGTCTCTGTTTCTCGTGTGCCCAGCATGATGTGATGTCCTTTGACATACACCCTGATCTGGGGGAAGTAACTCCGATTGGCAAGGGCGTTGCTGGCAACGGCAGGGGCTGAAGGAAGCCATAGTGGTCCATTGCGCCAGCTATGAATCGTTCTGAGCTGCGCATTATCGTTCAGAGCAAGGCGCATCCCTGAAGGCATAGCGGGTTATTTCAAAGGGATGCAACGCAGCTATGGACGATAAGGCGCGCTCCCTTTGGGCTTGTCACGAGGCGGTTGCCTGCGGCGTTGGTTTCGCTTGAGGTAACCCGTTACATCTGCGCGAAACCGCTTGGCATCCAACTCGCCCGTGACAAGCAGAACCTATCATAGCTGGCGCAATGGACC
>CAZYOC010000276.1:0-5806 GCA_964648415.1 uncultured bacterium | reverse complement strand
TCCACCTATTTCTTTAATTCAAAAGCACTTAGGCCGACTTTCGCATAAACCGAGTTATAGTGGTTCTTACAAAGAATCGAACATACTAAGATTCTTAAGTACTTGTTTATTCTGGATTCACGGCTTTCCCAAACCACGAGACACCGCAAGCTACACTTCGTTCCGGTTCCTGCTTTCGCTGGAATGAGAGACATCAGAATTCGCGCAACAGGCCCTATATAAGAGCAAGCCGGGATAGATGGATGCTTGAAAACAATGTTTCGTTAGAGCTGGAACCGGAGGAGATCCCCGCCCCCGACCAAAGCAGGAGGGCAGGCTCTTCGCTGAGGATGACATGGTTGGAAAGGAGGACTGTTACCTTTTCAAACCGCGCTACCAGTCAACCCTCGCAACCCTGTCTCTGAAAAGGTAACTGTACCCCTTTTCACAGCGCACCACACCTCCTGACCCATCCGCGAAACAGGTGGCATAGCTCGGATGGCATTTGAAATGTCCTTATCACGGGCGGGACGCCCGTGCTCCAAGCGGGATGGTTCGAGAGTCTTACATTCGCGTACATTGTGTCCATCAATTGACATGAAAGGTAGCATGGAGGCGTATCGGGCCATACGCTCAAACTGTGCTCATTTCATGGTTTTGTCTTCGTGAAGAACCATGCTCATGGAATCTCCGGGCTGATGGACCGTCTCGAGTCCACACCCGCGCGTGATGGTATTGTGGCCCCGGTGGTGTGTATGTTGCAGGCAGCACATGATAGCAGGAAGGCGTGATGGCGGAAGAACCCACGAACAAACAGGCGTCGGGCAAATCGGCGTTGCACGTGATGAAGGGCGTCGAGGGCGGGCATGACGGCCTCCCCGGTGCGGCGTCACGCACCCGCAAGCACACTCCCGGCGGCAAGCGGAAGCTGTCGACGGAGGAGTATGTCGAGGGCGTGCGTAGCGGCGACCGTACCCGTCTCGCCCGCGCCATCACTTTGATCGAGTCCAACGCCCCGGCCCACCAGGAGCAGGCGCAGGAAGTGTTGAAAGAGTTGATGCCCCATACCGGCGACTCCGTGCGGGTGGGTATTACCGGTGTGCCGGGCGCGGGCAAGAGCACATTGATCGAGGCGTTGGGCGCGCACCTGACCAGCGAGGGCCACAAGGTGGCGGTGATGGCGGTGGACCCGTCCTCGAGCGTCACCCGCGGCTCCATCCTGGGCGACAAGACCCGCATGGAGCAGCTCAGCCGTGACCCCGACGCGTTTATCCGTCCCAGTCCCAGCGGCGGCGCGCTCGGCGGCGTGGCGCGCAAGACACGCGAGACCATGCTGCTGTTCGAGGCGGCGGGCTACGATGTGCTGCTGGTGGAGACAGTCGGCGTAGGGCAGAGCGAGATCACTGTCCGCTCGCTGGTGGACTTCTTCCTGCTGACGTTGATCGCCGGCGCGGGTGACGAGCTGCAGGGGATGAAAAAGGGCGTGATGGAGATCGCCGACGCCATCCTGATAAACAAGGCCGACGGCGACAACAAGCGGCCCGCCCAGCTGGCGCGTGCGGAATACGAGCGGGCGTTGCATTACCTCCAACCCGCCACCAAAGGGTGGGAGACGAGAGCCTTTACCGCGTCGGCGTTAACCGGCGAGGGCGTCCCCAAGCTCTGGAATGTCGTGCAGAAATACGCAGAAGTGACGCAGGCGAGCGGCGTACTCGAGCAGCGCCGCAAGGAGCAGGCGCGCCACTGGCTGCACAGCATGGTGGAGGAACGGCTGCGTGACCTGTTCTATCGTCACCCGGAGATCGAAAAGCAGTTGCCGGAGGTGGAGGAGCAGGTGATGGAAGGCTCCCTGCCCGCGACCCAGGCCGCCTGGAAGCTGCTGCACCTGTTCGAAGATCACCTTGGGCGCAACGCCTGATTCCTCTCCGAACTATGATTCACATGCATCGAACGTCAGGGTTTGCCATTTCCCCCGGGCTATGGCAGAGAACCACTGCCGTGGTTCGTACGTGAATCGGTCCCCTCGTGCATTTTTTCGCAAACGGGCTTGGCAAGCGGATCAGGATTTATCATATTGAAACAGGTCCGGCGGGGGGTGCGCCGGACGTGGACCCATCCTGGAGGAGGATGCCTTATGGCGAAGAAAGTGTTGATTTTCTACTGCAAACGGATCCAGAACCACACCTGCGTGGCCTGCGCGAAGTGCCACAAGGGCGCGTCGGAGCTGGCGGGCGATTTCGGTGTACATGGTGAGGATGTGGAAATTGTCGGCATGACCGACTGCGGCGACTGTCCGGGTTTGCTGATGCCCCGGGCTGTGATGGTCAAGGGGTTTGTCGAGAAGCTGATCGACAACCGTGTGGACGCCGTTCACCTGGGAACCTGCATCAAGCAGGCGGTGGAGCACGGCGAGTGCCCGTTCGATCTGGATATTATGAAGATGAAGCTGGAAGACAAGCTGGGGATTCCGGTTGTGGTCGGGACGCATAACTACGTGTAAGTTTTTCTTCCCGCCGAAGTTTTGAGCCATGCAGCCGTGTTCTGCATGGTTTTTTCGGACCGTTTTACTTACTACGAGCGATATTTGCCCCGGGCAGCTTGGCATGATCAACGAGACCACCCATCAGACTTAGCAATGAACGCCAACGGGTAATGTAGCCATGGCCAGTTCATCACTGCCCGGGGCAAATTGCTTTGACGGGAACGGTTCAGCGACATGTCATATCCGTTGCAAAGGACCACTAACCCGGATATTTCACGAAGGAACCACGGCAGTGGTTCTCTGCCATAGTCCAAGGTACGCGCCGTCTGTTTGGCGCGCACCTTGGGGACAGGTTTGCCAGATCTTTCAACCCCGGCAGCGGGTTGTATAAAACAACAACAAACTGTCGTCAAGTGATTCAATCCCGAAAACCGTTTAAACCGATTCTATATCAAGGGTTATGTTAACGAAGCATGAATACTCGTGAAATATCCGGGCTAACACCAACCTTTACAGCGGGATCGGGTTGCCGAGGCCCGGTCGGGAGCTGCTTGTGAGTACCCCTTCACTATTGACGCGGGAGTTTTTCCCGAGTGTCCGCCGTCCGCAACGTTACGCCGGCGGCGAGCTCAACGTCATCCATAAACCCGACGCCGCGACACGCATTGCGCTGTGTCTGCCGGATCTCTACGAAATCGGCATGAGCCATCAGGGCGTCCAGATGCTCTACCACCGGGTGAACGCCATGCTGCCGGAAGTGGCGGCGGAACGGGTGTTCCTGCCGGACGACGACGCCCGAGACCTGCTGCGTGAGCTGGAGCAGCCGCTCTTCACCCTCGAATCGAGGACGCCACTGTGTGACATCGACCTGCTCGGGTTCAGCATCCCCAGCGAGCTGCTGCTGCCGGGCGTACTGGAGGTGCTCGACCTGGGCGGCGTACCGCTGCTTGCAAAGGAGCGGGAACAGGACGACCCTGTCGTCATCGCCGGCGGACCGGTGATGTTCAACCCGGAACCGTTGGCGGATTATCTGGACGCGGTGTTCGTGGGGGACGGCGACGAGGCGGTGGTGGAGATTGCGCAGACGGTCCACGAGGCGAAACTGGCCGGCTTGCCGCGCGAAGAAACCCTGATACGCCTGGGCCGGATCGAGGGTGTCTACCTGCCGCACGGCTACGAACTGACCACCGCGCCCTCCGGCGAGATCCTTCCCGGCAAACCGCTCGACGACAAGCTGCCGGAAATCGTCGTTTCGCGTACCGAACCGGTCCTCAAGCCGGACTATTACCCTGCGAAACCGATTGTACCTCAGATGGAGGTGGTGCATGACCGGGTCGCGCTGGAGATCATGCGGGGCTGCACTCGCGGCTGCCGGTTCTGCCATGCGGGCATGGTGTATCGTCCGGTGCGCGAACGGCCGGTCGAGGAGGTCCTGGCGCAGGCCATGGCCAATCTGGAGGCCACCGGCTACGAGGAGATCGGCCTGCTCTCGCTGTCGACCTCCGATTACGGTCCCCTGCCGGTGTTGATCAGCGAGCTGCGGGAGAAGACACGCGGCAAGGGTGTGTCGTTGTCCTTCCCGTCTCTCCGGCCCGATTCGTTTACGCTGGACATGGCGCGGGCGTTGCCGGAGGGCCGCAAGGGCGGGATGACCTTCGCCCCGGAAGCGGGCACGCAACGGCTGCGGGACGTGATCAACAAGAATTCGCGTGAAGAGGACCTGCTGCAGGCCGCGAAGCTGGCGTTTGACGAAGGCTGGAACGGTGTCAAGCTCTACTTTATGATCGGCCTGCCCACGGAAGCTCGGGCCGACCTCGACGGGATCGTGGAGCTGGCGCTGAAGACCGTGAAGTTGAGGGCTCAGAAACGGCAGCGGGTGACGGTGTCGGTGAGTCCGTTTGTCCCCAAGACGCATACGCCGTTTCAGTGGTTCGGCCAGGATGATGTGGATACCTTGCGCGACAAGCTCGCCTACCTGCGGGACAAATTCCGCAACACGGCGGTGAAGTTCAACGCCCACGATCCTGACGGCTCGCTGATCGAGGCCGCGCTGTCACGCGGAGATCGCCGCCTGGGCAGGGTGCTGCACCGTGTCTGGCGGGCGGGCGGTGTGCTGGAGAGCTGGCGTGACCGGTTCGACCTGCGGCGCTGGCGGGACGCGTTCGAGGCGGAAGGGCTGGAACCGGCGTTCTACACACGGGAGCGCGATCCCGACGACCCCCTGCCGTGGGACCGTATCAGCAAGGGCCTCCCAAAGCGCTTCCTGAAGAAGGAGAACCGGCTGGCGGAGCAGGAGACGACCACGCCGGACTGCCGGTTCGGGAAATGCACCGCTTGTGGACTGACAGCATACTTCCCGGAAAGTGAAACCGTCTGCAACCGGTTTGAACCTGTTCCCGCGCCGCTGACGCGACCGGAGAAGCGTACGCCGCCGACCGGTATCGGGCTGACCGCACGGATTCGCTACAGCCGTGGCGACGCCATGCGCTGGGTGGGGCACCTGGACCTGGTGCGTATCTGGGACCGTCTTTTGAGGCGGGCGGAGGTTCCCATCGCATTTTCGCAGGGCTACCATCCTCATCCGAAGGTGTCGTTCGGGCCGCCGTTGCCGACAGGGTTCGTGTCTTCCGACGAATACCTGGACCTTGAGCTTGCGAAACCGTGTTCGGCAACCGAACTTCTACATTGGTTGCATGTACGCTCTCCGAACGGGATGCGAATCGAGGAGATTCGCCTGTACGAAGCGTCGCCGAAAAGCCCGGCGGCGGTGGTCCAGCGTATTGAGTACGCGGTTCCGGGCGTGTTTTCCGCCGAGGAGTTGAAGCGTGTTTCTCACTGGCTGGATCAGGCCGAGGCGAAGATCACTCGCGTCCGGAAAGGCAAGACCCGCAGGGTGGACATCCGGCCGTTTGTGGAGGCCGTGACTCCGGAGCCGGACGGGCTGCGGGTGACGGTGCGGCTGATCAACGGCGCAACCGTCCGGTTCGACGAGTTGGAAACAGCCTGGGAATTGAGCCCGGGAGCGTTAAGTGCGGCGCACCGGCTGGCCCAGTGGACTCGGGATGAAGAGACCTGGCGGTCGCTGTTCGAGACGGCGGAGGCCAAACGTCACGCGACCGACACCGCCATCACAGACTTGTAGTGGTTTCATCTGAAGTGACTGGTCCGCTGGTATTTGGCCCGGGCAGCTTGATGCGAGATCTTTGGATACAGATTCACTTATGCTATGAACGTATCGCCCGTTTCTTCATCGGTGTTCTGATCACTGCCCGTATACAGACTGTTGCACCATAGGAACCGATCTCATTCCAGCGAAGGCTGGAATCCAGACAAGGTGCAAGAATA
>CAZYOC010000275.1:0-5824 GCA_964648415.1 uncultured bacterium | reverse complement strand
CACAACAAGCTGCCCGGGGCAGATATCGCTCATAGCACGTGAAACGGTCCACTAGAAGCCTGGCCGGAAAGTATGATTCAGACATTTCTACAGGAGTAGTCGGTTCTCATTGCCGAATCGATCTCGTCGGAAGTGTTTCATAAACAGCGTGATGGCGCTGGAGCGTTCGTTGTATGAGAACCGGGATTTGGTCGGCATTTCGCGAAAAGTGCGTTTCCGGCCAGGCTTCTAGTGGTCCATTACACCACCCGTTTGGGTTCATCGTTGCGGCGCGAAGGGAAGTCTTGCAACTCACGACAAAGCTACCCGGGGCAAATGCAAACCGGGCCATGCCATTTGTTTCGCGTACTATCCGGGTTATTCCTCGGTCGCTTCGATCTCGGCCAGCGGCGCTTTGGCGTCGACCTGCTCGCCTTCCTTGCAGTTGAGCGCGGTGACGGTCCCGGCGACCGGAGCGGCCAGCGTGTGCTCCATCTTCATCGCCTCCACAATCATCACCGGCTGGCCCACCTCGACCGTGTCGCCTTCCTTGACCATCACCTTGATGACCTTGCCGGGCATGGGGGCTGCGACCGAGTTCTCGGCCACTGTCGAACCGCCCATCTCGTCCTGCGCCCGGGCGTCTTCAAACACATACACCCGGCCGTTGACCGCCGCCCAGACCTTGCCGTCCTTCTCCGCGGCGACCACACGGTAGGCTGTATCACCCACGCGCCAGATCCCTCGTCCGCTCCCGGTCTTCAGCAACTGGCCTTCCAGCATCTCTTCCCCGACCTGAGCTTTCAACAGGCCGTCACGAATCTCCGCCTTAACCGTTACAGTGTCGTTGTCCACCGTGTATTCACGTGTCCTCATGCACCCGCTCCAATGCGCCATGCGCCAAGTGTTTCCCAGGGCGACGGGATCCCTGCCTGCTCCCCATCGCCATCCTCTGTCGAAAAAGCCTTTTCCGGCAACGCCGCCGCGGCCGCCAATGCGATCTTGCGCTCGTCATCGCACTGCCCGTGCCATCCCTCGAAATGCCGGGGGATAAAATCGGTCCGCGTCTCGCCCTTGCGGAACGGTTCCGATTCGAGCACATCCCGCAGGAACCCGGCGGTGGTCGGCACGCCCAGCGCCACGTAATCCTCGAGCGCCAGGATCAACCGTTTGCGCGCCGATTCACGTGTCGGGCCGTAGGCGATCACCTTCGCCATGATCGGGTCGTATTCCATCGGCACCGGCACTCCCTGCACCACGCCGCTGTCGACACGCACTCCCGGACCGGTCGGCTCCTGCAAATACAGCAGCGGTCCCGCCGCAGGCAGGAACCCGCCCGCCGGATCTTCCGCGTAAATCCTCGCCTCGATGGCGTGGCCGGTCTGACGCAGATCGTCCTGCGACCAGCTCAGCTTTTCGCCCGCCGCAATACGGAACTGCTCCGCCACCAGGTCCACTCCCGCGACCTCTTCAGTCACCGGGTGCTCGACCTGGATGCGCGTGTTCACTTCCAGGAAGTAGAATTTTCCGTGCTTGTCAAGCAGGAACTCCACCGTACCGGCGTTGACGTAATTCGACGCTTTCGCCGTGGCCACCGCCGCATCGCCCATGGCTTTGCGCAGCTCGGGCGTGACCGCTGTAGAGGGCGTCTCCTCCACCACCTTCTGGTGACGGCGCTGGATGGAGCATTCACGTTCGAACACGTGGATGTGGTTGCCGTGGGTGTCGGCGAAGATCTGGAACTCCACGTGGCGCGGTTCCTCCAGCCATTTCTCGAGGAACACGCGAGCGTCGCCGAACGCGCCCTTGGCCTCACGCATGGCGCCCTCGATGGCGTCGGCGAGCTGCTTCTCCTCGTGGACCACGCGCATGCCCTTGCCGCCGCCGCCCGCCGCCGCTTTCACCAGCAACGGGTAGCCGATGCGTTTGGCCTCGTTGCGGTAGACCTCGATGTCATCGGTCTCGCCGGTGAAGCCCGGCGTCACCGGAACACCGGCCTTTTCCATGGCGAGCCGGCTGCGGACCTTGTCGCCCAATAGATCAATCGCTTCCGGCGACGGTCCAACCCACACCAGCCCGGCCTCCTGCACCGCTTTGGCGAACGCCGCCCGTTCCGCGAGGAAACCGTAACCCGGGTGTACTGCTTCGCATCCGGTACGTTGCGCGGCGTCGACCAGCTTGTCGATGGCCAGGTAGCTCTCCCCCGGCGGGGGCGGCCCCAGATGCACTGCTTCGTCCGCCAGACGGACATGCAACGCTTTCTCGTCCACATCGCTGTACACCGCCACCGGGGAGATACCCAGCGTACGGCACGCCCGGATGATGCGCACCGCAATCTCACCCCGGTTGGCAATCAAGACTTTTTTGAACACAATGTCTCCAGAATCTATGTCAGCATTTCGTTCTTTGCCAAAACAGCCTACAACCCCTAACAGGATATTAGGATTAAAGGATATCAAGGATAACTGATTAAGTAAAGAAAGTGAAAAAAAGTAAAAAAAGTAAAGAAAGAACTGATACAATAGTTATGAAAGTTGAATCATATAGTTACTATTGACTTCAGGCGCCAACCTGATTGCAAATTAATTCTTAATTCTTAATTCTTAATTTGACAAGTCATCCTGTTAAGGGTTTTCTAGAAAAACAGACCATACACAATAATCAACGCAATCACAACCATCATCAAGCCTTCGCCCGCGATCAGGCCGGACGCCAGCGAGAACCCGTATTTGTCGGCCTTTTCCTTGTTTCGTTTCTCGTACCAGCCGAATCCAATCGCGCCGGCCCACATGGCGATGGAATACACCGGATGCACCATGAAAGCGATGCCGAACGCCACCGGGCTGGGCAGCCATTTGCCTACTTTCGGGGCCAGCTTGCCGACCACGGGGACAATGATACCGAAGATCGCCCCGGCCAGCGCGCCCCACATGGCTCCCGGCGGCAGCGCCGCGAAGCCCTTGCCCAGGATCTCCGCCATCTTGAACCAGGCGTAGACCGCCGGTCCGGGGAAAACATCGCCGGGGATATCGTAGGCCAGCATCAGCACCTTGAAGGTGGCCGACGCCGCCAGTACGCCCACCACCACACCGATGAGCTGCGTGATCACCTGCTTGCGGATCGACACCTTCAGCATGTGCCCGGCCTTGAGGTCGTGCATCAAGTCGCCCGCCTGGCTCGCCCCCGCCGCAGTGATACCGGCCGCCATCAGGTTGGTCTGCATGTACCCCGGATGCAACGCTCCGAACACCACCTGGGTGATCTTGCCCATGGCGCCGACCGGATTGATGTCCGTCTCACCCGTGGCGCGTACTGCAATCGCCGCCACAAACAAGGACAAGATCACCGCCAGGATACCCATCCAGATCGGAATCCCGAAATAGATGTAGGCGAGTACGGCAGTCAGCACCGTCGCGGCAGTCATCCCCACCAGCCAGTATTTCATGGGATAGGGATCCGGCGCGTCCTCTTCCTCGTCGGCTTCCTGCCCGGCGGCGACGCCCTTCAGAGATTTAAACGTCCTTGCGATGGCTTTCCACTGGAAGCCCAGCGACACAAAGCTGGAAGTAATCATCAGCGCCACACCGGTCCAGAGCACCCAGTTGAACCCCGCGCGGTAGGGGCTGGTGGTATCCGGCAGGTCGTAACGAAGCACCGCCTTGCGCTCCATCGCGCGGGCCTTCAGCTCATCCAATGACATCAGCGGTGCAGGCGGATCCTGCGCCAGAGAAGCCCTGGCGTCGGCCACCAATCGTTCAGCATACGGCCCCACGCTTTGCACTGCGGTGGAGTCCACGCTGCGGGTCCCCAGCATGATCGCCGCCATGCGGTAGGGCAGCACCAGCTCGTCCCAGTTGATCTCGCGGCCGTTAACCGCCCTCGCCGAAGCACGCGCCACATCCGCCTGCATCATCCACATCAAGTGGTCGATGGGCTCTATGTATGAGGCGCTGTCGAGCCACATGTTGACCGTCTGCACGGTCTCGTTGGACGCCCCGGTCTCGGTCAGCAGCAACACGGCAACGTCTTTATCTTGCTGGGTATCGAGAAGGATCGGGTTGTTGAACCTGGGGGACTGCCATTCGACCTCGCCATCGAGCACCCCCTGGCGGATCAGGCGGGCCAGGGCGAAGGTGACCGCCACTCGCTTTTTCTCATCAAGGCCGGTTAGTCTTTCCTCCAGCATCTCCTGGTCCAGAATACCATAGGGCGCGGCTTCCAGCACCTCCCGCGCCAGGTCGACATTCCGGTCGGCGATGGCGTGCATCAGCTCGATCACGTCCGCCTGGACATACGCGCTCACGATGGCCGTGGGAGTCGCGTTACGCAGGCCGTAGTTGGAGGCCAGCAGCTCGGTTCGTCGCATCGCCTCGGCGATAGCGACATCCCGGTCGCCATTCTCGACGGTGACCAGCTTCCGTACCGCGGCAATGTCGGGCGCGACCTCGATTCTTCCATTATCCAACAGCATCGGGGTAATGATGCCCCAGGCCAATACCGCGCCGCCCAGCAGGCTCCAGCCCACCTTCCGGCCGATCAGGATACCCGCGCCGATCATCATCGGCGACATGTTCAGGCCGAAATACAACGACTGCAGGGAGAAACCCATCAACGTGATGGCGGTGATGCCGAAAGTCTCGAGGTACATGTTCTCGACGACACCGGCGGGGGTATACTCCATCAGCGCTTTCCACAATGCGGCGCCGATGGCCGCCCAGACCAGCACCTTGGTCTTCTTCATGGCTTCTGTGCCGGAGGCGTACATCGCCTTGATGGTTTCGCCCGCCGCGGTGCCGGTCGGATAACGCAGCTTCTCCACCACCACCATCTGCCGGCGCAGGGGCACGGCGAAGTGGACACCGAGAAACGCGATGCTGATCGCCCAGATCATGTACTGCCAGAGGGTGAGCGGATCCTGCCCGTTGGCCAGCCGGATCATCTCAAGCGCGGGGATGGACGATACAAACCCGCCCGCCGAGGCCATGGTCCCCGAAGAGGAGCCCGCCGTGGCGGAGATCAGGTTCTCTTGGCTGGTGTAGGGGCGTTTCAACCCGCGCAGGGTGGAAAAGAGAGCGAAACTGATGACGGCGGCGGTAATCGAGGCGCCGAATGTCCAGCCGATCTTCAGGCCGATGCACACATTCGACATGGCGATCAATGACCCAACAAACAGCCCCGATATCACCGCTCGAAAGGTGAGTTCCGAATGGCTCTTCATGCGTTCTCCCCGCTGGTAAGGCCCCTAAGATACGCCATCATGAGGTGAGGCGCAAAACCTCCCGGCCGGCTGGGAGCAGCAAAATCTGTCACCCTGCAGACAGAGCGACTACTGGACCGTTGCAGCAGAAATGACGGGTAATAGAGACGTGAAGAAATGGAGACGGGTGCTGGAGACGGGTGCCAGAATCGATCCGGCAAAGCCCCAGCGGGGCGGAAGGTGCATAGCGCAGGGCGTCAGTGCGGCTGATCAAGACCACACATTCTGATGTCACATCACGATTTGGACCCGGCAAACCTGGTGCAACGGAGCACTACATCTCGACCTTCTCAACCGCATCAGACAAGGTGATCCGGCTGCGTTTGTGAACCCGGGTTGCAGGAGACGTTTTGAATCGTGGCGAACGGATCGCGTTGGCGGGCGCCGTTTGCGGGCTCTCAGCGCTCTCCTTGAGAAGCGACACCGGCTCCAGTTGTGGACTCTTCAAGTATTCCTGTTTGCAGTCCGGACAGTGCTGCGCTCTCCCCATCCGGCTGCGTGCGGCGATCCCATGCTTACATACATACTCCACTCCTCGCGCCACCAAAGCGTACCCGGCGTCGGTCATGGGATCGGGATGGTAGCTAC
>CAZYOC010000274.1:0-5840 GCA_964648415.1 uncultured bacterium | reverse complement strand
CAAGAATACAAAATGTTAGCAATTCTGAACCGAAATAGTGTTTAATAGTTGGCTTGCATAGTTAACATATTGTAGTATATAAACATGACTGGATTCACGGCTGTCCCAAACTACGGGACACCGCAAGCTTCACTTCGTTCCGGTTCCAGCCCCCGATCACAACATTCGAGGGCAGGCTCTTCGCTGGAATGAGAGACATCAGAATTCTGCAACAGCCTGTATATGACCGCAGGGGCGGTGGTCCTTGTACTCGCATCCAGCCTTATTTCAACAGCGTGATCTTGCGAATCTCACTGAGGTGGTTTCCTGCCTGGACGCTTACGAAATAGGCGCCGGCGGCCCAGCGCCGGCCGTCCAGCGTCACCCGGTGCTCCCCCGCGGTCAGGCTTCGGTCCAGAGCGGTGGCGACACGTCGGCCCAGTACATCATACACCACCACCGTCACATGCGCCTGCTCCGCCACGGTCACATCCAGCGTCGCGGTGGGGTTGAACGGGTTCGGGTAGGCCTGGGACACGGCCCATTCGCCCGGCAGCCCGGTTTCGTCCACCGCCTGTTCCGTGCCGTCCCAGTAATACGCCATCGGCTCGCCTTCCCAGTCGCCCTGCAGGTAATTGGCGACCACCTGGAACGAATAATCGCCCGGTTCGGGGAAAGTTCCGGCGAACTCGCGCGTGTCACTGTCCAGTTCGCCCACCAGCTCGCCATCCAGGTAGACGTCGTAGCCCAGCAGGCCGGTCCAGTCGTTGACCCGTTCTTCCGCGCCGAACATCACCCGCAGCATGGGGTTGCCCGCGCCGCTGGTGATCCAGTTTTCGCCATCGGGCGACATGGCCTGCCGGTAATGGTTGCTGCTCAGATCGCGGCCGAGCCCGGTCCGGCCCACATCGATCCAGGACACCGCCACCCAGAACTCTTCGTTGGCGGCGACATCTACCCTTACCTGCCGGGTGTCGTACCAGCGCCAGCCGGCGTCGGCTGAGGGGATGTGATACGATCCCCAGTACATGATGTCGCCGGGCAGACCGTTGTTGTCGCGCATCATGTAGAGACGGATGCGGCCGTTGGGACGGTTTCCCGGTTCGTTGTAGTACGCTCCGATCTTGACCACCTTGCCGTCGTCGGGCGCGGTCATCCGCTGGGCGACCATCATGCCGGACTCGGCCTCATTGCTGGGGCGCAGGCTGGCGTCGGCGATGCCGTCGTCGTACACCAGCGCAAAGTCGCGGAGCTGGTCCCAGTTCAAGGTATACTCCCCGGTCTCGCCATCGACATAGGTGATGGTCGCGAAACGCGGCGCGACCGGTTCAATGTAATTCACCTGCCGGGTCTCGGTGGGCCAGGAAGTGGCCTCATCCCATTCAGACACGACCTCGTAGGAGTAGATACCGAAGGCCGGCAGCTCGTCGACATACTCGGCCCCGGCAGTCCGGCCGATCTCTTCACCGTCACGGAAGACCACGAATTCATTGAATTCGTTCAGCTCGTTGAGATCGGCCCAGCTCAGCGTGACATGGCCGTTGGTAAGGTCGAGTTCGGCGGCGAAATCCTGCGGGGGTACGACCGCGTAGTAGAGTGTCAAGGGCGTTTCAGTCCAGGAGCCATTATCGGGCAGGGTGACCGGGACATCGCCGGAGATGGCGCGGAAGTCCAGCGCCATATCTTCCATGCTCAGGGCGTTGACCGTTCCCGCGCGGCCGTCGTACCCGTCCCGGTCCTGTATCTCCAGATAAAGCTGGTTCGGGTTGTTCGGATCGAGGGACGCGTACACGTCGGTGGCGTCCAGGATGATCCGGCCGCCGTAGGGGAAGTTCCAGTCGCGCCGGCTGCCCATGTTCAGGTCGAAGTAGGTCGATACGACATCCGGGTTGCCCGGATCCCCGAGGCCGACCCGGTATTTCAGGGCGTACCGGTCACTGTGGTCGATTTCCGCGGCGGCGTAAAGCTGCGGCTCGTAGTCGATCCTGTCAGAAGCATACAGAGTGTAGCCCCAGCCGATCTGATCGCTGAGGAACGCCTCGTAGGACATCCACCAGTAACCGTCCTCGCCCCAGCCGATTCCCCAGGAGTTGACCATGCGAAACGCGCCGGTTCCATCGGCGGTCTCGAAGTTGTCGTCGAACCCGATCACTGTGACCGCGTGGCCGCCCGGATCGGACCCGTAGATGTCCGCCACGCTGTAGGTGTGGTTGAAGTTCGAGATATTCTGAAAATTGCTCCACACCGAGATCGCGGTCATGGCGATGTTGCCGTTGAGCAGGTGATTCTTCAGGCTCTGAATGCCGGACTGGGTGTGGGTGTTGATGTAGTGGGTTACGGCTGTTCGGTTGGGCATGCCGTTGATAAAGGCCTGTTCTTCCGGGAAACGGGTGCAGTTGGCGTCGGTATACGGCATGTCGGCGTGTGTGGCGCAGCCGATGGTCTCGAAGATCTTGAAGGCGTCGCTGGGCTGGCTGCCGCCGTCCATGCCGCCGTTGATCAGGTTGTAGGTAAACGCCGGGCTGCAGATGTTGTTGGGGTCCGACGGATCGAACCCGTGCTCCTGCCACTGCAGGTAGGTCAGATAGTAGTAGGCAGTGGCCCAGGCGGTGCAGCTTCCCTGCTGCGCCTGGTTTCCCACCGGCGGCAGACCGCCCAGGTTTTCGATGCTCTCGTCGAGCTCCGCCCCCGGCTCCAGCTCAATGGAAGGCGATTCCATCACCCAGTCGGGCAGCTCGTCCTCCAGGATCGCGCCCATGTAGTACGGCTGCGCAAACGCAACCCCAACTCCAACCAACCCGACGAGAACCGCCCCCGCAAGGCTCAACTTCAGCAACCGCATGTATCCTCCAACAGGTATCCCGTGCTGGTGTGTCCCGTAGTCGTACGAGTGTGTCCAACAGAAAAGAAACCCCAGCAACCCAAGTACTTAAAATAGTCCCTGAATCCCGTATAGCTCAACTGGAAAATGCCATCCGGGGAGCGGGCAAGCGCTCGGTTCCCCAGGCTATGGGAAAATACCTGAAACGGCAGCCAGCAGAACGAATCGGAAGGACGTTAAGCCGAGATTTTACAATCTTGCCCCAAGAGTTCTGTAATGGAAACACCGAGCCGTATCCCGGAGTCAGCACGAGAAGGCGTGCAGTTTCTCGATACGATTGTTTCCTTTTCATCCTGTTGGTTGCGGTCACCGCAGCCACGCAAAACAATCTGCCGGAAAGCAGCATCTGTGACAGCGGTGCTGCTGTGGTAGGACGTGTCGCACCGCTATGGTATTTCTTGTTACACCATGTCGTCCCGGCGGAGGCGTGGTGAAAACAATGGCTCTGTGGCAAGAGACGTTTTTCAACAGGCTGCCTGAAATGCTTGCCGCCTCGTCTCCCCGCACCCGAAAACCCGCCTGTTCTCAGTGGAAGATTAGGAGCGTCTAACTTAACTTGATTACCATGGACGGCAACCTTTGTGCGGCCGCGCCATCCAACCTGCAACGATGCTGAGACGATCGCGGAGGCTGACATGCAACGGACATTGGGACATACACTCTTCATCGCCCTGCTGCTGGGCTTTGTCGCCGCAGCCGGGGCGACGTACACTCTGTGGGAGCACGACCACGGCATGGCGGTGCGGCAGGCCGCTCACGTGGACTGGCGGCCCAGGGGCGTCGCCGCTGATGACAACGGCAACATGCTGGTGGCCTGGGCCGACGCCCGCAACGGAGCGGTGCATATCTTCGCCCAGCTCTATGACATCGACGGCCTCGCGCAATGGCAGGAAGGCGGGATCCAGCTCTCCAATGACGTGCGCAGCGAACGCCGGCCGGTGATCCGTTACCTGGGCGACGGAGAATGGGCCATTGCCTGGTACACGTTCTTCTGCGGCCTTGGCGCTTGCGGAGTGTCGGAGGTCGTGGTGCAGAAGATCGATTCCGACGGCAACGCTCTATGGGGCGAAGGCGGCCTGAACCTCGTGGAAGAGCTGGCCATCGAAACCTCGCTGGAGTTGATGCCCGCGGCCGACGGCGGCGTGTTTGTCACCTGGCGCAACGATTACCTGCTGAGAGGGCAACGGATCTCCGCCGACGGGCAGCGTCAATGGGGCGCGGAAGGCATTGCGCTCAACACCGACCTGGTCAGCGGCTTCGCGGTCGGGACCAATGCCGCGGGCGATGCGTTGTACGTCGCGCGTAGTGTGAATGTGGACGGCTCCCAGCGCGTCCTGCTGGAACGCTACAATTCCGACGGCGAGGCGCAATGGAACGATGGCGACGGCCTCGCGGTGGCGAGTGCGCCCGGCGACCAGGCCAATCCCGTGCTCACGTGGGACGCCGGCGGTGGCGTATATGTCCTGTGGTATTTCTACACCGACGCGTTTCAGGGCATTCACGGCCAGCGGGTGGACTCCAGCGGGCAGACGCTGTGGAACGAACAGGGAGTACAGCTCGCCTGGCAGCAGGAGGTCAACGCGTACGACAACCTCCACGCCCTGCCCGCTTCTGACGGCTTCTTCTTCGGGTGGACCCGGTACGGAGAATCTCCTCAGGACTGGATCCTCAGCGTCCAGCATATCACCGAAACCGATGGCGCTCCGGTGCTGAACTGGGGAGCGCCGAATATGGAGCTGATGGGCGCGCAGGCGGCGCAGGAATCCGCGAATTACTTCGCGTTCAACATGCGGCATGATGACGACAACGGGCTCTTGCTGGCCTGGAACGCCACCCTCCCCGCCGGACAGCCGCTGGTGGGTTTTCAGCGGGTGAACGCCAACGGGGAAACCGCGTGGAACTCCGCCGTGACGCAGCACCCGTCAGCAACGTATCAGCCCGAATACAACGACGTAATAGCAGCAGGCGACCGGGTGGTGCAGGCGCTCTTTGAACGTGAACCCGGCGACGGCGCACTGCGGCTGCTGGCCTATGATCCCGCCACCGGCCTGCCCGATGAGGACGGCGACATCCTGGTGGTGGACGGGACTTACGGCAACGCGTCCGACGCCCGGCTGATCCGTTCCGGCGACGCGGTGCTGTCCGCCTGGCTGGACCGTCGCGATCTGCTCAGCGGCGTGATTCCCTACATCCAGAGTATCGACCCCGAAACCGGGCACGGTATATGGGACGAAGCGGCTCGTCTGATCAACGGCCTGCGTGTTACTGAAGAGGGGGACACCCTCTTTATGACCGCCGAATCGCTGAGCGTGACGCCCGACGGCCAGGGCGGCGCGGGTCTTCGAGGGGAAGGTTGTGATTTAGGGCTATCCCTAAGGAACTGACACGACTCGCGTACTATTCTACTTGTTAATGCGTATTCCCGGACCGAGGGAGGTCCGGGCTTGTATCTTACCTGCAGTAGTTTCGTATTTTTGTTTCGTTGTTTTCTTTGATGCCCTTCTTCGCTGTTCGCGACGGCGGAGAAGAACCGCAGGTGCGACCGTGTCCGGGCTTGGGTAATCTCCCGTCTGTAGTGGGTTCCCCTGCGGTGCATGTTTGACGCCCGAACAGTCACACGACAACCAATCGCATGTACAAGCGAGGGACACCATGCCATCACAACACGTTGACCAGTTTCTATCAATAGCAGAAAGCCATTGTCTACTTTCTCAAAAGAAGAAACCGGAAAAGGGCGGACTGTTACTCTAGTCCGTTAAGATGAATGATATTTTCAGAATTGAATAGACTGATACTTATTTGAAAGCGGCCATAGTTCAATGCTTTAAATAATGTCGTGATATATTCAGTATACTTGGATGGGTGACCTCTAATAATGTCGGCCCATATGCACTTTTCACCGCAATAACACCAGTTTCTGTAGTTGGGCACTGGACTCAGCGAGTCACTTTAGCTTAAGTGTATAATTATCCTGGAGAAG
>CAZYOC010000273.1:0-5842 GCA_964648415.1 uncultured bacterium | reverse complement strand
TAGACATGACTGGATTCCCGCCTTCGCGGGAATGAGATCCATTGGACATTTTGATCCAGTCTGCAAGAGTGGAAATGTAGGCAGGAGGGGCTGAGCTGGCAAGACCCGGATGGCCTATTGCACGACCCGCCGCGCACCCATATACCGTTTTCGGTAATACGGGCTGTCAAGGTCGTCAATGGTCACGCCGTCCGAGTTGGAAGCATGCGTGAACTTCCCGCCGCCGAGGTACACGCCGACATGCGACACGCCGCGCCCATTGGTATTGAAGAACACCAGGTCACCGCGCCGCAGGTGGGAGCGGCTCACAGAAGATCCCTGCCGGAACTGCTGCGAGGAGGTCCGAGGCAACGTGACGCCGTACACGTTCTTCATCAACGCCACCGTGTACCCGCTGCAATCCACGCCGCCACGCGTATTCCCGCCCCACCGGTACGGCGAGCCCCACCAGGCGTCAATTTCACGTGTCAGCTTATCCTTCGTGTACGGGTCATTGGGCCGGGAGCTCCTGGAATACGTGCCGCCGGGTTGTGTGGTAGAAGGTCGCGCGTCCGGAGATGCCTGCTGAGGTTCGCTCTCCTTGCGAGGTTGAGTTTGCGCCGGAGCGGGTTCGCTGCGTTTGCCCGGCCGATTCCGGTTGTACGCCGGGTCCGGTTGCAGACCCGCGCAGCCGGCCAGGTAGAGAAGCATCCACGCGGCAAAAGCGGCTCCAGACAGCAGCCGGCGTCTTATCCTTGTGCCCCGGCTACTCATGCACCGCCCGCTTCAACTGCTGCCGCAGGCGATCCCGCCCGCTCTCTTCTTGCAGCCTGGCCTTCGGGTCTCGTACGAGAAAGGCGTCATGAATGCCGTCCAGACGTGTCGTCACCCGGGCCGCGTGAATATCCAGGCCGAAATCGCTGATCGTCGTACAGAGCCGGTAGAGCAGGCCGACACTGTTGGAAGCCGACACATCGATGAACCAGCCCTTTTCCGACGACGTGAAGCCGATCTCGCTCTCGACCACAGCCTCCGGCGCTCGTCCTCGCCGGCTGCGGCGGCTGTACCCCGCCAATAACTGCTTGACCGTGGTCGCCCCCGCCTCCAGCTTCGCCCAGAACTCGGGAATGCGACCCAAACGCTCCTTCAACGGCACACCGTTGGGTTCAATGTCTTCCGCACGGAAGCGGTCCACCACGATCCCGTCGCGCCCCGTGAACAGCCGCGCCTCCCGGATCCCGATGCCCTGCGATACGAGGATGCCCGCGATGTCCGCCACCAGCCCCAACCGGTCGCGTGTCACCAGGGTCAGAACGATGAAATCTCGTTCCGGGTCGATCAGCCAACGCCAGTCCTCATCTCCCTCGCTGACACGATCCCTCGCTTCCAGATGCCTCGCGATTTCATCCGCCGGCACCACCTGGCGGTACTCACTGCGCATCTCTTCCAGGAAGGCCTCCGCATGGCGTCGGGCCTCCTCCCCTTCGCCGACCATCGGCCCCACGATTTCCGCTTCGTCGGCCACCGAGATCACACGTTCCTGTCCAGTCTGCATCCACTGCCGCGCCGCGAGGTAGAGTTCCGCCAGCAGACGACCCTTCCAGGCGGTCCAGACTCCCTCCCGCACCGCCCGCAAATCGCACACTGTCAACAGGTAGAGCGCCACCAGCATCTCCGTATCGCCCACCAGCTCGGCGAACTCACGGATCACGTTGGAGTCGCTGGGATCTCGCCGGAAGGCGGTCTGCTCCATCTTCAGATGGATTCGAATCAGATGCGCCACAGGCTCAGCATATCGTTCGCCCCAGCCAAGGCGCTTCATGGTTTCATCGGCGATAATCGCGCCGTTGAGGCTGTGATCGCCGGGACGGCCCTTGGCGATATCGTGGAGCAGGATCGAAAGGTATACCCATTCTTTGTGCCGAAAGCCCAGCCAGAGGGCGCCCGCCAGCCCCTCCAGCCCGCTGTTCGGCAGCCGGTCCAGCTCCTCCAGCGCCCGCAACGTGTGCTCGTCCACCGTGTAGGAATGGTAGAAGCTGCCGGTCGAAAGCCCGTTGATTTCACGCCATTCCGGCAACCACGGCTCGATGGCGTCGAGTTGCGACAGGCGCCGCAGCTTGTTGCCCACGCCGCCGGGCTGCATCAGCCACTGCTCCAGCGCCGAAGCCCAGGCATCGGGGGGCAACGACGCCAGCGGCCCGTGGTTCACCTTCCGCCGCACCCGGTGACGTGCGCTGCCGGACAGCGAAGCGTCCAGCGCCACACAGGTATCCACCAGCTCCAGCAGGTTCGCCGGCGAGGACGCCGCCACGTCGGAGCCGTCCTCTTCCAGGTAGAGCAGCCCCGAGGCTGCCGATGCACGCTCCAGGCCGATAAGCGGCTTCCGTTTGGCCACGCGGTGCGCGGTCACGTCGCTCAGCACCGTGCCGAATTCCTCAGAGAAGCGCGCCAGCTTCTCCATCGCCCAGTACACCTGCCGCATCAGCACCTGCATCACCTGGTGATCGTCGCCGGGCACTCCCAGCCTGATGCCGACACCGGGCTGCAATTCCACCGTCAGCTTGTTGTCGGCATGCCGCGCCACCGAACGCAGCCCTTCACGGACAAACAGCGCCAGGCCATACGCTTCCCTCAGATCCTGCGCCTCGCTGCGTGTCAGGTGGCCGTCCCGGGCGAGACGGTTGAGAAAAGGCGGAATGGCGGGATACCGACGTCGCTGCACCTGCCAGCCGTTTTCACGCGCCATGCGGGCGCGTTCGATCCAGAACACATGATGCAGGTCGCGCAGCCCGCCCGCCTGCGCCTTCAGGTCCGGCTCAATCACCCGCACCGTCTCGCCGAATTTCCTGCGCCGGAACAGGTATTCAACATGCTTCTCTTCGACAAACCGGTCCCAGACGGAGCGCTTCAGGGTGGCGTTCATCTTGAGGTCGAGCAGCGCGGCGAGGCTGGGATCACCCCACACCATCCGCGCTTCCAATAACGCCGAAGCGCGATCCGGCACCGCCATCAGGTCGGCGTCGAGCTCATCCAGCGAGAACAGCGTCTGGCCGGGACTCCAGCCGCGATCCCACAGCCCCTGCACCAGTTTGCGCAGAGCGGGTTCGTGTGGTTCGGGGCTGCCGTGAGTGAGAAAAATCAGGTCGAGGTCGCTTCGGAGGGTATTGTCACAGCGCCCGTAACCGCCGGTGGCGAGGACCAGCAAACCCTCCCGGCGCTTCCGGTGAGGGGTCAACACGGCGCGTACAGTGGCATCCGCCTCTGCCGTACGTTCCAGCGCCGCCCGGATCCCTTGTTCGGCGGTTCGGCTCAGGTTCATGGCTTACCCGATAGATCCGCTCCCCTGTTTCAACAGTGCGATCACATCGTCCAGTTCGTCCAGGTTGCTGTAATGCAGGATCACCTTGCCGCCCGGGCCGGTGTGCTTCACATCCACCGACATCCCCAGCTCCTCCTGCAACTGGCGAGCGAGCTCCCGGGCGTGGACATCCTGCTGAGCGGGCTGTTTCGCTTTCTTGCGTTCCTGCCGGGGCTTTTTCCTTGTATCCTCAGGGGCCGCGGCGCGTTCCAACTCACGCACGGATAAGGGTTCTTCGGCGCTCCGCTTCGCCCAGGCCACCCTGTCGGAATCGCTCTTGAACATCAGCAGTGTGCGGGCGTGGCCCTCGGTCAGTTCGCCCTCCAGCACCCGGTTCAGCACCGGCTCCGGCAGTTTCAGCAGACGAAGGCTGTTGGCGATGGTGGTCCGGTCCTTCCCCACACGATCGGCCACCTGCTGCTGAGTCATCCCCAGCTCCTCAATCAACCGGCGATAGCCCATGGCCAGCTCGATAGGGTTGAGATCTTCGCGCTGCAGGTTCTCGACCAGGCCGATTTCCAGGAGCTGCTGGTTGTTCAGTTCCTCGAGCACACGACAAGGCGCGGTGTACAAACCCGCCGCCATCGCCGCACGGTACCGCCGTTCCCCCGCCACCAGCAGGTACTTGTCGCCGCGGGGAGTAACGAGCAGCGGCTGCAACACCCCCTGCGCCCGGATCGACTGCACCAGTTCCGCCTGCTTTTCCGGGTCAAACCGCACCCGTGGCTGGTCGCGACGGGGTTCGATCAAGGCCAGCTCGATCTCCAGCGACGAGTTGATGCTCAGGTCGTTCTCGTCCGCGTTGGGGATCAATGCGGACAAGCCCTTGCCAAGGCCGCTCTTACGCGCCATGCTTGATTACCTCCTCGGTCAACGCCAGGTAGTTCTCCGCCCCACGGCTGCCGACGTCGTACATCAGGATCGGCAACCCGTAGCTGGGCGCTTCGCTCAGGCGGACGTTACGGAATATCGGCGTACGGAACACGTTGCCCTTGAAATGCTGGTACACCTCCTCGACGACCTGCCGCGCCAGGTTCAACCGGCTGTCGAACATGGTCATCACCGCCCCCTCGATCACAAGCTGAGGGTTCAGGTGCTGCTGCACCAGGCGCACCGTGCTGAGGAGCTGACTGAGCCCCTCCAGAGCGTAATACTCGGTCTGCACCGGGATCATCACACTGTCGGCGCAGACCAGCGAATTGACCGTCAGCAATCCCAGGCTGGGCATGTTGTCGATCAATACGAAATCGAAGTTGTCCTTGAAATACTGGCGAGCCTTCATCCTCAGCAGCCGTTCCCGGTTCTCCAGGTTGACCAGCTCAACCTCCGCCCCGACCAGTTTGATGTGCGAGGGCAACAGCTTGAGCATGGGGATGTCCGTGTCGAGCACCGCGTCTTCGGGCGCGACATCATCCACGAGGACATCGTAGATGGTGGCGTGATCGGCGCGGGTGTCGACGCCCATGCCGCTGGTGGCGTTGGCTTGCGGGTCGAAGTCCACAAGCAGAGTCCTCTTCTCCGCCACCGCCAGCCCCGCGGCGAGGTTGATCGCGGTGGTGGTCTTGCCCACACCGCCCTTCTGGTTCGCGATTGCGATGATCCTGCCCATGTCTCCGCCGGTTTGCTCTAACTGATTAATATACGAAGTCACCCGGAGCCGTGAAAGCACGGCGGTGGAAAAAGGGCAACTGCGAAGTAGAGGATCTCAACAATTAGCACAAGCTATTGTCGTTTAACAAATTCCGCTAATTGACTCATGATGATCACACTTTTCAGTCAGCGAGGAGCCAAAATTGTGTTGAATCTATTCGCTACCTGTTGCGCGAGGAAAGGGATTCAACCTAGTTTATAGTGTTTGACCCTGTTGTATTCCCGCCCTACCCAGCGGGATGAACAGATTAAGTACCTGGGTACAAAACAAGATATAGGTTACTTTATTTAGCCATTTTATCCTTACAAAAACAGGAGAACTATTATGCGATTCTTTAGTAGGCTGATCCTGATGATTTCTATACTGATGCTAAGTACCGGGTGTGAGGAAGAATCATCACCTGTTGAGACAACTACGCCCGAATCTGCGATCACCTTCACCTGGCTGGTTCCCGCCGACACCACCATCCGTGGCGCCTACCAACTTCGCATGTCCGTGGGATCTGACCAGGACCTGGATTCGGTCGCTTTGTATATCGACCATCAAACACTTGCACACGTTTTCCACCCTGAAACCCGTGAAGATACACTCACCTGGGAATTTGCAAGCGACTCGACCCAGGACGGCGCGCATGTATTTTACGCGGAAGCTGTGGACCGTTACGGCTTTTCGGCTTTCAACGACCCGCGCTGTCAGGTCTCCAGCGCACACAGACGCGCTTCACGACCTGACAGGACCAGTAGAAGTATTACCATGCCTGGATTCCTGCTTCCGCAGGAATGACACTCGTTGGGCGGGGATGACACTCGTTGGGCGGGAATGACACTCGTTGGGCGGGGATGACACTCGTTGGG
>CAZYOC010000272.1:0-5854 GCA_964648415.1 uncultured bacterium | reverse complement strand
GCTGTCCCAAACTGCGGGACACCGCAAGCTACGCTACGCTTCGGTTCCCGCCTTCGCGGGAATGAGATCCATTGGACATTTTGATACAGTCTGCTACGCAGGAATGACGTCGTTGTTGAAGCTACTATGCGTTACAATCCCCTGGATTCCCGCCTGCGCGGGAATGACACCGTGATCGAGTCCCTACCTGCGGATCGGGCCTTTCTCCGGGCGTTCGGGCAAGGGCATCGGGTCATCCTCAATCTGACGTAATAGCAGTTCGATGGCGTAATCAAGCTGCTTGTCCTCGCCGCGCATTTCGCTGCCCGGATCGTTGATCACTTCCACTTCCGGCGCCACGCCCGGGCCTTCGATGATCCAGTCGCCGTGCATCCCCCAGCCGCCGAACTCGGGTACGGTGATGCCGCCCCGGTCCACGCTGGGCCAGCGCCCCCAGATCCAGATCCAGCCGCCCCAGGTGCGTTCGCCGATCAGTGTGCCGATGCCCAGCTCTTTTGTAGCGTAGGCGAACGTCTCGCCGTCGGAGGCGGTCTTGCCGTTGATCAGCACCGCCACATGGCCGTGGTATACGCCGTGCGGTTTGGTCTCAATGCCGCTGTGCCGACTGGACTGCACCGCGAACATGGGCGTGGTCAGCTCTTTGATGAAGTATTCGCTTACATTCCCGCCGCCGTTGAACCGGTCGTCGATGATCAGCCCGGGGCTGCGCCGCTGGGCGTAATAGTCACGGCCCCATTTTTCCACGCCATTGCCCGCCATGTCCGGCAGGAACACATAGCCCAGCATCCCCCTGGACTCGCGCCAGACGTATTCCCGCTGCCGCTTGATCCAGTCGTACATGCGCAGGTCGTATTCACTGCTGAGGCAACGGATGGTCACCTTCCGAGAGCCGTCGATATCCGGCTTTTCGTTCAGCGTCAGCTCCACCACTTGGCCGGCTTTGTTACGCAAGAGGCGGTTGAGGTTATTGTCCGCATTGACCGGGATGTCGTTGATCGCCAGCAGGTAGGTTCCGGCGGCGGCTTGCGGGTCGGCGTAATGGAGAGGCGATGCGCCGTGTTTCGTGCCGGGCTCGGGGGCGAGGACGCGGGTGATACGGTACAGGCCGCTCTTCGGGTCGGGCTCCAGATCCACGCCCAGCAGACCGATGGGCGCGTCGTCGATCTCGGGATCGTCACCGCCCCAGATGTAGGCGTGTCCGGCGTGCAACTCGGCCAGGACTTCGCTCAGCAGGTCACGCAGATCGTCGCGAGTAGTCACCCGGTCCAGCAGGGGCCGGGCGCGGGCGATCACCTCGTCCCAGTCGCCGCCGTGGTAGCCTTCCTCGTAGAAGAAATCACGCTGCAAGCGCCAGGCTTCATGCAGGATCTGCTCCCACTCTTCGCGCGGGGTGACTTCGATCTGCCAGCCGTCGGTGGAGACCTGGTGGTCGCTGTCGAGGGCGAGCGGCGCAAGCCCGGGCACACCATAATACCAGGCGTCACCCTTGCGCACAACGATAGTCTCGCCTCCAGTGGACAGTCGATAGGAGTTGACCCCCTCGGCCACGGTTTCGGCTTTGCCCGACGCCAGCCGGAACAGCTTCAGCGTTGCGCCGTTGTCGTATTCCACGAAGTAGACGCTGTTGTTGGTGGAAGCCAGGTTGGCAAAGCTGCCGGCGTGATAGGGGAAAGGCTCCATCCGGTCGGCGATGGCGTTGAAGTCGATCACGATCGGTTCCGGCTGGTCGTTGTCCGGCTCCTCCTCTTCTTCAGCGAGGCCGTCCAGCCAGGGAGCGTCCGGGAGTTTGCCCTGTTTGGGAGCGTCGCCTCGTGCGATGAAGGGCGAGGCGACATCCGCGCGGAGCCGGATCACCATCAGGCGGTCCATATCCTCGAAGGTGAACAGCCCCCGGTTGTAGTCCTGGTTGTAGTCGAAATTGCGTTCGGACACGCAGTAGAGGAAACGTCCCTCTCGATCCCAAGCCGGATTATCTGTGGAGAAATGCGGATCGCTGACCAGGTGCGATTCGCCCTCCTCGGTGTCGTACACGTACACGGCGCTACGGTCGGAGGTAAGGTTCTTCGTGTACGCCAGCCAGCGGGAGTCAGGCGCCCACGCGTACTCGTGGAATTCCCATTCGCCGGCGGCGATCTCGGTGCGCTTGCCCGAGGCCAGGTTGACCACGAAGAGCTGTTGCGTGTAATCGCCGTAAGCGGCCCAGTTGCCGTCGGGACTGATCTCGAACCCGTATTTCCAGCCGATCCGGACCGGTTTTTCCGCCGGGAGGGGCTTGGTTCCGGGCGCTTCCAGACGGCTCAGGACCTCTTCCCCGTTGGCGTCGGAGATCACCAGCAGGCCCTCATCGTCGGGCAGGAACTGGGGATCCTTTTCACGGCTGCCGCTGGAGAAGGTCCACTGCCGGATCAGGCCGGGTTCGTACACCGGCAGCGTGAACACTTCGCCGCGCGCCGACACCGCCAACCGAAGGCCGTCAGGGCTCAGATTCCAGTCCTCCAGGAAATCGCCCGGATCAACGAACCGTGCGCGGCCCCGGGGCAGGTCGGAGGGCACGGTGATGTTCAGCGTCCGGGTCTCGCCGGTGGTGATGTCGCAGACGGCGAGGTCTGCGCCGCGCTGGTAGATGATGGTGGAGCCGTGAAGCTTCGGCCAGCGGATATCAAAGGTGTCGTATGACGTCAGGAGTCTGGCGTCGTCGCCGTCGGGCAACATGGACCAGAGGTTTTCGCGCCCCGTGGAATCGCAGACGAAGTAAATGCGGCCATCCTCGCCCCACATGGGATGGCTCTGGTTGCCGGGATAATCGAACGGGCGCTCGTATTCGGCCGTTTCCGGATCGCCCACCCAGATCTGCTCGGCGTTGCCGCCCTGGTAGCGGTTCCAAGTGTGAAAGTCGAGGTTGTATACGACCATGGCTTCACGGGGGCCGTTGGGCTCGTAGGTTACCGTCGAGCCGCGCAGGTAGGACAGTTGCTCAGGGTAGCCGCCGTCGGGATCCACCCGGAACAGCGACCAGGTCCGGTGCGGCATGGTGCGGTTGCGGGATTTGAAGACGATGCAGCCGTCGTCGTCCCAGCCGACCACCCAGTCTCGTGCGCTGTGGAAGGTGAGCTGCACCGGCCGGCCGCCCGTTGCGGGCATGATGTAGACATCGTCGTTGCCGGCGTATTGCCCTGTGAATGCGATCCACTGGCCGTCGGGGCTGAAAGCGGCGAAGCGCTCATCGCCCTCATGGGAGGTGATCCGTTGCGCCGGGCCGCCGTCCAGCAACGTCACCCACAAGTCGCCAGAAGAGGTGAACACGACCCGGTCGCCGTGCACATCGGGATACCGCAGGAAGCCATGGGTGTCGGCCTCGCGGGCGAAAGCGCTCTGGTGTATGAAGAACAGGCTGCAAGTCAGAAACAGGGTCGCAAAGACGGTGCGTGATGCGGTGCTGCGCGGCATCGGGTACCTCCGGTGTGGTTGCTCGGCTCGAGATCACGGAAGATAATACAGTGAGGGCGGCGATGCATGATTCGGGAAGGATTGCCCTCATCCCCACGAAGAGCCTGGCCTCGAATGCTGTGATCGGGGGTGGGGATCCAGGCAAGGTGCAAGAATATAATATGTTAGAGTGACTGTATTGATCTCCTCCATGTCCCGGCTAACAGGTGGCTTCGGCTCCGGCCTCTAGTGGTCCATTGCGCCAGCTATGATGCTTTCTGAGCTGCGTCGTCATTTGTCTCAGGACAAGGCGCATCTATACAGACATAATGGGTTATTTCAAAAAGATGTAACGCAGTCACGAGGCAAATGACGCGCTCCCGAAGGGCTTGTTTCTGATGGTCAATTTCTACGTTGATTTCGCTTAACGTAGAACCACTATGCCGGCGCGAAATCGCCTTGAACTTGACTTATAAAGAAACAAGCAGAAACGTTCAAATCTGGCGCAACGGAGCACAAGAAGCCCGGCCGGAAAGTGTAATTCGGACGTTTTTGCAGGAGTCGTCGGTTCTCATTGCCGGATCGAGCTCAGCGGAAGTGTTTCATAAACAGCGTGATGGCGCGAGAGCGTTCGTTGTATGAGAACCGGGATTTGGTCGGCTTGATACGAAAAATGACTTTCCGGCCAGGCTTCTAGTAGTTGTGGTGGGTTTCGATTCCAGTGTGTGCGACGAGAATAAACGCGTGTGAAACGGGGATTCACCTCTGGCGAAGCGGGTCTACCGGAGTTACCTTATGGGTTCGTCAAGCGACTCAGTGCAACCAGTTTGCGGAAACGCCCAACCCAATCTACGAGGACGGCGGCAGTGGCAGACGCGACAGTGAATGACGAGAAGAAAGGCGTCCGATTCTTCGGGTTCCCCATCGGGTACTGGATGCTGAACGGCATCGAGATGTGGGAACGGATGGCCTATTTCGCGGTGCGCAGCGTGGTGGCGATTTACATCATGCAGGCGGATGACCCCAACGGGCTCCACTTCACCGCGATGCAGAAGGGACAGATTTACGGCTGGTGGTTCATCTTCCAGTCCATCCTGCCCATGTTCACCGGGGGGTACGCCGACCGGTACGGGTACAAGAAAACTCTCGCCTTCAGTGTCACGCTCAACATCATCGGCTATGTGCTGATGGCGTACATGCAAACCTACTGGAGCTTCTTCTTCGGGGTGATGGTGCTGGCCACCGGGACGGCGTTCTTCAAGCCGTCCTTGCAGGGATCGCTGGCGCAGAACCTGACCAAAAAGAACAGCTCGGTAGGCTGGGGCATCTTCTACTGGGTCGTCAATGTTGGCGCCTTCGCGGGTCCCTTCATGGCGGGCTTCCTGCGGCATGAGTACTCCTGGCGTCACCTGTTCCTGGCCTCGGCGGCCATCACCGCGCTGAACTACCTGATGCTGTTCACCTTCAAGGACTACGCTTCCGGCGCGGACAAGTCGGAAAGCCCCCTGCAGGTCTTTCAGCGAACGATCAAGAACATCTTCGAGCCGAGGCTGGTCGTCTGGCTGCTGATCATGAGCTGTTTCTGGCTGATGATGTACCAGCTCTGGGATCTGCATCCCAACTTCCTGACCGACTGGAACAACAGCGGGGATGTGGCCGCGCTGATCAACTCGATCCCCTTCCTGCCGGACAACTGGGTCATTATGACAGATCGAGGGCCGCAGGTGCCGCAGGAATACCTGCTCAACCTCAACGCCGGCTTCATTATCGCCTTCATGATTCCCATATCGTGGGCGGTGCGGAAACTGCGGACGCTGGAAGCCATGGTGCTCGGCATGTTGATCGCCATGGGCGGCATCCTGATCGCCGGATTTACCCATGTCGGCTTCATCTTCCTGCTGGGCGTGATCTTCTTCTCCACCGGTGAAATGCTGACCGGGCCGAAGAAGAACGAGTATCTGGGCCTGATCGCCCCGCCGGGCAAGAAGGGCCTCTACCTGGGCTATGTAAACATCCCGGTGGGAATCGGCGGATACACCGGCTCCGTGATGGCCGGCTATTTCTACGGTCACTTCGGGGAAAAGGCGGTGCTCGCACAGAAATACCTGTTCGAGCACACATCACTGGGCGCGGGCAAGGTCTGGCACGGTGATCCGAACATGCTGACCAGGCTGCTGGGGGTGCCACGCACCGAGTCCTTCCTGAAGTTGCAGGAGGTGACCGGCATGGATGCATTGGCCGCCACCCGCATGCTGTGGGAGATGTACAACCCGCAATACAATGTCTGGACCCCCTTCGCCATCATCGGCGCGGTGGCGGTGGTGGCGTTGATCATCTTCGCACAGATGGCGAAGCGCTGGTCGGACATGAATGCGTAGTGGTCCATTGCGCCAGCTATGATAGGTTCTGCTTGTCACGGGCGAGTTGG
>CAZYOC010000271.1:2565-5857 GCA_964648415.1 uncultured bacterium | reverse complement strand
GTGCTACACTGGAGTCCGGCGGGAACCCTGCCGGGGAAGCGGAATACAAGGGAAAAGCCTCGCGCGGGACGCGCGGGAATCAAGTCGCACTATTTCCAATTGTTTCACAGCTCCCGGCCCGCGAGGCCTTGCTCCGGTCCATACTCCGAGCCCATATTCACGTTTCCAGTTGATTTCATGGAGCGCAATTGTGAGTCTGCAAACCGCTGACAAGACCATTCGACCGACCGACACCCGGATTCACAAGGGTGTCGCCGCCGCCGTGTTTGTTCTTGCCCTGATCCTGTACATCGCCACCATGGCGCCGACCACCTCGTTCTGGGACTGCGGCGAGTTCATCGCCTGTTCCTATTCCCTCGGGGTGCCGCATCCTCCCGGCGCGCCGTTCTTCCTCATGCTGGGGCGCGTCTTCTCGATGCTGCCCTTCCACCACGATGTCGGTTTCCGGGTCAACTTCATAAGTGTGTTCACCAGCGCGTTGACCGTCTTGTTTACCTACCTGGTGATTGTGCGGCTGGTGCGGCGCTGGCGTGGAGAAGAGCAGTCGCTCACGGACAGGGTTGTCCTCTATGGAGCCGGTGTGGTCGGCGCGTTCGGGTTTGCCTTCTCACACAGCTTCTGGTTCAACGCGGTGGAGGCGGAAGTCTACGCCATCAGTATGTTCTTCACCGCCCTGGTGTTCTGGCTGGCGGTGAGGTGGATGGATTACGCCGACCGTCCCGACTCCACAAAATACCTGCTGCTGATCTTTTATTTCGTGGGCCTATCCACCGGGATCCACTTGTTGAACGTTCTGGCGCTCAGTCCCATTGCCCTGTTGATCTATTTCCAGAAATACCGTTTCAGCTGGAAAGGTTTAGTCCTCGCCGTGGCCATCTCCTTTGCGGCCATCCTGGTAGTCTATCCGGGCGTGGTGTCGGGTGTGCCCCTGGTTCTCAGCATGGGACCGTTCTGGCTGGCTCTCGGTGTCCTGATCGGTGTGGCGATCCTGTTTGTCGCCATCAATACTCACAAAACCCTGGTATCGCTGATCATGGCCGGCATCATGCTCGTGCTGATCGGCTATTCCAGCTACACCATGATCTACATCCGGTCGAACCTCAAGCCGGTGATCAATGAGAACCAGCCGGACACCATTCATCGGCTGATCAGCTACCTGAACCGTGAGCAGTACGGTGCGGCCGGCCCGGCTGAAGTCCAGGAAATCAGCCGGGAATACGAGCAGTATCTGCGTTCGCAGGCTCGCCAGGCGCAGGCACGTTACAGCCAGCTCATAAGCCAGGCGAAAGCGCTGGCTCAGCAGGGCCAGTTCCAGCAAGCCGCGGTGAAGCGACAGGAAGCGGCAGCGACGTATCAGCCCATGCCTCGCATGGTCCGGCTGGGTGCTCAAAAAGTGTTGAGGTTGAGCCTCTTGGAGCGCGCCGCACCCTTCTGGTCGTACCAGATCTATAAAATGTACACCCGATATGTCAAGTGGCAGTATTGGACAGGTGAACCGGACAACCGGGGGAAGAGGGCGATTTTCCTGTTCCCGTTTGTTTTCTCTTTTGTGGGGGCGTATTGGCATTTCCGGCGCGATCCCAAGCGTGCGGTTGTCGTTACCATGCTCTTCCTGATAACCGGTCTGGCGATCGTGTTTTACCTGAACCAGCCGAACCCGCAGCCTCGAGAACGAGACTACGCCTACGTCGGCTCCTACTGGGCGATGGCTATCTGGATCGGGATCGGGATGGTGGCGTTGTACGAGGCCATTGTGGATACCATGAGCAAGGCTGCGGCGCATAAACGAAAGATCGTCGCGTTCGCAGTGGCCGCGTTTGCCTTACTGGTCGTACCCATCAACATGGGCGCGCAGGGCTACCATACCCATGACCGCAGCGGCAATTTCGTCGCGTGGGATTATTCCTACAACATGCTGGCCACTTGCGAACCCAACGGCATCATCTTCACCAACGGCGACAACGACACCTTCCCGCTCTGGTACCTGCAGGTGGTGGAAGGCATCCGGACCGACGTGCGCGTGGTCAACCTCAGCCTGCTCAATACCGACTGGTACATCAAGCAACTTCGTGACGAAGAGCCAAAAGTACCGATCTCGCTGTCGGACGATTTCATTGACAACGTGCTGACCTCGATGACCCGCTCCACCGCGAAGTTCCGTTACCTCCCCGACGGCAAGAAGGCGATGGAGGTGCCGATTCCCGACGGCGGCTCGATCAAGTGGGATGTCCCGGCCACGCTGTATGTTCCGTTCAACGAAAGCGACCAGCCGGGCAAGAACAACTTCCTGAAGGTGCAGGATGTCATGATCCTGCACATCATTCAGCAGAACCGGTGGCAGAAGCCGATCTATTTCGCGGTCACGGTTTCCACGTCCAACCAGCTGGGCCTGCGTCCCTACCTGGCGATGGAAGGGCTGGCGTTCAAGTTGAAGACGGAGCGCGTCGGCCGGGTCGCCATCGACGAAGAACAGCTTCGCGAAAACCTGTTCCACAACTACGCCGAGAACTACCGGAACCTGGATGACCCGGACGTATACCTGTTCCCGAACGTCTTGAAGCTGCTCCAGAACTACCGGAGCGGATTCCTGCAGTTGGTGTACGAGTATTACAACGACCATATGCGCCAGCCACTTCAGGAAAACAGCGGGATCCCGGAAGACCAGTGGGGTGACAACTTCGAGCAGCTCACACATAAAGAGAAGGCGCTGTACACTCTCCGGCTGATGGATCATTACATCCCGGAAGCGGTGGTGCCGATGTCCAACCGTGAGATTCTGCTGCAACTGGGCCGGTTGTATGCGGAGCTGGGCGACACCGAGGCGGCGTCGCTGCGCTTTGAGCGAGCCCTGGATATGCCGGGCACGACGCCGGATGAGGATCTGGAAACGGCCATGTACATGCTGGAGTTCAACGAGGGAGCGGACAAGGAGCGGGCTCGGCAAATTGTCGAAGGCCAACTCGGCGACGATCCCACGGTGGAAGAGATCCTGAACATCGCGAGTATCTACGATCGGGCCCGGATGTACGACGAGATGCAGGAGCTGTTAACCGGGCTCGAGGGGCGCGAGAACCTGACGGCCAAACAGAAGCAGGAAATCGCCACGTTCTACCTGGGGGCGAAGCAGTACGACAAAGCGATTGACCTGTACAACCAGATTCAGGCGGCCAATCCGATGGACGGCGGCGCGACCGGCGGTCTGCTGCAGGCGTACATCGGCAAGGGCGATACCGCGAAGGCGGTGGAACTGCTGGAAGGCTGGGTGGAGAACAATCCCCACGACCGCAGCGCC
>CAZYOC010000271.1:0-2465 GCA_964648415.1 uncultured bacterium | reverse complement strand
GTGATCATCCCCCACCTGCGGGGGGCGGAGAACCTGTTAAACCTTCTTGACGACCTCAAGCGGGAAGCCGCCGATGTCGACGCGGTGGAGGTGATTCTCGTGGACAATGCCTCCACGGACGGCTCCTCCGCTCTGGCCGGCGAGCAACACCCCTGGGTCCGTGTGCTGCACTCCTCGGTCAACCGTGGCTATGCCGGAGGCTGCAACTTCGGCATTCGCGCCTCCCGCGGGAAATGGGTCTGGCTGATCAACGACGACATCCGGATCCAACCCGGCACACTTCGTGCGATTCTCCAGGTGGCCGAATCTTCCGGCGACATCGCGGCCGTGCAACCCAAGATCCTGTCCATGATTGAGGCGGGAAGGTTCGATTACGCGGGCGGAGCGGGCGGTCTGATCGACGCGTATGGTTATCCCTTCGCCCTGGGTCGTATCGGCGGAGCGCTGGAGGTGGACGAGGGGCAGTACGACGAGAGCCGGGAGATTTTCTGGGCGTCGGGCACTGCTTGTCTCTGGCGGCGAAAAGCCTTGAAACAGATCGGTCTGCTGGATTCTACCTATTTCGCCCACCAGGAGGAGATCGACCTGGCCTGGCGGGCCTGGATCGCCGGCTGGCGTATCCTGTCCGCGCCGAAGGGGGTAGTACATCATCTGGGCGGCGGGACGATGGGGTACGAGTCCTGGATGAAGATGTTCCTGAACCATCGCAACAGCCTGATCACTTTAGCGAAAAACCGGGACACGATCTCGTTGATCCGGTTGCTTCCCGTACGTTTCCTGCTTGATAATGGGATCGGACTGGTGGAGCTCGCCTCTGGGAGGCCGAAGCGGATCCTTGCAATCTGGGCCGGCTGGCTGGACTTTCTCCGCGAAACTCCGCGATGGATGAGACAACGAAAACGCTTACGTATTCATAAGGTGCGGCGCACGAGAGACTTGAGCCGGCTGGTGTACAACGGCTGTATTTTATTGGCGTACGCCCGTGGTGTTCATACGGCATCTACTCTTGCAAAGGGGATGTCCTAATCGTACCTTATCCAAGTTTCGGGTAAAGCCGGCGTAACGTCTGGGGCCGCGCACGGAAAAGCAGCCGGTGCGGCCACCTGCGGTGGGGCCGCCGATACGTTGACGCCGCGTGCATTCAAGGAACCAAGTGGGAGGCCATCCATGTCACGAAGATTCGGGCTGCTTGCCGGGATGTTGCTAGTATTGTTTGTCGTCGGGCAGGTCGCTGCCCAACAGGTATCCGTATTCCAGAAGGAAGAAGAGCCACTTCCTCACAAATACGGGGTCCAGCTCAGCGGTGCGTTTGCCATGTACAGCATGACGGACGCCAATGATTTCATGGCGAATGGCTGGAGTGGCATTTCCATGGATGAAGAAGCATCCAACGGGATCGGGTTTGGCTTCGCGTTGTTGTATCGCAGCCACGAACATTTCCGCTGGACCTTTGGATACAACCACTTGGGTCAAGACCGTGCGTACGGAACGTGGTCGACGAACGGCGAAGCGGAACTGCTGGTGAGCGCCGGCGAGTTTTCCATGCTGGGCGCGTACCTGTTCCCGATTACCGACTGGTTCGACATGAACCTGACCGCTGGGCCGGCCATTATCAACGCACATGCCGACCTGGCGGCCACCAGCGGCCAGCGGTTCTCTGACGCCAGCGGCCGCACTTTTGGGTTCATTGGTGGTGTCGGCGCCGACTTGAACCTGTTCGAGCGCTGGGCCGTGCACTTCCTCGCCGGTTATCGTATGGGTGCTGTGCCAAAGCTGTCGTATACCAGCATAACCGGCGCTGAAGAGATCATCTACTGGCCGCAAACCGGCAACCGGAAGCTGGAAGCCGATTACAGCGGTATGTTTGTAGAGCTGGGCTTGCGGCTGTATTTCAAGCCGGCCACCAATTGGGTGGAGTTCTAAACTCACCGTTTGTGGCAGCACTGTCGTACCGAAGCATCGTTTCACATCGTGAAATGGACCATAGACTGTGCCCCGCCCTTGTTGTCAAGGGCGGGGTTTTGTTTAGAAGACCCGCCGCCCTCGCCGGTCGAAAGCAGCCCGGACATACCTGGACGGGTTTTCTCATAACCCATGCCCTCCAGCAACAAGGAACCACAGCCATGTCGGCTGCAACCTTGGCTTTTTCCGCGCTTCAAACATATACTCATTGTACCCATTTGAACCATAACCCCTTGACCTGCCCCATTGCCGACGGATGCCGCACAAGGAGGAGCCATGCCACGCATCAGCCGACACATCCTGGTTCTCGAACTCCTGACCATCCTGATCTTCGTCGGCTGCGACGGCCAGAAGAACAGCAGCCTGTTGATCCACGGCGGAATCATCTACACCATGAACCCCGATAATCCAACAGTAGAGGCGGTGCTGGTCCGTGACGGCAAAATCACCTATACAGGCTGTTGCACAATAGGAACCGATCTCATTCCAGCGAAGGCTGGAAT
>CAZYOC010000270.1:0-5892 GCA_964648415.1 uncultured bacterium | reverse complement strand
GCGTCATTTGCCTCGTGACTGCGTTCCATCTTTTTGAAATAACCCGTTATGTCTGTAAAGATGCGCCTTGTCCTGAGACAAATGACGCAGCTCAGAAAGCATCATAGCTGGCGCAATGGACCACTAAGACCAAAATCTATTGAAAACCGCAAATTTAGCGTTTTTTCGCATGAGAGCCAGAGAGACCGCGAAAGTTGGGCTAACGAAACATTGTTTTCAAGCATCCCTCTATCCCGGCTTGCTCTTATGCCTTAACCGCAGATCCGTCCGGCGTTATCCATCGCTGTTTATGATGTCAGACCGCCCTGAAGCGCATAGCAAACCGGGCCATGCAACCTGTTTCGTGAAATAGCCGGGCTGATATCATCCCCGCGCACAACGATGTCATCCAGCGCACAACCATGTCATCCAGCGCACAACGATGTCATCCCCGCGAAACAGACTGTCGCAGAATGCGAGAGGAATCTCATTCCAGCGAAGGCTGGAATCCAGTCATGTTTATATACTACAATATATTAACCATAAAAACCCCCTATTGAACACTACTCTGGTTCTAGATTGCTAACTTATTGTATTCTTGCATCTTGCCTGGATTCCCGCCTTCGCGGGAATGAGAGTGGTTTCAATTGTGATACAGTCTGGAAAGCGGGGATCTCCTCCATTTCCGGCTCTAAGGGGACTAAACCTTCCAGCCTCAGTAAATGACAATAGATGACGCTGAATTCATATTTATTTGAATAGTAAGATTTATTAGTAAACTGCTTCGATGCAATAAATTGTACCGCTTTTGCACTTGATTATTGTTGCTGAATTATCTACTCTCTTACCGAAAAACGACTGCGGGAGCGGTACGTCCTCGTTTCAGAACCCCTGTTGCGGCAGGGTGGTATACCGTTTCTCCGAGTTTCCCCGCTCCCCTGTCCTGATTTACCGACAGCGGCGGCTCCCGCCTGACAAGCGAACTGCAAACTTGGGATCTCCCATCAAACCTTTGGAAAAACTGGATCCGGACCTTCGGGAGAAGACTCTCGCCGAACTCCGTGACATCCTCAGCGAACCCGACCCGGAGTCTGCACACCAGCGCCGCAAGGAGCTGGCCGACCGGTTACGTCCCCATGCGCCGGAAGTGGCCGAGTGGATTGAGAATAATGGCAACGGCGACGACGAGGGACACACGCCGACCAATTCCGAACGGGGTTTCGTCAGCGATAAAGTCGATCACATACGCAATCGTGTGGTGCTGGTCAAATACGGCGGCAACGCCATGGTGGATGACGCCGCCAAGCAACATGTCATCTCCTCGATCTGCACCCTCAAAGAGCTTGGCGCGAAGCCGGTGGTGGTGCATGGCGGCGGGCCGGTGATCAGCGAATTGCTGGGTAAGGTCGGTGTGAAGTCGCGCTTCGTCGCCGGGCACCGGAAAACCGACCCCACGGTGATGGGCTACGTGGAAATGGCCCTGTCCGGCAAAGTCAACAGCGAGATCGTAAAGCTGATCAGTTTCAACGGCTACCGTTCCGTAGGCCTGTCCGGCAAGGACGGCGGCATGGTCACCGCCACCAAACGAATTCACAGGGAGCGCCAGGGAAAGAAAGTCCGGCGCAGTGATCTGGGGCAGGTGGGAGATGTCCAGAACGTGAACACCGACCTGGTTCACGTGTTGCTGGAAAACGACTACATTCCGGTGATTGCCCCGATCGGGGTTGGAGAAGACTTGCAGGATTACAATGTCAACGCCGATATGTTTGCCGGGCACATGGCAGGCGCTCTCGGCGCGGTCGCGTATGTCGTTCTGACCGACGTCGCGGGCATTTATATTGACATCGACCAACCCGAA
Source organism: uncultured bacterium (assembly GCA_964648415.1). Lineage (GTDB taxonomy): Bacteria > Electryoneota > Electryoneia > Electryoneales > Electryoneaceae. The sequence continues at coordinate 4,055 of CAZYOC010000270.1, read as the reverse complement.
TCTCTCATCCCGGAGTTTACGGCCCACGCGGCCCAGGAAGAATTCGGCCGTATCATCCAGGGCGGGATGATTCCCAAGGTCGAATCCTGCCTGATCGCCCTCGAGCAGGGGGTTGACGCCGCGTACATCGTCAACGGCATGGAAGAGAACCACATGCTGAAAGTCCTGCTCACCAACGAAACCTCAGGAACAAGGATTATTCCGAACCATGAGTGAACCAGCACCAGACAGAGCACAGCAACTCGAGCAGAACCACCACTTTCCCCTCTACAAACGCTACCCGATCACCCTGGTCAGCGGCAGTGGGGCGCGGGTTCGTGACAGCCGGGGCAAAGAGTACATCGACGCCCTCTCCGGCATCGGCGTGAACTCGGTGGGGCACTGCCACCCGAAGGTGGTCGACGCCATCCGGGAGCAGGCCGGCAAACTGATTCATGTGTCCAACCTGTATTACACCGAACCCCAGTCGGAGCTGGCGAAACGCCTGACCGAATGGGCCGGGATGGACCGGGTGTTTTTCACCAACAGCGGTACGGAAGCTGTGGAGGGCGCGATCAAGCTGGCGCGGAAGCGAGCGCATAATGCCGGGCGTGACGGCAACATTATCGCATTCGAGGACTGTTTTCACGGCCGCAGCACCGGGCCGCTGTCCGCCGGCAGCGAAAAGCAGCGCAAGTCCTTCGAACCGCTGCTCTCTTCGGCGTTCACACGCATCCCGTTTCTCGATCTCGACGCTCTCGAAGAGGCGATGACCGGCGAGACCGTGGCCGTCCTCCTGGAACCGGTCCAGGGCGAGGGCGGCGTACAAATCACCGGCGACAGGGAGCTGCGCCGTATCCGTGAACTGTGCGACCAGCACGGCGCACTGCTGATCCTCGATGAGATCCAGTGCGGCATCGGCCGGACCGGGAAGCATTTCGCTTTCCAGCACGCCGGCATCCAGCCGGACATCGTGACGGTGGCGAAAGCCCTGGGTGGTGGTATGCCCATTGGAGCGGTGCTGGCGAGCGAAGAGGTTGCGCGCGCTTTTGATTATGGCGACCACGGCACGACCTTCGGCGGCAACGCCCTGGCTTGCGCCGCCGCCAATGCGGCGCTGGAAGCGATGGACGAGGAAGGCATGGTAGCGCGAGCCGCCGAGCTCGGCGAGAGGGCCATGAAACGCCTGACCGACGCCATGAAAACCTATCCTCAGATTGTCGAGGTGCGCGGACGCGGGCTCATGATCGGCGTCGAGCTGGATTTCGAGGGCAAAGACCTGGTGAACAAGATGCTGGAACGAGGCGTACTGGCGAACTGTACCGCCAATACCGTGATCCGCTTCCTCCCGCCGCTGAACATCTCCCGGGAAGATCTGGATACGGTAATCGACACCTTCCTCAACTTGACAGGTGAGTCCGCGCCGGAAGGAGGGCAGGCATGAGCACCAACCCCATTCGGATCGGCATCATCGGCGCAACAGGCTACACCGGCAGCGAGCTGGTGCGTTTGTTGAGTCGTCATCCAAACGCGAAAATCGAGGTCATCACCTCAGAATCCCACGCCGGCGAGCCTTTCAGCAGCGTCCATCCAGCGTTCCAGGGGATCGAGGACCGTCCCCTTGAACCCTTGGAGAACATCGGCAATTACACGCTGGACCTTGTGTTCCTGGCGCTGCCTCACCGTGTCTCCATGACGTTTGTACGGGATCATGGCCTGGATACGTTTCGCATCGTGGACCTGTCGGGCGATTTCCGGCTGAGTGAGCGGGCGGTGTACGAGCAATGGTACGAGACCGAGCATGTCGCCCCGAACCAACTGGAGGAGGCGGTGTTCGGCTTGCCGGAACTGCATCGCAAGCAGATCCCCGGCGCACGCCTGATCGCCAATCCCGGCTGCTACCCCACCTCGGCGACGCTCGCGCTGGCGCCTCTGCTGGCGGAGGGCCTGGTCAAGCCGCAGGGGATCGTGGTGGATTCCAAATCCGGCGTCACCGGTGCAGGCGCGAAAGCCAAGGCGGTTACCCATTTCCCCTCGGTGTTCGGCAATTTCAAGGCTTACGGCCTCATGAATCACCGCCATACGCCGGAAATCGAGCAGGAGTTGTCCGGGGTGGCGGATCATTCCGTGCAGGTGCTTTTCACGCCGCACCTGCTGCCGATTGATCGCGGCATTTTAACGACCACCTACAGCGAACCTGCGGTGGACCTTGACGCGGACCGGGTGCGTAATGTCTTCAATCGTTTCTACCGCAATGAGCCATTCGTACGGGTGGTAAAGGAACCGCCCTCGGTGAAGCATGTGCGCGGCTCGAACTATTGCGACATCTACGCCACCCACGACCCGCGCACCAACCGTGTCATCGCCATCGCCGCTATCGACAACCTGGTCAAGGGCGCGGCCGGACAGGCGATCCAGAACATGAATCTGATGTTTGACCTTGACGAGACAACAGGGCTTACCCAGGGACCCATCAACCCATGACGAACAAACCGAAGAAGAAGAGCAACACTCCCAAGACACCCGATATTCCCGGTGGCGAAAAAATCACCGAGGGCCTTACCGATGTGAAGGGTTTCAAGGTGTGGGGAGCCTATTCCGGCGTGAAAAGCAAGCGGCGCGACCTGGCTCTGATTTACTCGGAGGTCCCGGCCAGCGCGGCGGCGGTGTTCACGCAGAATGTCGTCGTGGCCGAGCCCATCAAGATCAGCCGCCGCCACATCCGGGACGGCCGGGCGCAGCTCTTCGTGATCAACGCCGGCAACGCCAACGCCTGCACGGGCGAGCAGGGCCGCAAAGGGGCGGAGGCCATGGTCACGGCGGCAGCAGAAACCATGAATATGGATCCCGAGCTGGTGATCATCGCCTCCACCGGTATCATCGGGCAGACGTTTCCCACGGAGAAAGTCGCCAACGGCATACGTGAGAACCTGAAGAAATTGTCCGACGAGCAAATCGCCGGACAACTCGCCGCCAACGCCATCCTGACCACCGACACCTTCGCCAAGCAGAGCTACAGCAGCTTCAAACTGGATAATACGAAGGTGCGCATGGCCGGCATCGCCAAGGGGTCGGGGATGATCCATCCCAACATGGCGACCATGCTGGGTTTCATCGTCACCGACGCCGACATCGAGCCGGAACTGCTGGACGAGGCCCTGCGGGAAGCCGTGGGGGACTCTTTCAATATGATCACCGTGGACGGCGACACCTCCACGAACGATATGGTCGGTGTGATGGCCAACGGCATGAGCGGCGCGAAGCGCATCACAGAACACGGCGAAGCGTTCACCATCTTCAAGGAACAACTTACCGATCACTGCACCGAACTGGCGAAACTGATCGTATCCGACGGCGAGGGCGCGACCAAGCTGATCCAGTACGACGTCCGCGGAGCGCCGTCGGATGAAGCGGCGCGAAAAATCGCACGGACCATCTCCGATTCGAGCCTGGTGAAGACCGCCTTCTTCGGGCGAGATCCGAACTGGGGCCGGATTGTGGCCGCGGCCGGACGGGCGGGCGTGGACTATGACCCCGACAAGACGGACCTCTATCTGGGCACGGCCAAAAGAACCGTCCAACTTCTAAGCCAGAGCCAGCCGCTGGAGATCGACCGGAAAGCGGTAAAAAGGATGATGCGGGCGGTGTATCTGTACGTCCACCTGGACCTGGGAGCGGGCGACGGCAAGGCGACCGCCTGGGGGGCGGACTTCTCTTACGAATACGTGCGCATCAATGCGGAGTACAGCACCTGATGCGGCAACGCCAACACCCTCATTCTTGACACACGTCTGGATCCCGGCCAACGATGGGGCGGGTGTAGCACGGGCGTCTCGTCCGTGATCTGACGCGGAGAGAAAATGGGACTGCTACTCTTTTCCGCTGCCCGATTTGCCGGTAACCGCATTCGGAACGCCCACTCACACACACCATGAACCATGCCATCTCATCACTCGATACCGGTTGCGAGCAAGTCGGGAGAGGTCGGGAAGAAAATGGGACTGCTACTCTTTTCCGCTGGGGGCAATTGTAATAACGGTGATAGCCAATAAAGCCTTTGTTTCAGTGATCCCATT
>CAZYOC010000269.1:0-5900 GCA_964648415.1 uncultured bacterium | reverse complement strand
TGCGCCTTGTCCTGAAACAAATGACGCAGCTCAGAAAGCATCATAGCTGGTGCAACGGAGCACTAAAAGACCTCGTAGTGGTCCCGGAGCATAAGGCGCATCTTCTCCGCACTCTTGATGGCCTGCCCGGCATGACAATTGTTGAAAAACAGATATGTTTTCTCGGCGCGGTGATCCATCGCGTCCAGTCGTGGACGCCATTCGCGCAGCTCACGGTCGCTGTAGAGCCAGTCGTACCGGTCACCCCGGCCCGGATCGTACCAGGTCGCGGAGTTGCGCCCGTGAAAACGCACATACGCTGTATCCGTCGTCACTGCCGGACGAGGACGCGGCAAGCCTGCTATGCGGGGTAAATCCACTGCCACCCAACCCGCGCCGATGTCACGGCAAAACTCCACCGTGGCGTCGGTATCCCATGAGCCATGTCTGAACTCTATGAAAATTTTTATACCCTCCGTGTGACCGATAACCAAGCGCAGATAATCCTGCGCCTCCCGGGAATGGTGAAACGACGCCGGAAACTGCCCCAGCAGACCCAGCAGCTTGCCGGAGTCACGTAGCGGCTGCAACACCGCCAGCAGCTCCGCGATCTCCTCGCCCCCGGTCTCACGTTTATGGGTCGTATCTCCGTGCAGCTTGACAAAGAAACCGAACCCGTCCGGCGTCTGCCTCGCCCACCGGGCCACCGTCTCCCGCTTCGGTACGCCATAATAGGTCGAATTGATTTCCACGCAGCTGTAGTGCTGCGCGTAGTATTCCAGCCAGTGGGCTTTGTCCAGCTCCGGCGGGTAGAACGCCCCGCTCCAGTCCTTGAAATGGTAGCCGGATGCGCCCAGCAGGATCATGCGACCACCCGGCCTTCTTCAGCGACCAATTGCCCCTCTTTGTACACCCGATGCGCCAGGTTAATCCCGAAATAATAGGGCAGCAATTTCACGCTGCCGGCATTCCAGACAACGAGGTCCGCTTTTGCACCTTCCCCGATCCAGCCCCGGTCGGTCAGGCCCAGCGCTCGTGCGGAGCCGGCGGTCGCCATCCACAACGCCTCTTCAGCGGTAATCCGGAACCGCATCACCCCCAGGTGCAGCGCCATCTGCATGTTGGGCGACATGGCGCTGCCCGGATTGAAGTCCGTGGCCAACGCGCAGACCACGCCCCGCTCGATCATGGCCCGCACCGGCGGATCCTGCTGCATGCGCAGGAAATGGGCCGCCACCGGCAACAACCCGGCTACTGTGCCGCTCTTCGCCAATGCCGTCACGCCTTCTTCGTCAATGAATTCGATATGGTCAGCGGAAAGCGCCCCCAGCTCCGCCGCCAGTTTCGTTCCACCCAGGGGAGTAAGCTGGTCGGCATGCACCTTGATCGCCAGGCCGTGCTCTTTTGCCGCCGTCAGGATCCGCCGCGCCTCCTCCACCGAATACACTCCCGTCTCGCAGAAGATGTCGCACGCGGTCGCCAACTTCCGTACCGCCACTTCGGGAATCATTTCGTTGATCAACAGATCTATGTATGTTTCGCGGTCTTCACGGTATTCCGGGGGGAACTCGTGGGCGCCCAGGAAGGTGGCAAGGAGATCGACGGGCTGCCGCTCTGCCAGCTCCCGCACCGTTTCCAGCATCTTGATTTCCGCTTCGGTGGAGAGCCCGTAACCGCTCTTCGCCTCCATGGTGGTTGTGCCGTGCGCCAGGGCGTCACGCAGGTAGGGCAGCGCGTTGTCGATCAATTGGTCTATCGGCGTGTCTCGCAGTTTGCGCACGGAATTAAGGATGCCGCCTCCGGCCGCCGCGATTTCGCTGTAGCTTGCGCCTCGGGTGCGCAGCTCGAACTCGTCCTCCCGAGTCGCGGCAAACACAGGGTGAGCGTGGAAGTCAATCAGCCCGGGGGTCACGCCCCGGCCTTCCAACGATATTCGCTGCACATCGTCAGCTCCCGGGAAATCCGTCTCGCGCCCTGTCCAGACGATGGAGCCGTCCCGAATCCACAGACTGTCGGCGTCAAGGTGCTCAATGCAACAGGGACGTGCGGCGTCCGGCGACGTTGTTGCGCCGGCCAGCCACCCGATCCCGGTCAACAGGATGGAGTTGCTCATGGTGGCAAGGTGTGGTTTGGGTTCGCGTTTCGACTCTTGGAGGAAGTTAATTCATGGAAGGGTCAAAGTCATCGCCTTCGAACAGGTTTCGAGCGATTTGATGGACATGACGGAGCCGCTGCAACTCGCCGGTCAGCCGCTGCACTCGTTCCTCCGGACTGGTCACCGCCAGCAGCTCAGTCTGGCGGTGAGCGTCCATGCCGATGGTCTGGCCGATGATATAGGAGATGTCGCGCTCTTCGTCCAGATCGTCGAGAACGCTCGACAGATCTTGACGCTGGGTGTTCTTCAGCGCAAGTCGGGAAATAAAGTTCCGGTAGAGGTTCAGCATCTCCTCCACCTGGTCGCGGGCCGCCGGTTCGGTGGGCGCGTCCTCGATCAGCTCCACATGTCCCTGGGGGAAGGAGAGGAGGTTGACGGCTTCCATAATACGGAACCGCTGGCCGCCGAGCACCAGCAGATCGTAGCGGCCGTCAGCGTACTTCTTCACAACCTTGTGGATGGAGCCCATCACTCCCACCGCGCCGACCTCCAGGCTCTCGTCCGCCAGCACACCAAACCCCTGCCCCCGTTCCAGACAATACCGCACCATCTCCTTGTACCGGTCCTCGAAGATGTGGAGCGGCAGGATCATCTTGGGAAACAGCACTCTCGGCAAAGGAAAGAGTGGGATAATCGACTGGTCAAACACTGGCGAACTCCGTTGTTTTCTTACTTTTAATGTACGTCGTAGCGGCGAAGAGGTAAAGGGAGTCTCCTCGCTCGAGGTATACTCGGGAAACGCGCCCCCGGTTCACTGGCGGAACGTTTCACCGGAGCATGGTTGCAAAGACCCGTACAGACCGGTAGCTTACAGAAACCGTCAATCAACTGGAACGCACCATGCAGCATCCCCATTTGAAGAACACAGGCGTTGTGAAAGGCGGCGGCGCATCGCCTCCGGAAAAATCCCCGAAGAGCGTCGAGGACAGGGAAGTCACCCTGCCCGAGTTTGAAAAAGGCCGCGACCTGCTGGAAGAATTCCTCAGCACACCGCTCAATCCCAGCTACGCGTCCCCGAAAACCGGCCGGAAGATCTCGGTCGACAACGCCATGGTGGTGATGCAGCCCTCCGAGACACGGGACACCATTGTCGACTCCCTCCGGGAGCTGAATCTGGATGTGTCGGTCTACGACCACTTCGAGCTGATCTTCGCCACCGAGTATCAGAAAGCGGACCTGATGATGCTGGATGTCCGTCAGGGCGACTACCACGCGGTGGACCTGCTGCACATCCTGATCCGGGACGAAGCGTTGTCGCCCACACGGTTCGCCATCGTGGGGCGCAATCCGGCGGATGTTCGCCAGCAGGACTGGAAAGGCCTCGGCAAAGGGCTGTTCCTGCGCGAAAAATTGCCCACACCCTGGGTGAAAAAGACGCTGGCGGAGTGGCTCACGGAGAAAATGGAGCCGGAGGAGGCCAACCCCGGCATTTTGAAACAACCGCTGGTGGCGGTGATTGACGACGACACGGGTTTTGTCGAAGCCTTCAAAGAGGCGCTGTCCATGCTGAATTACCGGGTGATTTGCGCGGACAACGGGGTCGAGGGCGTCAAAATGGTGCGGAAGATGAAGCCCGATGTGGTGCTGATGGACGTGGACATGCCCCAGAAATCAGGCATCGAAGCACTTCGTACGCTCCGCGTGTTCCGCAGCACAGAACAGGTGGCGGTGATCATGATGACCGCGCACAGAGAAGAGGCGTTTCTTGAGGAAGCGCGTGGGCTGGGCATCCAGGATTATATGCTTAAGCCGCTCGATCTGGAGCAGGTTCACAAACAGATTCAGCACGCCCTCGCAGCGAAAGAGTGGGAGTAGCGCCGTCATGAAGATCGCCATCGCACAACTCAACCCGACCGTCGGGGATACCAAAGGCAACCTCGCCCGGCTGAAGCAGGCTCTCGATACTCTCGAGCCGGGCGCCGCCGACCTGCTGATCGCGCCGGAGCTGGTCCTCGCCGGCTATCCGCCCAAGGATCTGCTCAACCACGAGTGGTTCATCGACCGCCTCCAGCAGGCCCACGACACCATCTGTGACTGGACCCGTCAGCGCGATGACCTGGCGATCCTGATCGGCAGCGTCCGGCGCGACCGCAAGCGCCTGTTCAATTCCGCCCTGCTGTTTGACCACGGCGAGCTGAGCGGATACGCCGACAAGCGGCTGCTGCCCACCTACGACGTGTTCGACGAGCACCGGTATTTCGACGAGGGCGAAGGCTGCGACATCCTGGATTGCCGGGGTGTGAAGCTGGGCGTATCCGTGTGCGAGGATGCCTGGAACGATCCCGACTACGAGAAAACCCACCGGTTCGACCTCAACCCCATCGCCGAGCTGGCCGGTTGCGGCGCGGAGGTGCTGATCAACCTGTCAGCGTCGCCCTTTCACCGGGGCAAGGCGCTGGACCGGTTCAACCGGTTCGCCCACCACGCGAAAAAGTGGGAGCGGCCCTTTGTCTTCGCCGGGCAGGTGGGGGCCAACGACGACCTGATCTTCGACGGTCAGAGCATGGTGTTCGACGATGAAGGCCGTCTGATTCATGAGCTGAAGCGGTTTGAGGAAGATGTGGCCGTGGTGGATGTCTTCGCCGAAGGGGTGCAGGCCATGCCGCACCTGGAGGGTAACGACATCAAGGATGTCCACCGTGCGCTGGTGCTGGGTGTGAGAGATTACCTGCGCAAAACCGGGTTCTCGAAGGCGGTGCTGGGCCTGTCCGGCGGGATCGACTCCGCAGTGACCGCCTGCATTGCGGTGGATGCGCTGGGGCCGGAAAATGTCAGAGGCGTCACCATGCCATCGCACTACTCGTCCAGCGGCTCGGTCGACGATTCCCTGGCGCTGGCGGACAACCTGGGCATCCGGTGCGACACCATCGCCATCAAAGATATTTTTAACGCGTTCATGAAAGACCTGCATGAACCCTTCAAAGGGCTGGAGCCTGATGTCACCGAGGAGAACCTGCAGGCGCGCATTCGCGGTACGCTGCTGATGGCCTATTCCAACAAGTTCGGCTCCATGCTGCTGAGCACCGGCAACAAAAGCGAGCTGGCCGTGGGGTACTGCACACTCTACGGGGACATGAACGGCGGCCTGGCGGTGATCAGCGACCTGCCGAAGACCATGGTCTACGAGCTGGCGCACTGGTACAACCGCGACCGCGCGCTGATTCCCTACGCCACCATCACCAAGCCGCCCTCCGCCGAACTGGCGCCCGATCAGGTCGACCAGGACACCCTGCCCGACTACGATATCCTCGACGCGATTCTGAACCTGTACCTGGAGGAACAGGCCTCGACCGAGACGATTGTCGCGGAAGGCTTCGACCCGGAGACGGTGCGCTGGGTGATCCGAATCGTCAACCGTAACGAATTTAAACGCAAGCAGGCGGCGCAGGGGTTGCGGGTGACCACGAAAGCCTTCGGACCGGGCCGACGGATGCCCCTTGCCGCCAAGTGGGAAGTCTAACCCGGATATTTCACGAACGAACCACGGCAGTGGTTCTCTGCCATAGCCCAGGGATTGCGCCGTCCGTTTGGCGAGCACCTTGGGGACAGGTTGACCAGATCTTTCAACCCCGGCAGCGGGTTGCATATAGGGCCTGTTGCAGAATTCTGATGTCTCTCATTCCAGCGAAGCAGACTGTATCAAAATGTCCAATGGATCTCATTCCCGCGAAGGCGGGAACCGAAACGAAGTGAAGCTTGCGGTGTCCTGTAGTTTAGGACAGCCGTGAATCCAGTCATGTTTATGTACTACAATATGTTAACTATG
>CAZYOC010000268.1:5085-5928 GCA_964648415.1 uncultured bacterium | reverse complement strand
GGCAAATCGGGCCATGCGTGCGTTTTATTGTGTCCGTTTTGCGTACTCTTTCTGTTCCGTTGCGTCGTCCATTGTTGTGTCCGATAAGCGTCCGAGGATGGTAAGGGGCAAATCGGGCCATGCGTGCGTTTTATTGTGTCAGTTCTCCGCACACGACGCTAAGGAACTGACACGACTCGCGTACTATCCCCGGACCGAGGGCGGTCCGGGCTACCATGCTTTGAATCACATGACGACAGTTTGTTATCGTTTTATGCAACCCGCTGCCGGGGTTGAAGGATCTGGTAAACCTGTTCCCAAGGTGCACGCCAAACTGACGGCGCGTACCTTGGGCTATGGCAGAGAACCACTACCGTGGTTTGTTCATGGGGTGTCCGGGCCAGGTCAGAGAACCACTGCCGTGGTTCGTTCGTGAAATATACGGGACAGCGTCGGCCTGTCTCGAGCGAAATCATCACCATGGCGGGGAGGGATTGTCTCCCGCTCCTGTGTTCAGGACAGAATGATAACCTGTGGTTCCTGTGTCCGGATGCCGCACTTATCCCGCCTCATCCCGCTCAGTTCGGCTTGTGGAGACCGGCCTGCTCTGCGTACGTTTTCCCGTTACAACACGAACCATCGTTTCGAGGATACAATGCCGGAAAAACTGCTGTACGAACTGTCTCAGCCGGGGCGCCGTGGGGTGAAGCCGCCCGCGTTGGATGTCCCGGAAAGCGCGTTGCCGCCGGAGCATCTGCGTCGCAGCGAGCCCGCGCCGTTGCCCGAAGTCTCCGAGTTTGACGCCATCCGCCACTTCACGCGCCTGTCCACACTCAACCATCATGTGGACAAGGACTTCTACCC
>CAZYOC010000268.1:0-5075 GCA_964648415.1 uncultured bacterium | reverse complement strand
GTACAACCCCAAGCTGAACGAGGCGATTGTGGGGATGCCTGAATGGGCGGGATTGCATCCGTTGGCGCCCACCTCGTCGGTGCAGGGCGCGCTGGAGCTGATGTGGCTGCTGGGCGAAGCGTTGAAGACGGTGACCGGGTTCGATGCGGTCTCGTTGCAGCCGCCCGCCGGCGCGTCGGGCGAGCTCACCGGCCTGATGCTGATGAAGGCCTACCACGCCGACCGGGGCGACCTGAAACGCAACAAGGTGATTATCCCGGACTCCGCGCACGGCACCAACCCGGCATCCATCGCCTTCGCGGGCTTCGAGGTGATCGAGGTGCCCTCCAGTGAGGACGGTGTGCTGTCGGTGGAGGCCATCAGGGACGTGATCGGCGACGATACCGTAGGCCTGATGATCACCAACCCGAACACGCTCGGCATTTTCGAGAGTGAAATCGTGGAGATCTCGCGGCTGGTGCGCGAGGCCGGCGGGTTGATCTACATGGACGGCGCCAACCTCAACGCCATGATGGGCATTACGCGTCCGGCGGACATGGGCTTCGACGTCATGCACATCAACCTGCACAAGACGTTCTCGACGCCTCACGGCGGCGGCGGCCCGGGCAGCGGTCCTGTGGTCTGCACCGAAGCGCTGGAGCCCTACCTGCCGGTCCCCGTGGTGGTCAAGGACGACGACCTGTATTACCAGGACTGGGACCACGCGATGAGCATCGGCAAGATCCACGCATTTTACGGCAACTTCCTGGTGATGGTGCGGGCGTTGACCTACATCCTGGCCAACGGCGGCGACGGGCTGCGGCGGGTCAGCGAAGCGGCCATCCTCAACGCCAATTACATCCGTGTGCTGTTGCAGGAGGATTTCGACCTGCCGCACCCGGAACGATGCCTGCACGAGTGCGTGTTCAGCGCCGACCGGCAGCTCAAGGAAAACGGCGTCAAGGCGCTGGACATCGCCAAGCGGCTGCTGGATTTCGGCGTCCACGCTCCCACGGTGTACTTCCCGTTGATCGTTCACGAGGCCATGATGATCGAGCCCACCGAAACGGAATCGAAGGAATCGGTGGATCATTTCCTGACCATTATGAAGCAGATCGCGCAGGAAGCGAAGGACGACCCGGAGCTGTTGAAGACCGCTCCGCACACCACGCCGGTGCGCCGGTTGGATGAAGCGGGGGCGGCGCGTAACCCCAACGTCTGTTTCAAGCCGGAGACAAGCGACTGAGTCTGCCAGAATCTCACCCATTGACCCCGGAAGAACTCGCCCGGCTGGGACTGAGCCGGTTCGTGGCGATTGATTTGGAGACGACGGGCGGGGACCCGTCAACCTGCCGCGCCCTCGAACTGGGCGCGGTGCGTTTTGTGGGCGGCCAGCCCGAAGCGCGCTTCAGCGAGCTGATCGCCATCGAGGGGCGTGTGCCGCCGGAGATCACCCGCCTGACCGGCATCACCGACACCGACCTGGACGGGGCGGCGGTGGTGGAAGACCTGCTCGCGCCCTACATCGAGTTCATCGGCGGCGATCCTGTCCTCGGCCAGAACGTCGGCTTCGACCTGGGCTTCATCCGCAGCGAATTGAACCAGTTGCCCGCCGACCGGGCCCTCGACTGGGAGCCCGGGGCGATCCTGGACACGCTGGACATCGCCCGCGCGTTCTTCCCCACGTGGCACTCCTTCGCGCTCAATGTCCTCGTGGACTACTGCGAGGTGACTCTCGACGGTCACCACCGCGCCGTAAACGACGCGGAAGCCACCGGAGAGGTGCTGCTGAAGCTGTTGGCCGCCGCGAGACGCACACCTTTCGGCGAGTTGCAGGAGATGCACCGGCTGGTCGGCCAGGACACCGCTTTGTGGGAGATTATCGGCGGGCTGGCCAGTATCGGCAACGGTCCCCTGGGGCCGGACAAACCGGAACGCCTGCCCGACAACCGCATCGGCAAATGGTACAAGGACGAGGAGGAGGAGTCGGCGCTGGACCGGCTGGAGCGGTCCAAGACCACCATCGAATCCTTCTTCGCCGAGGACGGTCCCCTGTCGCAGGTGCTGGAGGGTTTCCAGCCGCGTGACGGGCAGGTCCACATGGCCAACGAGGTGCTCGACACGTTCTCCGAGGGCGGCTTCCTCTTCGCCGAGGGCGGCACCGGTACGGGCAAAAGCTTCGCCTACCTGCTGCCGTCGCTGCTTCACGCCGAGCGAGAAGAGCAGAAGGTGGTCGTATCCACCTATACCCGTCACCTGCAGGAACAGCTCTTCTTCAAGGATCTGCCCTCGCTGAACGAAGCCATCGGCGGGGGAGTGAAGGCCGTGCTGCTGAAGGGACGCAGTAACTATATCTGCAAACGGCGCTTTGATAAGGTGACGTCCGATCCCACGTCACTCACTTCCGAGGAACGCATCTCGCTGCTGCCGTTGGTGCGCTGGCTGAACCGTACCCGCAGCGGCGACATTTCGGAGTGTACCGGGTTCCGTCCCGCTCGCGGAGTCTGGGCGCGGATTTCGGCGGAATCGGGGTTCTGCACCGCGCGCGTCTGCCGGGGCCAGGAGCACTGCTTCCTGCACCGGGTCCGCAGCAGCGTACTCTCGGCGCACGTGGTGCTGGTGAACCATTCGCTGCTGTTCAGCGACCTGGCCACCGACGGGGGCGTGATCGGCGACTACCACTGCGCGGTGCTCGACGAGGCGCATCATGTGGAATCGGTGGCGGCCAACCACCTCGGGCTCGAGTTCCACGCCAACCAGGTGCGGGGCGTGCTGGGCCGTCTCTACGACAAACGCAGCGAGACCGGCCTGCTGGTGCGGCTGGGTAACATGGCGCTGGCTTGGCTGAAGTCGCCGCTGGAACGGGGCGACGCTGACGCCGACCCGGTGGAGGAGACGCTGGAGGTGGTGAAAGAAGCCGACACAGCGGCCACAGACTTCTCCAGGGCGTTGTTCGAGACACTGAGTGACCACACCGGAGCGGACGACGGCTACACGCGACGAGTGCGGTATCGTGACGGCCGCGAGACCTTCAAGGACGTCGACTTCGAGCTGCAGGCGCTGAAGAACGCGCTGAAGGATCTGGAGAAGAAGCTCAAGGCGTTGATCGACGAGATGAGCGAGTCTGAGCTGGACCTGGTCGACGGCGACGACCTGGGCGGTGAACTCAACCGGTTGTTCGGCGAGGTGAAGACCATCCGCCTGGCGCTGGATGTGCTGACCGGCCCGGAAAAAGAGAACATCGTCTTCTGGTACGACCTGCCGCGCAACCCCATGTTCCCGGTACGGTTGTACGGCGCGCCGCTCAACGTGGGCGAAGTGCTGAAGGAGACCCTCTACGACAAGGCGCGAGCGGTGGTGCTGACCTCCGCCACGATGACCGTGGCCGGCAAGTTCGACTACATCGCCGGCCGATTGGGTGTGCCGGAATATCGCGGCACGATTTACGATTCGCCCTTCGACTGGAACGAGCAGCTCTTCATCACGGTGGCGTCGTTCATCGGCAACCCCAAGCATGATGTGGCGCGGTTCACGAAGGGCGTGGGACGGCTGGCCTACCGGCTCTCGGTGGAGCTGGACGCCGGCTCGCTGGTGCTGTTCACCTCCCACAAGATGCTGCGTGAAGCCTACGACTACACGAAATCCTGGATGAAGCAGGAGGACTGGATGCTGCTGGGGCAAGGGCTCGACGGCGGCACGGCCAACCTGCTGGAACGCTTCAAGCAGAACCGGCAATCGACCCTGTTCGGCCTGGACAGCTTCTGGGAAGGGATCGACGTGCCGGGCGATTCGCTGGAGCTGCTGATCGTGGCGCGCTTGCCTTTTTCTGTCCCCACCGACCCGCTGGTGCAGGCGCGTAGCGAAAAGATCGAACGCGAAGGCGGCAACCCCTTCATGGAATACACCCTGCCCGAAGCGGCGCTGAAGCTGCGGCAGGGCATCGGCCGGCTGATCCGTGCGGTCGACGATGTCGGCGTGGCGGTGATCTGCGACCCCCGCATCACTACCAGCCGCTGGGGACGCATCATCCTGGACTCCCTGCCCGTACGCCCCATCGAGTACCGCGATTACGACCGGCTGTTCGGCGCGCTGGAAGGATTTCTGAATGAATCGGAAGAATGAGAGGTTGCGTGAAGTTCTCAAAACGCCAGACAGCGTGTAGGATTCTTTTTACTGCCACTTGCATCTTCGCAGAACACCACGTATCATTGTTCGTGCTACTAACGCCATTGTAGCAGTGGTTTTGCTGCAAGCCAACCCGAAGCATAAATTCTGCTACGGAGAGTCCGATGTCAGAGTATTACTACATTGTGATGGGGGATGTAATAGGAAGCAGTCGGCTCGACAGCAACGTCCTTAGTTTTCAACTGGCGGATCTGTTGGAAGCGTTCAGGGATAGCTTTGGTGAGAAGGCATTATCTCCTTTCACGACAACCTTAGGTGATGAATTTCAAGGCGTTTGCGATACGCTCAAAACGGCTGTTGAATCAATAATATTTTTTGAAGAGAAAAGGTATATGAATAGATACGATTTTAGCATTCGATATATTATTCATTATGGAAAGATAGATACAAAATTGAATAGAGACATTGCATATGGAATGATAGGTCCCGGTTTAACTTTTGCCAGAAAACAAATCACGGAGAATAAGAAAAATAAACCAGACATACAAGTTTTTATCGAGGACGAGGATAAATCAAAAAAAATAGAATATGGTTTACGAGTATTGGTGGGGATTAAGAGAAAGTGGAGCCTTAAGGATAGCCATATTGTAATGGATATGTTAGGTAATTCCAACAACTCCGAAGTAGGTAAGAAGAATAACATGCATAGGAGTCAAGTATGGAAAAGACGGAAAAACCTACTGATTGAAGAATATAATATATTAAAATCATTAATCTATAGTATCATAAGTTAAGCTTAGATAGGGGGATAACATGGTGGATCTGCTTCAAAAAGTAGCTTATTTCTTTGTTATATTTGTTTTAGGAGAAGTAATTGCGCTTATTATATTTCATTTTATAGTAATTCTCAAATGAAATGTCCCATGATGTCATTCCTGCGAAAGCAGGAATCCAGAATAAACAAATACTTA
>CAZYOC010000267.1:0-5976 GCA_964648415.1 uncultured bacterium | reverse complement strand
GTAGGTTCGATTCCGCGACAGTCTGCTACGCTGGAATGAGAGTAGAGCGAAAGACACTGTATCATAATGCCCATCGAGTGTCATTCCTGCGAAAGACACTGTATCATAATACCCAACGAGTGTCATTCCTGCGTAGGCAGGAATCCAGACAAGTTGATATACTACATCATATTAACTACAAATACCAAACGTTGCATCCAATCCTGTTACTGAGTTGCTAAGATATTGTATTCTTGAACCATGCCTGGATTCCAGCCTTCGCTGGAATGAGAGTAGGTTCGATTCCGCGGCAGTCTGCTACGCTGGAATGAGAGTAGGTTCGATTCCGCGACAAAATGCTTCATAGACAATAAGCGCAGTCGCTGTTCTACACTCGTCTTGAATGGCAGCCTGCAAGTTGGGGCGGGACGTCAGGGCGAGTCAACTCCCATGAACACTTCGATTTCCTCCGGGTCCGGTTGAGCGTCGCTGATGCCGTCCGGAAGATTGAACTCCACAGGGTACGCTCGAGTTTCCGGATCCCATTGGGAGAAGTCAAAATAGGCCTGGATGGAATCGGCGGTGAGCCGAGCAAGACGTTTGGCCGGACCGGTTACGGTCACATCCAGCATGGCGGGTTCGAGGGTGATGTTGCGCCCGCGCGGCAGCCGTATCACCCCCACCGGTACACCGCGGATCGCACGCTGGGCGATTTTATCGACTTCAACCGTCAGCAGCACTTTGTCGGGTTTCGCTGTCACATGCAGTGAGTCCGGGATCGCCAGCTCCAGCTCCTCCTGAATCGTTTTTCGAGCCTTGGAGAATTCCGCTCGCTCGGTTTGTACACTCTGCATCCTGCGCACCACGCTACGTGGCCCGGATATGGTAACACTGTCCGGCAGCACATACGGCTCAGACAACAGGGTGTATCCCGGTTGTGTGGCAAGGTCCACAATCGGTTCTACCCGAACCCGCCGTTCCAGCAGATCCTCCAGCACCACTTTCACGGTCTCCGGCGAAACCACCGTCATGGGAATCGCATCCAGCTCCGGAGACAGGATCACTTGGTTGACACGGATGGGATAATCGAAAAAATGCTGAATGGTATGCAGGTTCAGCTCCAACCGTGGTTCATTGAAATACTTCATCATTATGAGATCTTTGCCGCTGCCGGTAAACCGCATCGTGACATAGTCCGGAAGATCTGATACCACTAATTTGCCTTCCCGCAGATTTATCGTATCGAGCTTGACAGGCACAACTGTTTCATAGCTTTTGTTGATGACAACGAAGATCCAGAGCAGGCACGCCAGCAGGAACAGATACAGTTTGATCTGCCACTGGTGCTTCATCCTCTTGACGATTTTCCGAAAGTTCACTCTTTCCCTTGCCGTCGCTGGTGTTGGTTCTCCCCGGGCGCCGCTTCAGGCGTTTCCATCAGCCCCTGCTTCAATGCCAGATCCTTGCGCAAGTATAATCGGAACAAGTAAAACCGCCCCTGCCCGATGAAATAATCCAGCAGCCGCAAATCCTGGCTGTCATACCGCCCCAAATCCGTATAATGAGTCTCTACAAAAGCCTTCAGTTGCGCGTTATTGTCCATCGGGTATTTACCATAATACTGGTAATCCGCTTCCGCGCAATCGATGATCACCGCCGGTGGATTGCGGGTCATATCCTGACCGAGCAGTTGCCAGCTCCCTTCAATAATATACGGCGTCGTGTCGATATGTGGCTCAACATTCACCCAGGGAACCAGACCGACGAGATAGTCGCATTTGACAAACCGGTTCGCCGGGTCTCGTTTGCTGAGTACATACAGTTCCGGCGCAAAACCCCACACCCAGATATCCTCGTCTTCCGGCGTCACTTCCCGGGTTTTCTCCACGAGGTCGGGGTAGCGGCTTTTCAACGGTTCGCCGTCGAGCTCGATCAATCTCTGATGCCGGTAAGCACCGCCATGAAAGTACACAATGGGTAGCAGGATCCCCAGCGCCATCGCCACAAGAGCAACCCTCACAGGGGGAGATTTTTTATCAATACGATTGCGTCTCGACTGGCAATACAGCAGCGCGAAGCCCTCCGCGCCCAGCCAGGCGGTAAACGCCGCCGCGGGGATGAAATAATGCCCGAACAGCCGTCCGCCGATGGTCGCTACCAGAAACGATCCAACCAGCGCGCCGCCCAGGAAGATCTTCTTCGAGCGCAGCTTCCGGCGGTTGGCGGAATACGCGGTGAGGAACATCAATGCGAGCGCCACGGCCAGCCATTGCGGCAGCGCCCAGTCCCAGATCTTGGTCCACACCCCGCCGATAAAGCCCCAGTCGTACCCGCCCGCGCCGGCGTAGAACAGGTTGTATTTGATGTAGATACGGAAAAACGCGTTGAAACCGCCGTCGAACAGCAACGGCATCAGCAACACAATGTACCAGCCCGCCGACGCCAACAGCGCGAAAATCGGGAAGGTGAAGACACGTTTCCGTGTGACCACATACCGGGCGATCCAGGCGCCGGCCAGAATCAGGATCAGGATCAACAGGCCGTGGATTTTGAACCAGGCTGTGATGGCGATCCAGAGGCCGGTGAGAACAACCGATCCCTCGCCGGTCTCCGTCCAACGGTACAGTGACCGTGCCGCCAGCAACAGGAAGGGCAGCATGAAGATTTCAGTGATAGAGGCGACGGCGTCCTGCGGGAGGTAGCCACCGATGGCCAGCGCCGCCAGGACGCCGGCGAACACGCCGGGTACATCGCCGTAACGAATCCGTACATCCCGGCCAATCAGGAGCGCGGCGGCCAGATGCGCCAGGATCGTGATATAACGGATCGCCAGCATGTTCCAAGCGCCGAAGATCGAGAAGATGGTCTTGTAAAGGTAGAAGATTCCGGGCGCGGCGTGTTCCCAGGCGTCTTCATAGAGAACGCCGCCCTCCATCATAATGCGTGCGGTGGCGGCGTACAGGCCTTCGTCGGAATTGAGGATTTCCATGCCGAAGTACGGCATGCGGCAGGCGAGGATCACCAGGAGCGGCAGTCCCCACCGAAGCCAGCGCGACAGCTTGCGTGAGTCCGCGCCGGTTTCTTTGGTTGGATCCAGCCAGGTTTGCAGCCGGTTGAGCATCAGTCTCCCTGCTTGGCTTGCTCCAGCACCTCCGTGAGCCACTCCGCCAACCCGACGATCATCTCATCGCTGATCTCGTGGTCGTCCGGCGTCTCCAGATACGCCACCGGCAACCCGGCCTCCTGCGCCAGTTCCCGGATCTGCTGCGTCTGCTCTCGAGTCACCACCCGGTCGCGAGTACCGTGAGCGATGAACAGCTTCACGTTCTTCCGCACCGCCAGGGTGAACGCTTCCGCCGTATCCTCCCCATACGGCATGTAGCCCGCAATGCTGGCCACGCCAAAGATGCTGTCCGGACGGCGCATGGCCATGAGCAGAGCCGCAGACGCGCCCTGGGAATACCCGGCCAACACCACGTGACTGGTATCGATGTTCAGGTTCGCTGCGGCGTGGGATACAACATTGCCGATCCAGTCTACCGTATACATCCGCGCCAGCTCATAGTCGTCGCTGTTCTGAGCGGCCAGGGAGCGCGGCCAGTAGCTGAAGCCCTCCACACCCCTGCGAACGGTATAGGGTGCGCGCGGCAGCAGGTAAACGATATTCGCCAGCGCAAGCCGGTCCGGCAACTCCCGCAGGTCCTGCATGTCGCCCCCGCGCCCGTGCAACAATACCACCACCGTATGCGGCTCGCCGTCCTCGCGATAGGTGGCGGGAAGCACGGTCAGGTAAGGCGCCAGGCGAGTCTGGGTGGTGTAGTAGGGCTTGTCACGTTTCTCCGTGACATCCTGCTCCATTTCAGCCAGATCCTCGATACGTTTGATGATACGAGTGAAGCCGGGCATGTCGTGAATCAATGCGAGGTCGGGATCGCGCTGGGGCCATTCGGCGTCACGCCAGCCAGCGGTCGCCGCATCGTCGAGAGCCCGCAGGGCTTCCTGAAGCTGACCGGTCAATGCGAGCGCGCAGGCGTAGTTGTACCAGCCGACATAATCCCCGGGATTGGCCTCCAGCCATTTCTCGTAGAGTTCGGTCGCCAGGACCGCATCCCCGGCGGACAACGCCTGTTCCGCCTGCTCGCCGAGAGTCGGCCCGCCCGGCTGAACAGCCTGTGTGCCTGAAACCATCACCACCATCATCAGCATGATGGCGGACACTGTTCTCGTCAAACCCTGCAAATCTTACTCCTTACATTACCGCCGGCGCACCACCGGCTAATCCTGATGCTCCGAAAGCCTTGCCCCCGTGATGTCATCCCCAGCGTAGGCGGGGTTCTCCTCCTTTTACCGCTCCGATGAGGTATTGTATTAGAGCATCCGGACACATCTGCTCAAACAATGTAAGGTAAGAAATTAAAGCGCTCTTCGCCTCCCCGGATGGCAGCTTCTCATGAGAATACGAATTCCTGCGCAGGCGGACTGTATCAAAATGCCCAACGAGTGTCATTCCCGCGAAGGCGGACTGTATCCGAATGGCCAATGGATCTCATTCCCGCGAAGGCGGGAATCCAGTCATGTCTATATACTACAATATGTTGACAATGTAAACACCCTATTGAACACTACTCTGGTGCTGGATTGCTAACTTATTATATTCTTGCACCTTGCCTGGATCCCAGCCTTCGCTGGGATGAGAGTAGATCTTATGTTGCTACAGCTTGCTTCGCTGGGATGAGAACCGACCCTGTTCCGCGACAGTCTGCTGTGCTGGGAATAAATGATGAGTGAGAATTTGAGTGAGTCACCTTACAACCGGCGGGCGAGCACATCCCTCTGCACAAAATCACCGGCCGCCACGCCCTTTTTTATCGTGTCTTCCGATTTGACCAAATTCTGATACCACTTGTCGATATTGCCTTCCCGAATCGCGAAATAGTGGTCCCGTACATGGCGGCCATGCAATCCTTCACGTGAATCGTACAACCATTGCCCCTTCGTGCGGATAATATAGCCCTCCGCCTTGTAAAGTATCTTGCGCATCACCTGCTTCTTGCTGAGATAACGGTAATGATACCGGCAGAGCACCTCCGGCTTCACACCAATCTCGCGTCGCTTCGACTCGTCATGCAGATAGATCAGATGGCTGCCGATCATGATGTACTTGATATTGCCGCCCAGATTGTGCAGCACCGCTTTGGGCGTCGGATGCAGCCTGGCGTAACGCATGCGTTTGCGAAAATCAGGCTCCTCGGGATCATCCAGCTCGGTGATCATGAAGTCATACGCGAAAGTGTTGTACACAGTAAAATCGGGCAGCAGGTGAGAAATCGCTTCCCGCACCGTACCGAACTGCTCGCTCACCCAGTATTCATCGGCGTCGATGGGCAGCACCCAGTCGCAGCCGTGCTTCTCAAACAACAGGTTGCTGCCCTCTGTGGTGGCTTCATCCTGCACAAAACCGTCTTTCCAGCTGGTCTGAAACAGCAGCAGACGGCGGTCGTTGATACTCTGCAGGATTTTCCAGGTGCGATCCGTGGAACCGTTGTCCACCACCAGCAACATATCGAACTCCTGGTCGTCCAGATGATAGCGGACCACCTGCTCGATCACATCCGCCTCGTTCTTGACCACCATGCAGCCGCCGACCTTCACAGGACCTCCCGCTTGTTACGCATGGCCACAAGATACAGGGATTCGTTACAAATGTCGCCCCTTTTCGCCGGATTTCTGCGAAACGACCGAGTGATTTCCCACCATTCCGTTGTACCTTGTCCATCTCAACGACGGGTCGTTTCTGTGAATCACTTATGCGGAAAGTCGACAAAACAGGCGGCATGGCCCGGTTTGCCGTGCGCTATACAGACTGGTGCACAATGGGAACCGATCTCATTCCAGCGAAGCAGACTGTATCAAAATGTCCAATGGATCTCATTCCCGCGAAGCAGACTGTCCCAGAATGCGAGAGGAATCTCATTCCAGCGAAGGCTGGAATCCAGT
>CAZYOC010000266.1:0-5991 GCA_964648415.1 uncultured bacterium | reverse complement strand
TGGATTCCAGCCTTCGCTGGAATGAGAGCGGTTTTTATTGTGATACAGTCTGGCATGCAGGGATCTCCGGGGAACACAGGCTACCAGCACGACGTTTACATTTCGTCATCCCTGCGCATGCGGGGATCTCCTCCGGGTATTCGCAGGGAGGAGATTCACGGCTGTGCTTCGCACACCTTAAGCTTGCTTCGCTGCGGTTCGCGGGGATGAGAGCGGGTTCGATTCTGTGACAGTCTGCTTCGCGGGAATGTGCAGTTTCTTTTTTTACTTTCTTTACCTTTTTCACTCACGAACCCCCTCCTTGTCTTCAACCCGCCGCAGATGTACCTTCTCGTCTATAAGGAGCCATACATACCGAACAGGAGAGAGGCATGAAGACCGCTGGATCCCTGACCCTGACCCTGGCCGCGTTGCTGCTGCTCGCGTACGGGACCGTATTTGCACAGGACGAAGTACTCTACTACGACAACCGGAACGACATCCCAGAGGAATTCACTTGGAACATCTATGACATTTTCCCCGACAATGAAGCCTGGGAGGAGGCGTTTGAAGAGCTCGAAGGCATGATTCCCGCGATGGAAGAGTTCAAGGGCAAGCTGGGCAGGTCCGCGGAGATCCTCGCCGACGCCCTCGAATTGCAATGGGATATGTACGAGCTGATGTACGAGATGGACGTCTACGTCGGGCAAATGCGGGACGCGAATACCCGTGACGCCAAGGCCAACGAGATGTACGCCCGCTTCAACGGCCTGAAAGCGCGTGTCAGCGAAGCCGCCTCTTTCGTGGAGCCGGAAATCGCCCAGATCCCCGACGGCAAGCTGAAGCAGTACCGCAAGAACAAGCGCGTGCTTGAGTACGACCCCATCATCGACGACATCGTACGCAGTAAACCACATATCCGTTCGACGGAAGTCGAGGAACTGCTGGCCGCTGGTGCGCTGGTGCAGGCCGCGCCGAAAGAAGCCTGGGGCGCTATGGTGTACTCGGATATCCAGTGGCCGGAAGTGCGTGACGAGAGCGGCGACCTGACCAAAGTCAGCCCGTCGCTGTACTATTCGCTGGTGTCGAAGAAAGACCGCGATGCTCGCCGCCGCGCCGCCCTGGCGCTGTTCGGCACGTTCACCGACTACGGCAACACCTTCGCCTCGACCCTCAACGGCAGCTTCCAGAAAGACGTCTGGCTGGCTCGCGCCCACGGGTTCGACACCGCCCTGGAAGCCAAGCTGTTCGAGGTCAACGTCCCCGAAGAGGTCATCGAGACCCTGATCTCCACCGTACACGACAACACCGACAAGATCGAACGCTACGTCGACCTGCGGAAGAAAGCCCTGGGCATCGGCGATTTTCATGTGTACGACCTCTACGTGGGTATGATTCCGGACGTGGACGACGCCATGACCTACGAAGAAGCCACAGCGTTGGCGCTGGACTTCTGGCGCGAAACCTTCGGCGAAGAGTACTACGAAGTCGCGAAGCAGGCCATCGAGGACCGTTGGATCGACGTTTACGCCAGCGGGGGGAAGCGGGGAGGAGCGTACTCCTGGGGCACCTACAATTCGCACCCGTACATCCTGCTGAACTGGGGCGGTACGCTGGAGGACGCGTTTACCCTGGTCCACGAGATGGGCCACAGCATGCACAGCTACTACGCCAACAAAAACAACCCGTTCCAGACCGCCGATTACCCGCTGGTGCTGGCGGAAGTGGCGGCCGTAGGGGCGGAGGCGCTGTTCATCGACTACATGCTGGAGCGGGAAACCGACCCGGGCCGGCGTCTGCTGCTGCTCAACCAGCGCATGCAGAACATTACCGGGACCTTCCTGAGGCAGATCTTCTTCCACGAGTTCGAGCAGAAAGCCCACGAGATGGCTGAACGCGGAGAAGCCCTGACCCAGCAGTCCCTGGGCGACCTGTACGCCGACCTGTGGCAACAATACTACGGCCCGGACCTGGTGCTGGATGACGAGTTCCACGTCGGCTGGGCGCGTGTGTCGCATTACTACCGGACGTATTACGTGTGGGTGTACGCCACCAGCTACGCCGGCGGCGAAGCCATCGCGCAACGCTACCGCAATGGCGATAAAACGGCAGTGCAGGATTACCTGGACTTCCTGAAACTGGGCGGCCGCCTGTACCCGATGGAGGCGCTGGACGTGGCCGGTATCGACCTGACCGATCCCGACACCATCCGCGGCATCATGGACCAGTACGAACAGACGCTGGACGAGATGGAACCGCTTTTGATGGAGATGCTTGAAACGAAGTGAAAAGGTTGAAAAAAGACTGGAGGGCTGTAAGCTTGCTATGCTAGAAGCCCGGCCGCAAAGCCACTTTTCACGAAATGCCGACCAAATCCAGGTTCTCATACAACGAACGCACTATCGCTATCATGCTGTTTATGAAACGCTTCCGTCGCGCGCGATTCAGCAATGAGAACCGACTACTCCTGTAGAAATGTCTGAATCATACTTTCCGGCCAGGCTTCTAGCAGTCCCCTTCACCCGTCGTCGGTGCGTCCGGCGACGGGTTCTGTTTCCACCGACAATTATAAACGTCTACTGTTGTCATTCCTGCGCAGCAGACTGTCGCAGAACGCGCAACGAGTCTCATAACCGCAACGAGTCTTATAACCGCGAAAAATCGAGTGTCATTCCTGCGAAAGCAGGAATCCAAGTAAATTAATATACTACATCATGTTAACAATGAAAACCAAACGTTGAATCCAATTCTGCTGCTGAGTTGCTAAAGTACTGTATTCTTGCACCTTGCCTGGATCCCCGCCTGCGCGGGGATGTAGAGTGTGCGCGTGAATGAGAGTGTGCGCGGGGATGAGAGTTGCGCGGGGATGAGAGTTGCGCGGGGATGAGAGCAGTGGGTATTCTGTACCTGTCTGAAGGGCGGGGTTTTGTACGCTAACGTCTTGACGCCTCTTCCCACGAGAAGTACATTTAACGGAAACCAACGCGCTGAGGCGAAGGGCTTATGACGTTCCGGAATACAATTCTCGTTGCGATCCTGCTCAGTCTGCTGCTGGCGACGTTCGCCCAGGCCCGCAGCTACCGGGACCGGTACGGCAGCGGGATCTGGTACCTGAACAAGGGACGCTATACGCAAGCGCTGGAGGAATTCCGTGACTTGCTGAAGGTGGACCCTCGGCATGACCTTGCCGACGATTGCCAGTACCGGATCGGCTTCTGTTATTACAAGATGGAAGAGTACGAGCAGGCGCTGCTCGAGTTCGACCGGGCTTTCGCCTATCCTGATTCCGACCAGCACCGCGATGCGCTCTACATGATCGCCCAGTGCCACGAGAAACTAGGCGAACCTCGGCAGGCGCTGGAAGTCTACAAACGGTTTATCATGCTTTTCCCCGAGGACCGCAATGCGGATGAAGTGCGGGAGAAGATCGAGGAGTTAACACCAAGCGAGCCTTGAACCTGTTATGATAGCACGAGCTAACGATACCGCCTCCCGACTGCGGAGGCGGTTTCTCTCTCTTTTTGTCAGAACACTGTTTGTCCACACAATACTCATCCTTGTCGGTTCGAGTTTCTTACTGACAGCCGGTGCGTATTCTCAGAACGACAGCAGGTATACCGACACCGGCTACCGCTGGCCTCTCGATGAAAAGGTCTTCACCAGCACGTTCGCCGAATACCGTCCTTCCCGTTTCCACGCCGGCCTGGATTTCAGCACCGGAGGGGTGACGGGACGGCCCTGCTACGCCATCGCCGACGGCTACATCAAGCGGCTCAAGGTCAATTTCACCGGCTACGGCAAAGTGCTCTACCTGCAACTGGCTGACGGGACCCTTGTGGTGTACGCCCATCTGGACCGCTTCACACCCGAAGTGGAAGCCTATGTCCGAGAGCAGCAGAAGGCGGCGGGAACCTACGAGATCGAACGCTACCTGGGGCCGGAAACCTTCAGCTTCAAGCAGGGCGATGTCGTGGCCTATGCCGGCGACACCGGAGCGGGACCGGCGCATTTGCATTTTGAGATGCGCCGTGGCATGGCGGTTGCGTTTGATCCCGTGTTGGCCGGGTTTGTCACCGATGACACCACACCACCCAGCATCAAGCAGGTGGTGCTGACGCCCCTCGACGGAGCCAGCGAGGTCAATGGCGATCTCTGGCCGGTCCTGCAGAATGTGATCAACAACCAGGTGGACACCCTGTCGTTCCATGGCCGCGCAGGGGTATCCGTGTACGCTGTCGATTACCAGACCGGGTTCCGGTATCGCCTGGGCATGCGCCGGATTGAGCTGTATGTGGACGGTGAACTGCGGCATGTCACTACGCCGGACAGCTTCGCGTACGGGATCAACCGCCACGCTCGCATGGACTTCGATTTCGCCATGGAGAGGCGCGGCGAAAAGCGACTGCGCCGATTGTATCACCTGGAGCCGAACCGTTTGCCTTTCTACGACCTGTCGCTGCCGGGCGGAGTGCTGAACAGCGACGAACTGGGGGCTGGGTATCACTCCCTGGAGATTCGCGCCACCGACATGAGCGGCAACCGGACGTCGTTTCAGTGGGCGGTCTACGCCTTGCCCGCCGCATTGTTGCCGTCGCCCTCCGGCAACGGTCCGCCGCCGAACATGCCATACCGCCTGTCGGACCGGAATCTCACCCTGGATGTTGAGATCGTCAATGAAGTCGCGCGAGTGGAGCTGAACGGCGCGCCGCACGAAGCCGACGCCGCATTGCTCAGCATTGAGCCGTTCGAAATGTCCTTCCACATGCAGCCGCAGGGCGATGGCCGCTTCCTGGGACGAGCTTCTCTACCGAGCGATGGGGTGGAGGATATCGTGTTTAAGGTCGGGCTGTTTAACCGGGACTCGCTGCTGGCCGCGACCTCGAACGCCTACCGTTTCGCCGCCACCACGCCCGCCCGGTCGTTACGCTTCTTCTCGCCTGACAGCATGTTGGAGGTCCATATCGAATCGGGCGATTTGTGGTTCAATCTGGCGTCCACGCTGGCCATTCTGCCGCCGGAAGACAGCACCATCACCCCGGTGTACCGGCTGCGGCCCGGCGATCATCCCTTCGGCGGAGCGTACGATCTTGTCTTCCACGCCGACCGGATCGGCTGGGACCGGCATGCACTGGTGCTGTTCCGGGAGGAACGGGGCGACGGCCGCTGGAGAAGCCTGGGCACGTTGCGCGAGAACGGGAGGCGAGAACTGCGCGCGAGGGCGCTGTCGTTTGAAGATTTCGCCGTGGGACGCGATGTAGAGCCGCCCACCATCGAACGGGTGTCACCGCGCAACGGCATCATCCTGACCAACCCGCAGCCCGAACTCGCCGCGCGCATCGGTGATGACCTGGCCGGGGTGGATATTGCAAAGTGCTCCCTCAAGATCAACGGCGAGGAGACCATCTGGGTGTACGATCCTGACCGACGGAAGATCTTCTACACCCCCTGGGAGCCGCTTGCGCCGGGTAAATACACCTGGACGGTGGTGGTCGAGGATGGTGTCGGGAATAAAAGTGTTGAAACCAGGTCTTTCACTGTCCAGTAGCACCCCCAAAGCAAGGTTCACTGCCCGGTGGAACTCGATAAACATGTCCCAGGATGTCATCCCCGCGCAATATACAGACTGTTGCACAATAGGAACCGATCTCATTCCAGCGAAGAGCCTGCCCTCGAATGTTGTGATCGGGGGCTGGAATCCAGACAAGGTGCAAGAATACAAAATGTTAGCAATTCTGAACCGAAATAGTGTTTAATAGTTGGTTTTCATAGTTAACATATTGTAGTATATAAACATGACTGGATTCACGGCTGTCCCAAACTACGGGACACCGCAAGCTTCACTTCGTTCCGGTTCCTGCTTTCGCAGGAATGACACGATGGGACATTGTTTTCGATACACCCATTAATCAGATCATGTGCTTGATGCTGTTTCCGAAAAGGTAACTGTACCCCTTTTCCCGTTTGGATATCTGCCTGTATCACTGTGTAACCGTCCTTTTACGCCAGAAAATC
>CAZYOC010000265.1:0-5995 GCA_964648415.1 uncultured bacterium | reverse complement strand
CAAGCTTCACTTCGTTCCGGTTCCTGCTTTCGCAGGAATGACATCATGGGACATTGTTTTCGAGAAACCCTATAGACCCGGGCAACGAAGAACCGTAGATGGCTACTCCACCCGTTTGGATTCATCGTTGGGGGCGAAAAGAAGTCCTGTCGCTCTCTTCAAGCTGCCCGGGGCACATATCGTTCGTAATCTGTGAATCGGTCCACTACGGCACAAACACAACCTTCTGAGCGGCAGTTGTTCCCACCCCACTCTGCGCGTGCACAAAATACACCCCGCCCGCGTGGCCGGTCAGGTCGATCTCGAACCGGTAGCTTCCCGCCGGGCGGCGCTGGGTTTGCAACCGCTGCACCTCACGGCCCAGCACATCGTACACCCGCAACCGGACCGTGGATTCCTGCGGAAGCGACACCAAGACCGACGTGCGGCTGTTGAACGGATTGGGATACGCGGCCGACAGCGCGAAGCGTTCCGGCAACGCGTCGGACACCTGCACCGGCTCGACACTGCCCTGATGCAACGCTTCGTACAGTGCGACCACGTCCAGCTTGCCGTAACCCCAAGTGTTGTTCGGCGTATCGCCGGTAAAGCTGTCGCTCCGGCAGGTTTCCAATAACGCCTGGCGGATCTCGTCGAGGGTCAGCTCGGTCTCTTCTTCCAGTGTGAGCGCGAAACTGCCCGCCGCTGCGGGGCAGGCCATCGACGTGCCCTGCATCAGCACGTAATCGGCAGGTTCGCCCAGGGTGTCCGGCGGGTTGCTCACGGTGAACAGGTCGTAATACCCGCCCAACGGGATCGCGTCGTGGTCACGGCAGGAGGCTACGTAGCGGCCCGGCCCGGCGATCTCCGGCTTTTGCACGCCGTCCACTCGAGGGCCGATGCTGGAAAACGAGGCGATCTGGCCGATCTCGCCCTGCGCCGTATGCGGATTGCCCAGGTAATCGGTCCACTGAGTCTTCGAGGTGTACGCCGCCACGGCGATAGCCTTGTCTGCGGTGGCGGGAGCGCCGATGGTGTAGCTGCTGTCGGCCTCCTCGAAGTAATAGGTCGCCCAGTTGTCCGGCGAAACATGGTCCTGCAGGTTCAGATACAGGTGGAAGAACTGCTCCTCCGGCGACTGGTTGGTCACCCGCACGTACCAGTAGGTCGGGTTCGGGCCGATCAGGTCGTTGGAGACGATCATCCGGCTTTCGGTCCCACGCGGGCTCTGCGCCTGTTCGGTCAGGTCGGCGTCCACGGTCTCCAGGTTCTCATCATAGAGGGTCAGGCTGAACGGCGAGTGGACGCTGGTGTCCGGGCTGTCGTAACACACCAGGTTGACCAGCACGAAATTCCCTTCGGCGCTGCCGTACATGGCCAGCGGTATCAGGTCCGTGCTGTCGCCGGCGGCCAGGTCGGCGGAATAATGGAACTGGTCGTTGGCTGAATTGCCCGCGCTGAGGAAGGAGAGCACGCCCTGCTCGTAAGCGTAATCCACTGCCTGCTCCATTTCTTCGCTGCCGTCAAGGAAATCGTTCCAGTAGCCGTAACTCATGGATACGATATCGCAGTCATAGTAGTCCGCCGCGGCGATAAAGGAGTGCGCCACGCCCGCGGAAGTCTCCAGCGCTTCAGCGTCGTCGCCGATCTTGATGAATACCAGCTCGGCGTCCGGAGCCATCCCGGCGTAGTGACCTTCCGACAAGGTTCCGCGTCCCAGGATGGTTCCCGCCACATGGGTGCCGTGGCCGGTGATGGTGTTGGTGATGACGAAATCGCTGTCCGGCCAGGCGGAATAATCCACGCCGACAATGGCTTCGGGGATGTCCTCGAAGGTGGTGTCCAGGCCGGAATCGAAGATGCCTACACGTACACCTGCGCCGGTTACGCCGATCTCGTCGCTCTGCCGCAGCTCCAGCGCGCCGGTCTCCACCGCGGCGCGGTCGTTCTGTGGCGCCACCGCCTGCTCGCCGCTGCCCAGGGACCGCACCCAGGGAAGCAGCGCCAGCTCATCCACGTGCGCGAGAGGCGCTTTCGCCAGGAAGATGCCGTTGGGATGGTTCGCCAGCGGCGGAATCCAGTCGGTCAGGATCGGCTGGATGTCCAACCGGTGCAGGTCTTCAAGTTGCTTAGCGCTGGGATAGTCCGCCACATGGACAAACACCAGCATGGACTCGAGAGCCTCCGCTTCCGTCCCCCTCGGCAGCAGAATCGCCGGACAACTCTGACGGTCGCCTGCGAGCAGCTCCTGTTTCATCTTCAATTGAATTTGGAGCGTACCGGTCATTTTCTTCACCGCCTGACGAGGCAGCTCCTCCAGGATGGGGCGAGCGGTCAGTGTCAACGGTAGCACAGTCAGAATCAGCAGCAGGACGATTCGGCGAAGCATTCGTATTCTCCTCGTGGTTTTCGTTGAACCCGTGTTCTCCAAAGTACAACAGAATGCTCGGTGAATCTAGAAAAGTGACCTTATATTCGGGGAGACGATTTGTACACCAACAGGGTAATTGTCCGACATCGCATGGCGTCATCACACACTGCTTACGACTTCACACTGGCCCGTAAACTCGAGGACCGGTTGACCGCCCGGGTGGGGCGAACCGTACATCTTACCGTCACGGAAAACCGTGTCCGCATGGTCTCCTTTCGCCGGGACCGGGACCTGGTGCGCCTGCGTGTGCATCTACGGTTTCTGTATGCGCCCGGCGAGGTGATCGATGCCCTGGCGGGCTGGATCGACAGCCCCAAGCGCGGTGTCCCGGAGCAGGTGCGGGAGTTTGTACGAGGGATCGAGGCGCGACCCGCCAAACGAGCGCCCATTCAACCGGATCCTTCGTTTCCGCCCCTGACGCCGGGCAAAGACGGTACGCTTCCGTTACCACTGACTCCACCGCCGATCACGGACGCCCACCCTCCAGGCCCGGTGCGGACCAAGGGCCAATATCACGACTTGACCCCGCTCGCGGACAATGTAAACAAGAGATTCTTTCAAGGCAGGATTACTGCGGCGATCACATGGGGACGCGACACCTCGCGGAATCGCGCCCGGACCCGTCGGCTCGGCTCCTACCGGCCCGGCCAGAACCTGATCGTCATCCACCCGGTGCTGGACCATAAGGACGTACCGGAAAAAGTGGTGGCGTTCATCGTGTACCACGAGATGCTGCACGCCCTTCAACCGCCGCTCCGGGGCAGCCGTCACCACGACAAAGCCTTCCGGGAGAAAGAGCGCGCCCACCCGGACTACGAGTGGGTGCAGAAGTGGCAGGAAAAGCACCGCAAGCTGATCCACGGCGGCCGGAGGTGAGCAAAAAGCGCGTTCCGTCTGGAACGCGCTTTGCTGCAATCGGCATTGCGTCAGTCTACACCTGGTCAAACCGGTAGACGGCGACAAAGATCCACCCGGTGTCGCTTACCGGAGTCATATAATAGGTCCACTCGATACCGTCACCATCTTTGTAGGTAGTGACTTTTTCCACCCCCATTGCCGCGGTGCGCATCGCCACCTTCAAGGTTGAATCCTGCATCGCTTCCTTCGTCGTGGCGAAGGTCTTGTCCGCGAACATCACGTTCGGGTTGGGATGGGCCAGGAAGCGACCGTCACTGGAAAGCAGGAACGCGTAACCATCTTCGCCAAGCATCCCTTCGGTATCCACATAGGGACGAAGTTCCTCGATCGGGAACGAGACGATGGACACGCCCTGCAGTTCGACCTCTTCCTCAGGACTCAAGGGAAAGGGCGAGGCGACTTCCACGAGGTATTCACCACTGATCTCGCCCACGTGAGGTTCGATCCAGACAGGCCGGCCTTTGTTCATCGGCAGGTTGTACCAGTCGTGCTGAAGCTTCGTGTAGGCGTATTGCTCCTCGATCTGGGCCAGTTCCCAGTTCCCCGCTTCATCACGCTTCAGGTACGGCGCGTAGAGGTTCGGCTCTTGCACGCTTTGCGGGGCATACGCCACACCTACGCCGAGAAGGTGAGGGTTCTCATCCGCGAAGGTCCGGAGTTTATCCGGAACATCGCTACGGGGAACGTCATGGTCGGCGATATCGTCGCCCAGCTTGACCGCGATTTTCTCCATGCTGTCGGCCAATTCATCGATTCGGTCCACCAGGCGCTGCACATCGGGTTTGACCTTTTTCAGGGACGGATGCTGCTTCTCCGCGCCTTTTTTCCCGCAGCCGGGAACCACCAGCAGCAGGGCGAACAGCAGAACTGTTGTTCCGATCAACACGTTTTTTCTTGCGCCGTACATATCTTCCTCCGAACAGCTTCGTTGATGGTTAACCTGAAAGATTGTTCATTTTCATTATACACGTTGACAGAAAAACAGAAAAGTAAAAGAAAGGCGCAGAGAAACGGTTGGAGCAGTTGCGGAAATACCTGGGCGGCTACAAACCAAGCAGAATGTGGGTTTTACGAGAGGGTGGCTCCAGGAAAAAGATGTCCGGTTGCATCATAAATCAGCCCTGATATTTCACGAATGAACCACGGTAGTGGTTCGCTGCCATAGCCCAAGGTGCGCGCCGTCCGTTTGGCGCGCACCTTGGGAGACAGTTTCGTCCTCTTTGGCAACCCCGGCAGCGGGTTGTATTGGACGGCGACAAACTGTAGTCAGTGATTCAAAGCCGAAGTCCTTATAAACCGATTCTATATCAATGGTTAAGTTGACGAAGCATGAAAACTCGTAAACTATCCGGGTTGACTGCTTTACTGCACAATGATAATGCGCCTTACCAGGCGTTGCGACCCGGCATTCATATGGATGAAGTAGACCCCTGACGCCAATCCTGATGGGTGATAGCTGAAGT
Organism: uncultured bacterium; assembly: GCA_964648415.1. Classification (GTDB taxonomy): domain Bacteria; phylum Electryoneota; class Electryoneia; order Electryoneales; family Electryoneaceae. Next base: position 1,204 of record CAZYOC010000265.1, on the reverse strand, counting down.
GATGAAACCCGGCGGCCAAAGGGCCGCTGTGAATCTCATCAACTATCTCGCCATACACGTTATACACAGCAACCCGAACATTTTCATGAGTGGCAAGCGAAAGCCGCACATTTGTGCTGGGGTTGAAAGGATTCGGATAGGCATCCAGCGCAAAATCGCTCCCAACAGCTACAGCCCCCTTGTCCTCAACGCTAGCTTGCTGAGTTGTAACCTCCAGGTAGGGGCGATGGTCGGGATTGACAGCCTCTTTCGAATAGCACTTGGTGAACTTGCTGGAAACAGCCACAAATACCAAGCCATGATTCTCCATGTCTCCGTCCACCCATGCCTGCACCAGGGAAGTGATATCGATATCATGCCACCCGTTGCTGCTGAACACATGGTTCGCCCAGACTGCATCTCCATGCGGAGAATGGACGTTTTCACTCCAGGTGTCTTCACTCCATGCCGTAGTTATGTGGTAGATCTGTGTCGTCGTTGGGTCACCGCTGGGACAACCGAAAAACCGGTAAAGGTGAAGTGTCGCTGATTCAATTGAAGCATCCTGCAACACCGACAGATCAAACTGCATGTTTATGCGCTGGTAATTGCTGAGCGGGGACCAATCCGCCGTCCATAATTCTTCGGTGGCATGGCCGACCGGATGATCCGGGTCGGTGTACATATCATCGGAAGGCGTCAACATGGTGGTTTCGGCGATCAGGTTTGACGAAAAAAACAAGACAATACACGTTAAAAAAATGAAAGATCTAAACATGGTGTTCACTGTAACCTCCTATCAAATGACTTGAGCTAGTGTTCCGTTGCACCAGCTCAGAAAGCATCATAGCTGGTGCAACGGAATACTAGTAGTCCAAACCAAACTCCAAATCCATCTGCAAACGAACGATCAACAAAGAAGCATCTTTATCCACGTAATCGGGCCAAGTCAGGTTATTTTCGTAGTCAAGACGAAAGCTTGCCGTTTTATCCTGATTCAAATAAAAGTTGAATCCGGTTGTAAAGAAAGTGTAGGTATTGTTACCTTCAGCATTGACCGCCTTATCCCAGAATTGATACCGCACGTACGGCTGGATGGATGGTACGCCGGGAATTCCGGTGTTGATCGTGTAACCACCTTCAATAAAGAAAGCGTTCATTTCAAGGTCGATATAGTCATTCTCGGAAATATGTCGTCATAGCACATATGGATTTTACTTTTTCC
>CAZYOC010000264.1:0-5995 GCA_964648415.1 uncultured bacterium | reverse complement strand
AGCTTGCGGTGTCCCGTAGTTTGGGACAGCCGTGAATCCAGGCAAGGTGCAAGAATATAACAGGTTAGCAATCCAGAACCAGAGTAGCTTTCCTTGTGTATCGAAATGGCCGATGGCTCTCATTTCAGCGAAGACTGTCGAAGAATCGAACCCACTCTCATTCCCGCGAAGGCGGGAACCGGAACGAAGTGTAGCTTGCGGTGTCCCGTAGTTTGGGACAGCCGTGAATCCAGGCAAGGTGCAAGAATATAACAGGTTAGCAATCCAGAACCAGAATAAGATTCAGCGTATGGTTTCCATAGTTAACATATTGTAGTATATAAACATGCCTGGATTCCTGCTTTCGCAGGAATGACACTCGCTGGCCATTTTCATACTGCCTGCTTTCGCAGGAATCCAGAATAAACAAGTACTTAAAATCTTAATATGTTCGATTCTTTGCAAGAACCACTCTACAGTCAATTTCGCGGAAATGACACGAGTCATGTATTCTGCGACAATCGGGTCCGACAGGGATCTCCTTCGCGCCAACTCAACTGTGAGAAGCTTTGCCGCAACAACCTGCGGCTCCCCGGGGGATTGCACCAGACTGTATGACGTGTTTAGTTTGTTACCCCGGAGGGTGGCACAAAGTCAGGAATTGCTAACTCGAACAGAATATGATTCGCCCTTGTCTTGAAAGTGGAGTTATTAGTATACTAGTTTATCGTATGAGGATACGTCCGGGAGATCGATGGCCTCGCACTGCCGTGGGGCTTTCATCGCAGACGCGAACCCTCTAGCTTAGTAACCACTGATTGTAAAATGCCGGCCATGTTGCACCCGCGCCGGGACCGGGATACGAAACGAACAGAAGAACGGTGCTTTAGCAAAGGAGAACGAGATGTCCAAACGCGCAGCTTTCAGCCTCCTCCTGATGGGCCTGCTTGTAGTGACGAGCGCCCATGCATTCCCCCGAACCAAGGTTCTCTACGAGAACTTTTCGGCGGACTGGTGACCCTACTGCGGACCGGCGTCGCTGGTCCTCGATGATTTTTACAACAACCCCGCGTACGACGTCGCGATGATCACGTACAGCACATCCGGCGGCGACCCGTTCCGGGCCTACAATTCAGCTTACCACTCAGCGCGAGCCAATTATTACGGCGTAAGCGGTATCCCGCATTGCTGGGCGGATGGTGTGGTTGACTTTCATCCCGGTTCGATGGGCAACCTGACCGGTGCGTACAACCAGCGCATTGATGTTGAGAGCCCGGTTGAGATCGAAGTGATGGCGAGCGCCGCCGGCAGCTCCGTGCAGGTCGTCGCAACGGTGAACAGCGCGGATGAGGCGGTCTCGGGCAACTACGTCATCCACATGGCGCTTATCTGCCTGGACTGGGATTTGTACCACTACAACGCCGGGCAGGAATACGGGCATCACAGCCTGCTGGACATGTCCCCCAACGCCAGCGGCGCAACGTTCAGCATTGACGCCAACGACACCGAGACCTTCAACGGTTCGTTCGAGTGGCCCATCACACTGCAGGGGCATGAGATCGAGACGGATAACGTTGAAGTGACCGTCTGGATCCAGAACAACACGACTGAAGAGGTCATCCAGTGTCAGTCTTCCGGGCTGGCAGTAGACTACATGTTTACTGCAGAAGCGGAAGAGAACCACGACTTCGCCGAGCTGGAATCGACGGTGACCTTCGACATTGACATTGACAATGTCGGCCTTGAGACGGACACCTACGACATCGAGGTGACCGGCGACATGCCCGACGGCTGGAGCTACAGCTACACCACGCCTGACGGCGACCAGAGCGGCCCCGGCACGCTGACGCTGGAATCGCTGGCCAGCTATACCTCCACCCTGTCCATCAACACGAACGACGTACCGGGTGACGCGAGCGAGCTGACCTGCAGCATCACGTCACAGAACTTGGATATGATAACCTACGACCTGCCGTTCTTCGTGATGAACACCCCGAGCGTGCTGGTGGTCAACGGTGACCTGAACGGCGCCTATGGGGACTACTTCACGAACGCCCTCGACTACGTCGCCTCGGAGGAAGTCATCGAGAACCTCAGCTACGGTGTATGGCCGGTGGTCGATTTCGAGCTCGACATGTTCGACCTGGGCGGGCTGGAAGCGGATGCCGTAATCTGGTATCTGGGCGATGACGGCGACTTCACCGATCAGAACATTGCGGGGTTGCAGTCGTACCTCAGCCAGGGTTACAGCCTGTGGATCAGCGGCAGCCGGGCTCCCTCGAAGCTGAACAACACTGATCTCATCACCTCGATGGGCGCGGAATATCAGGACACGTATCCCAGCGGGGATGAAGTGTACGGTGTTGACGACGATCCGGTGGGCGACGGCCTCGACTTCGCCCTGACCGGCGGCGACGGCGCGGACAACCTGGGCATCCCGACCTCGATGCTGGAGGACGGCGGCACGACCTGCTTGCGCTACAGCGCGATCCGTCGCGCCGGCATTCGCAACATTGGCGGCATGGGCGACCGGAGCCTGTTGATGGGCTTCCCGTTTGAAGCCATCGCCGACGAGGACAGCCGCAACACCATGATGCTGCAAACCCTGACCTGGTTGCTGCCCGGCGGGAGTGACGCGCCGGAACAGGATCCGACCAGCGCTCCGCAGAGCTTCAGCCTGAGCCAGAACCACCCGAACCCCTTCAACCCGACCACTGAGATCGCCTTCACCCTGCCGCATGCAGCGCAGGTGCAGCTGACGGTGTTCGATGTGATGGGACGCGAGGTGATGACGCTGACCCACGCCCGGTTCACCCCAGGCAGCCACAGGCTGACGTTTGACGGCGGCGAGCTGGCCAGCGGCGTCTACTTCTACCGGATGACGGTCGGCGGCGAACAAGCCTTCGAAGCCACCCGGAAGATGATGCTGATGAAATAAGTACTTCCGATTCTTTTACAGTTTTAACCCCTTCCCGCCGTTTGGGAAGGGGTTTTTTCGTATCCAATCGAGTAGCTCGGAGTGCGGCACAGGGCGGCCCGGCGGTCTTTCCCCACGGGCGGGACGCCCATGCTACGATCTAAACCGCGCTACACCACGTGCTTTACCGTATCGATCACCGTACCGTCCACCCATTTGATTATCGCGACATCCCTGTCGCCCAGGGTTGGTTTGGCGGGTTTGCCCCCGCACATCGTCTCCACCTCATCCTTTATCTGCTCGATCGGTTTGATGGGCAGGCCGCTGCGCGTCGTGGCGTCGATCAGATCCTGCCGGAGCGGGTTGATAGCAATGCCTCGTTCTGTCACGATCACGTCGATCAATTCGCCCGGTCCGACCAGTGTGGTCACTTCGTCCACGATCACCGGCATCCGGTCGCGAACCGCCGGGATCGGCAGAATCGTACACTTGCTTGCAAGGCAGTTCTGCCAGCCGCCGATGCCGTGCAGCAGGCGGCCGTCACTGTGTGTCACCACGTTCGCGTTGAAATTCACATCCACTTCGGTTGCGCCCAGCACCACCGCGTCCACCATGCCGGCAAAGTTGCCCTTACCATGATAGTTGTAGCTGGTGAACGGGCTGGTGTTGATGTGCCCGGGGTTTTCGCGCATGGACCGGACTCCGTCCAGGTCAAACGTCTGCCCATCGAGGATGAAGTCGGTCAACCCCTCCTCGAGCATATCCACGAGGTACTTTGTCGAACCGCCGCGCACGAAGCGGGCCTTGATACCGCGCTGCCTCATCATGTCGCGGACGTAGATGGCGAACGCCAGCGCAGTCCCGCCTGCGCCCGCCTGGAACGACCAGCCGTCACGAATAATCCCGGCGGCGTCCACGAATTTCGCGGTCAGTTCCGCAATCATCTGCCGGTCAGGTGATTTGGTGATCACCGTGGTCCCACTGACAATCTTCTCCGGTTCGCCGATCTTGTCCAGCACCACCACGGCGTCCACGTTCTGCCCCTGGATCTGCCAGGGATAGCATGGGAACGGGACCAGGTTGTCGGTCACGACGATCACTTTGTCGGCGTAAAGGCTGTCCGCCAGGCCGAAGCCCAGCAGCCCGCAGGCCGACGGTCCCCGGTCGCCGGTGCAGTTGCCCAGAGCGTCGGCGGTGGGCGCGGGAATGATGGCCACGTCGATATGCACATCGCCGTCCTGGATGGCCTGCCACCGGCCGCCGTGGCTGCGCAGTACGCCCAGCCCCCGCATCTTGCCCTCGCTGCAATACGCCCCCAGCGGACCGTTCATGGAGCCCTCGATGTGGTGGATCGTGCCGTCCTCCAGCCGGTCGATCAACGGCGCCTGGCAGGGAAAGGACGCTGACGGCAGCCACATCAAATCCTTCACGCCCATCTCTTTGGCCGCCTCAAAAGCCGGAACCATCACCAGGTCGCCGTTGCGGAAATGGTGGTGGTTGGATACGGTCATACCGTCCTTCAAACCGACCTGCTCCAGGGCGATGCGCATGGCGCCAGCACGGCTTTTCGCCTTCACAGCCCGGCCGGTCCCGACGACAAGGTTGTCCTGCATCGTTGCCACCACCTTGTTCCCATCCGCTGGATAATCGGCGCAGGTAGGAATCGGCGGCGCGGCTTTCACGCCCTGGGGACGGTACTTGCCCACTCCCTGAAAGGGTGTCTGCTTTTTCCCGTTGACAACAACCGGCGTCTTCCGGCCGGCGGCGTTGATCGCGTATTCAGTCGCCATGGTTGTACTCACGCTTCCGTAGTGAAAAGGCCGATCCAATGAATGTGGATCAGCCTCTGTGATGAACCCATGTTTCTGACTGAAACGTACGTCGCTTTCGCCCCGTTTTCAACCTGTCAGGATCGATATGCTCAGCCTTCCCGGCGCAAACCTGTCAAGGCAAACGCCCTCCCCGTACACAAAAAAGGCGGCGGCCTTTCGTTGACCTTTTCCCTATCCCGTATTTTTCACGAGTATGGTTCTTCACTAAGATAATACCATGATATGAGCGCAGTTCAGACGCATGGCCCGATACGCCCTTGGCGATGCTTTTTACCGTAACCGCTGGACACAATACACGCGAATGCAGGTCCTCTTCCAACCGTCCCGCGATGAGCGTGTCGGGAGTGTCCATACGAATGCCCGGAAGAAATGCCCCATGATGTCATCCCCAGCGCAGAGCCTGCCCTCCTGCTTTGGTCGGGGGCGGGGATCTCCTCTGGTTTCAGCTCAAACAAGAAATGATTGCCAAGCTTCCGTCTATCCCGGCTTGCTCTTATGAGTTACCCACAGACCTATCCGGTGTCATCCATCGCTGTTTGTGATTTCAGACCGCCCATAAGCGCACAGCAAACCGGGCCATGCCACCTGTCTCGTGAAATATCCGGACTATTGGTCGTGGCAGTCCACGCAGCTCATGTCCTCGTGGCAGGCGAAACAGTTGCGGTGGATGGCGGTTTTCGACGAAGCCACATCCACCTGCTTGGTCTCCTCCTTGTGGCAATGAGCACAGCCCTCCACATGGTGACACTCGATGCACTCCAGCTCCAGCATGTCGGTGTGGAACTCGTGATCGAACACAATTTGCGTCCCGCCCATATACGACGTCTGGAACACATGCTTGTCGGGCACCGGTTGCTTACGGTTGTCCCAATCATAGACCTCGGGAATCACATCAGCCACTGTAGCGCCGATCACCACGCCCAGCAGCAACATCATCCCAAAGGCAAGAACACGACGGATCTTCATGATCGCCTCACTTCTCTATGCTTGTTGTGCTTGTTCTCAAGAATCTTATCCATCATCCAGGCCAGTCATGGCAGGGCTACCTGACATGCTGTTGTGTCAGATGTTGTGCCAATAACTATACATATGTGCGCTTGTTTTAATGATAACATAGTATAGCCATTCCCATTATTAATCCGTCATACGCTCATAAGCAATTTGTTCCATCCTGCTGGGGTGAAAATACTTTGACTCAGTCTCCCCACAGGGACTACACCGACACTCTAGACTGCTGCCTCTCTGCCAAGGAAGATGACGGATTTAA
>CAZYOC010000263.1:0-6078 GCA_964648415.1 uncultured bacterium | reverse complement strand
GCCTGGATTCCAGCCTTCGCTGGAATGAGAGCGGTTTCTATTGTGATACAGTCTGCTTCGCGGGAATGAGATCCATTGGACATTTTGATACAGTCTGCTACGTGGGAATGAGATCCATTGGACATTTTGATACAGTCTGCTACGTGGGAATGAGATCCATTGGACATTCTGATACAGGCTGGAAAGCTGGAATGAGAACCTGCAACTTGTGGCCCATTGCACCAGCTCAATACAGGTTAACCCAGCAGGAGGAGGCGCCATGAATGACAGCTCACAGACTCTCCAACGCTTCACCCGCAAGGATATCCTGTTCGTCCTGATCTGCCTGGCCATCCTCGCGGCCTGCGCCTGGTTCTCCGCCTCCTGGTTTCAGCGAGCCTTTCCGGAAGCCTCCATCGACTTCACCTGCAACCGCACCCAGGCCGGCGACCTCGCCACGAGTTTTCTGGAAAGCATGGATCCCACTCCGCCGAATGACTACAAACAAGTCTCGCGCTTCGGCCTCGACGGGGCCGCGAAAACCTTTCTGGAAAAAGAGCTCGGCCTCGAGCAGGCGCAACCTCTTTTCGGCGAGCCGGTCCGTCTCTGGTCGTGGCAGTACCGGTGGTTCAAGCCCGCCACCAAGGAAGAATACAAGGTATTCATCACTCCCGCGGGCGACGTGATTCGCCTGGATCATCAGGTTGATGAGGAACGAGCAGGCGCACATCTGGCCAAAGAAGAGGCCCACGCCCTGGCCGACAGCTTCCTGTTCACCACCCTCGGACTGCCCGATGGTGAGATCACCTTCAAACAGAGCTCCCGGATCGGCCGTCCCAACCGTACCGATTGGCAATTCATCTACGCCAAGGCGAACTTCGAGCCGGTCGCGGGCAGCGAATACCGCTACCAGGTCACCATCCAGGGCGACCGTGTCGACGGCTACCGGGAATGGTTGCACGTACCCCAGCAATGGTACGCTTCCTACGAGCGCCTCCGCAGCATGAACAACCTGGGCGGCATGATCGCTTCCGTGCTCACCGCCGCCACCCTGATCGCGCTGGCCGTGGTCATCATCCTCAAACTCAAACGTAAAAACATCCGCTGGAAAACCGCGCTGGTGTTCGGCATCATCCTGTCCGTGCTGGTTTTGGCGAACTCACTCAACGATCTGCCCAACTCCCTCTACTGGTACGACACCACCACATCCTGGCCCGGCTTTCTCATTGAGACACTGCTCCTGGTCCTTTTGCAGGCCCTCGGAGCGGGGACTTTCATCTTCGTGGTCACCCTGGGCGCGGAGACCATGTACCGGGAACGGTATCCGCATCTGCCCGCGTTGCCCCGCATGTTCACACCGCGCGGGCTCCGCACCAAGTCCGCCTTCAAGAACATTCTGCTGGGCATCACGCTCACGCCCTTCTTCCTCGCCTATCAGATCGTGTTCTACATGGTCGCCAACAAGTTGGGCGGCTGGAGCCCGGCGGATGTTCCCTATGACAACCTGCTCAACACCGCCATGCCCTGGCTGGCGGTGCTGTTGATCGGCTTCCTGCCGGCCACCAGCGAGGAATTCATCAGCCGCATGTTCTCGATCCCGTTCCTTGAGAAGGTGATGAAGGGACGGGCGCGTTGGTTGGCGGTGCTGATCCCGGCCTTCATCTGGGGCTTCGGCCATGCGGGTTACGCCGCCCAGCCCTGGTACATCCGGGGCCTGGAGGTCGGCATCGGCGGTGTCATCATCGGCATCGTCATGCTCCGCTTCGGCATCCTCGCACCGCTGGTCTGGCACTTTACCGTCGACGCCCTCTACACCGCGTTGCTCCTCTTCCGCAGCGACAACACGTATTACATCATCACCGCCGGAGTGGCCACGGGTCTGCTGGTAATTCCCCTGCTGGCCGCGCTGGTCGCCTACTTCCGAAAGGGCGGTTTCCTGCCGGAAGCCGGCACGTTGAACAAGGATGAGAACGCCGAACAACCCGAACCGCTCTCCGCGTTGGTATCTGACGAGGAGCTTGAAGCGGAGCCGCAGGTCGTGTCGATCCGGGTCTCGCATCTGCCCGCGAGCCGGCGTCTGCTGGCGGTGGGGCTGCTGATCGCGGGCGTCGTCGCAGTCTATATTCCCGTGGAGCGCATCGGCTCGTTCCACCAGTTCGACTTGTCACGCAAGGAAGCGATCTCGGTGGTGAAGGGAGAATTGCGCAGCCGCGGCTGGGCGGATCCCGACACCCTGAAGTACGTTACCCTCAGCCCTGATGACATCCGGAACACTGACCAGCTTGTCTATCTCCTGAAAGAGACCAACGACATTTCCCGTTTCAACACCATCGCGGACACGCTGCTGGGTGAAACCGCTTACGCCGTGGTGGGGTACAAGCCGGAGGAGCGGCTGCGTTTCCTGTCGCGGGTCCACGCCCGCACCGGCAGTCCCATCACCCTCCACCCCATGCTGCCCGAAGAGATGGCCGGCGACAGCCTGCCCTCAGATTCCGCGCGGGCTTTGGTGGAAGCCTACCTTCGTACTCTGGGGGAAGATCCGGATGGGCTGGAGCTGAAAACTCACGAGGAAGAAGTCCGGCCCGAACGCTTCGACCAGTTCCTGACCTATGAAGCACACGAAGCCGATCCGCGCACGGTCAGCGAGGCGCGGTTCCGTCGCAGCGCGGAAATACGGGGCGACTGGCTCAACGCTTCGGCCTACGGGTACTACAAAATCCCGGAATCGTGGATTCGCGAGCGTGACGCGACCACGGCGCTGCGAGCGGTGGTGCGTGGCCTGCGCATTTTCGCCATCGCCGGACTGATCGGCTGGGCGGTTGGTGTGCTGGTCTGGTTGACACGCCGTGGCGTGGCGCCCTGGAAGAAGGCCTTCGTCTGGGCGATCCCCTTCACCGGCATCCTGCTGCTCAATGGCGTCAACACACATTATCAGTACTTTCAACAATACTGGCGAATGATCGCCACTCCCTGGACTGTCGCCCAGGCCATGGCGTTCATGGTGATCCTGATCCAACTGGCAGGCTATTACCTGTTTATCAGCGCCGGGTTTGCGCTGCTGGGCGGGCTGTACCGGGACAAATTGCCGTTGTTGCAGAAGCAGGGCCGGCGTCTGCTTTCGATGGACGCCTGGGCGGCGGTGGCGGCGGCGGTGGGGGCGCTGCTGCTCTACCGTGCGTTTGCCGGCTGGCTGGCCGTGTTGCAGCCCAAATGGGTTCCCTTTGATCCGTGGCATTTCCCGGCCACGCTCTTCCTGCCGGAGCCGTTCATCTTCATAATCTCACAGGCCATGCTGTTCGGCCTGCTGGCGGCGTTTGTGCTGGGCTTCCTGGCCTGGTGCTGGCGGATGGCGTATACAAAGATCTGGCAGCGGGGTTTGTTGCTCGTGATCGCGCTGCTGGTGGTTCTGGGTTCGACGGCGAAGACGCCGGGCGAATGGTTGTGGGCGGGGCTCACTGCCGGGCTGCTGGTGCTGCTGGGATGGGCGCTGGTAAGATTCTTCGTTGACGGCCGACCGGCCTCGCTGATCGCCGCTGTATTCATGGCCGGTGCGCTACGCGTCGCCGGGCCGGCGATGGGGATGGGAAACACGTCCCTGATGATACAGGCCATTGCGGCGCTGGTGTTTGTACTGGTACTCATCCTGGGCTGGTTGGGACTATCGCCACACGAAGCGCAGGATTAACTTGTCTGGCTCTTTCCCCCGGGCTCGGGCGGTTCGGCATCCTCCCCCGGCTTGGGCAGGAGCTCTTCCAGTTCTTCGGGGTCCGGTTCAAAGGGATCGGTAGGCTCCGTGATGAGGATATCCTCGCCCGCCCGTACAAAAAGCATATCGTTCAAGCGATTGAAGCCTTGCAGGTACTCACCGCCGTCGCGTTCCAGTTTCTCCACCGAAAACCCGGTGATGACAAGATCGGCATCCTGCGACACTTCACAGGCGAGGGTGTCGAACGGTTGATCGGGATGATGCGGCACGAGCTGCACATTGCGCAGGGAGATCGGGATGCGCCCCTCCTCGATCAGTTGATCCAGGCGCTGCACCGACCGTTCACGTGATTCGGGATTATACGTATCGAACACCTTGATCTCGCCGTTGCGCCACTGAGGATGGGCCAGCAGGATGTACGCCAGCAGGATCATCAGGTTGGTGTTGCGGTAGTCGCCCGGCCTCAGCCAGATGTGGATCTTACGGTGATACCCGAAGTTGCGTTCCGACGACCGCAACACACAGATGTTCATTCCGGCGATCCTGGCGAATGTGCAGCCATCGATAAGATCCTTCAGACTCTCCGTGGAATCGTCCCTGGCGAACTCGAGCAGGATGGAGTTGTTATCCATACCGGCGATGCCGGGGATCTGCACGATCTGCGCCACCGCGGTTCTGAAGCTGGGAGAAATGATGGTGTCGACATGCAGTGAAGCGTTGCTGTGCTGTGCCTGCTGGACCAGCCTGCGCTTGATCTTCTCCGCCTCGCGGTTGTGGTCTTCGTCGAGAGGACCCTCTACGAAGTGGATGTAGGATCCAAAGCCGTAGTAATGCGAGATCCAGCGCAGTGTATCAAAAGCAGCCAGTCGTTGCAGCGAATGCCCGGACAGCGCGATGAAGGACGGCCGCCAGTTGGTCATATCCACCTGCGCCTCACGCCGCTGGATGGTCACCTGCAGCTTGCGGGTCATCTGGAAGAGGACACCTTTGACCACCGCCGCCAGGTCACGTTCGCCTTCACGGGACGCCCGCAGCCAGAAATACAGCAGCGTCATCGCGGCAAAGGCCACCAGCGCCGCCAGCGCATTCATCAGGAACATCACGATAAACGCCGCCAGCGCACCCACCAGCGACAGATACCACTTGGTGCGGAACTTGGGCCGGTACGACGGATTCCCGGCGAAGTGCTCCAGGAAACTGATCGAGCACAACGCGCCGTACGTGATCATGAAGAACATGGAGATGATGCGCGCCACCACATCCACATTGCCCAGCGAGATGAAGAACAGGATGATGACCGACGTGACCAGCAGGCCATTGGCTGGTTCGTTGGCTTTGCCTCGTCCTCGAGCGATGAAACGGTTCATCACGTTCCAGGGCAGGATACCGTCCCGTCCCAGCGCCTGCAAGGTTCTCGGCGCGACCAGAAACGCTCCAATCGCCGACGAGATGGTCGCTGCGGCCAGCCCGATGGGCACAATCGGCGACCAGATCGCGATGTTGGCCATCACCAGGTTGACCGGATCCACCATCTCCGCCGGCGAGGCGCTGAAGGCCAGCTTGACAATCACCAGCAGGTACATCCCCATTCCTGTCAGGGCGGCGGCCAGCACGCCCAACGGGATGGATTTGCTGGGATTACGGAGATCCCCCGACAAACCGACCCCCGCATTCATCCCCGTAAACGCCGGGAACACGATGGCGAACACCTTGAAGAAACTGTCGGGGTCGGGCACGGTTTGAAACAGGCCGATGCTTTCCGGCACATTGGGCGTGGGTTTGCCGGCGAAAAACATCCCCAGCGAGATCGCCAGGATGCCGACCACGACCCACAACACCGTCACCCCGATGCTGGCGCCGCGAACGAAGATGATGATGGCCAGCACGATAAAGGCCGGAATAGCGATGAAGCGGATGTTGGGTTCGAACCCGAACTGCGCTTCGAACCAGGGGAACAGCGGCCGGAACGCCTCGGAGAAGGCGATGATGTAAAACGAAACAGCGATCGATTGTGAGAAATAGAGCGACGTTCCGATGGCTCCGCCAACGGTCGCCCCGAACGACCGGCTGATGATGAAGTACTCGCCTCCGCCCTGCACCTTCAGGTTGGTGGCGATCTCCGACACCGCCAGGCCGGTGGGGATGGTGATCGTATGGCCCAGCAGGATGATGAGCACGGCGCCGAACAGGCCCACGTTTCCCACCGCATAGCCGAAACGCAGAAACAGCACTGCCCCCAGGATGGTGCTGACCCCTGCAAGGAACACCGGGCTGGTTCCCCAGCCGTGTCCTTTCTCCTCGACGTTCCCGTTGGCCATGTCCCCCCCGCTGGTTGGCTCTAGTGGTCCATTGCGCCAGGTATGAACGTTTCTGCTTGTTTCTTGATGAGTCAA
>CAZYOC010000262.1:0-6093 GCA_964648415.1 uncultured bacterium | reverse complement strand
TGCCCGGGGCAAAACTCATACAACAACCCAATTCAGGTGAAACGATCCACTAGAAATATGCCGTCTCCGTATAGATCCCGTACACCTCCTCCATCACCCGCACCATTTCACCCAGGGTCACATCCGCATGGGCGCAATCGATCAAATAGGGCATCACGTTGGCGTCCTCTTCACAAGCCTGCTTCAGGCTCGCCAGCGTCTCTTTCACCTTCCCATTGTCACGTTCAGCGCGCAGCTTCTCCAGCTTCGCCACCTGCTTGTCATGTACATCATCCCCGATGATCAGGAGGGGAATCTCGATCTTCTCGTCGGGATCCTCGAACCGATTCACCCCGACAATCACCCGTTCCTTCTTGTCGAGCTCCTTCTGATGCACATAGGCCGCCGTGGCGATCTCCTTCTGGAAGAACCCGTTCTCGATGCCGGCCACCACACCGCCCATGTCCTCGATCCGGCGGATATAGTCCTCCGCCTCTCTTTCCATCTTGTCCGTCATCCATTCCACGTAGTAACTGCCGCCCAATGGATCCATAATGTTTGACACGCCCGATTCATACGCCAGCACCTGCTGCGTCCGCAGGGCGATGGTCACCGCCTTTTCCGACGGCAGCGCCAGGGTCTCGTCCATGGAGTTGGTATGCAGGCTCTGAGTTCCGCCCAGCACACCCGCCAGCGCTTCGATCGCCGTACGGACAATGTTGTTCTCCGGCTGCTGCGCCGTCAGGCTGCACCCGGCGGTCTGTGTATGGAAACGAAGCAACAGGCTCCGTTCATCCTTCGCGCCGTAACGTTCTTTCATGCGACGCGAATAAATCCGGCGCGCGGCGCGGAATTTCCCGATCTCCTCGAAGAAGTCGATGTGGCTGTTGAAGAAATGGGAAAGGCGCGGGGCGAACGTATCCACATCCATCCCGCGCTTCATCGCTTCTTCGGTATACGTGAAGCCGTCCATCAGGGTGAACGCCAGCTCCTGCGCAGCGGTTGATCCGGCCTCGCGGATGTGATAACCGCTGATGGAGACGCTGTTCCAGCGAGGCATCTCGTTGGTCGCGTATTCAATCGTATCCACCACCAGTTTCACACTCGGCTCGGGCGGGAAGATGAATTCTTTCTGAGCGATGAACTCCTTGAGGATGTCGTTTTGCAACGTCCCGCCCAGTTTGGAGCGGTCGATCCCCTTGCGTTCGGCGGTGGCGATGAAGAAGGCCCAGATGATCGCCGCCGGACCGTTGATCGTCATCGAGGTCGTGATCTCGTCCATCGGGATGCCGTCGAACAGCGTATCCATGTCCTGCCGGCTGCTGATGGCCACGCCGCACTTGCCGACCTCGCCCTCGCTGATAGGATCATCCGAGTCGCGTCCCATCAGGGTCGGCAGGTCAAACGCCACCGACAGCCCGGTCTGGCCACGATCCAGCAGATACTTGTACCGCTGGTTGGTCTCCTCCGGTGTGCCGAACCCGGCGAACTGCCGCATGGTCCACAAGCGGCCACGGTACATCGTTGGACGGATGCCTCGCGTGTAGGGATATTCCCCGGGCCAGCCCAGTTTCTCCTTTGGATCCCAGCCGTTCTCGACCATGTACTCCGGCCCCACGAGGTGCGGAACCTCCTGCGCGGAGACGGTGGTGAAGTTGATGCCGTCCTTCCGCAATCGGCCCTTCGGCTTGTAGGTTTCCTCTTCCCAACGCTTGCGATCTTCGGCGGCTTTTTCCCAGTTTTCCCAGGCCAGGCCGTGGTTATTCTTGACCATCTCGTATCTCCCGATAAAAAGCGTTCACCAGATTGTTGGCGAGTTCGTAGGGGCTGACCTTTCGGTCCAGGCCGGCGGTCAGGTTCTCCTTGCGGCCGGCGGTCCAGAAATGGCGGCCGACCTGGTCCTTCACCAGGCGGCGCGTCTTGGCGGCCATCCGGACGGCGCGGCGCTGCTCCAGTGTGCCGGTGTCCAGCAAATGCTGATGGTGTTGATCAATGGTCGCCAGCACCTCATCCACGCCGTCACCCTTCTCCGCCACGGTCATAATCACCGGCGGATGCCAGCCGTTCTCCGGCATCTTCATCTCCAGGATGCTCTTCAGCTCACGGTAGGCTCGGTCGGCGCCGTCACGGTCGCACTTGTTGAGGATGAAAATATCGGCGATCTCCATCAGGCCGGCTTTCATGGCCTGGATGGCGTCGCCGGATTGCGGGACAAGCACCACGATGGTGGTATCGGCGGAATGCGCCACCTCCAGCTCGGACTGGCCCACGCCCACCGTCTCGAAGAGAACACGCTGCTTCCCGAAAGCGTCCATCAGGTCGCCGGCCTCGTCCACACCAACCGCCAGCCCGCCCAGATGCCCGCGTGTGGCCATCGAGCGGATGAACACGCCCGGATCGAGGAACAGCTTCTCCATCCGCACCCGATCACCCAGCAAGGCGCCACCGGTAAAAGGGCTGGTGGGATCGAACGCTACCACGCCCACGTCCAGCTCCGCCTTCCGGTACGACATCACCAGTTGGTTGACCAGGGTGCTCTTGCCCGCTCCGGGAGGACCGGTCATGCCGATGCGCCAGGCGTTGCCCGTACGGTCAAAGACCTGGTCCAGCACTTCCGGCATCGCAGGATTACGGTTTTCAACGTGAGTCAGCAACCGCGCCAAAGCGCGCCGGTCACCCTGTTGAAACAAATCAAGCAGCTCGTTTAAGTTGCGCAACGTTGTCGTCCGTCGTCTACTCGTTGATGAAACCATCCATGCTTGAAACCCTATAGTATACAGAAAACAAGGCTTGAACGAAATAGGGAGCCTGTCCCATTTGCAACCCAATCACAATCCCTGCACAACCGGGTTCCTACTTTTTCCCCGGTTATCCTCGACATATTGCATTGAAAGTATTACATTGGAGGATCGTTTCCGGGATGCTCTCAGGGAGCGGAACCTTACGGCATTCGTGACCGTGAACACAGAAACTCACACCCATGCGCGCCATGTTTTGCCATCAGGCATACAGATCTTTTTCATACAACGACCCGAGCGACCGGGGGACCGTTACAGCAAAGGAGTGGACATGAAGTTTTTCGCGCAGTGGACACTGGTAGCGGCATTCGTGCTTGCGATGCTGCCGTTGACCTCATACGCGGCCGACACGATTACGCTGACAACATCCGACGACGAGAAGGCCGCCAGTGAGCTTTCAACCTGGATCGGGGATAACGGTTACGAAATTACAGCGAGCGGCGACACCTGGTTCAAAGTGCAGGGCGACCACCTCACCCTTATCATGATGCCCAAACTGACCAACGGGAACCTGGACCGGATCGTCGTGCGCGTGTACCTCATCGTGGATAAGGATTACGCCAGTAACAGTTATTCGGACCTGGTGAGCAAAGTGATGACCCTCAACGCCACCTACAACATCGGCATCTGGAGCCTCGACGAAGACAACGACATCGTGTTCGAAGGCTACATGACCTTCGTCGATGAGCTGGCGCTGGCCGAAATCAAGGCCTACATGGCGTGGTTCGAAGGCGCCATCCTGGAAGTGTTCGGCAGCAACGAGGACCTCTACGAGATCCTGGCCGACGAATAGGCTGCATTGAGTACTATTACCGGGGGATTTCCCCGGTTCCTAAACTAGGGACAGACGGTAGTTTTTTGCAAAGAGTGCCCGTACAGCGATACAAGAATTATCCAGACGGTAAAAGTGGTACCGTTACCTTTTCGGATACAGGAGTAGGGAAGCTCTCCGGTAGCGCATTCTGAAAAGGTAACAGTCCCTTTTTCCCTGAATACAGTCCAGCAAATCGGCCATACCGCCTGATGCGGAACCTGCCAAATCCATCACTGGAAGGTATCCTGCCGCCAACTGAAGGAATACCTCCGCCAGGTTGTTCCCCACAGGCGCATGTACGTACTGTCGGGAAGATCGACCGAATAGTTCGCCAGCAAGGCTTCTATGGCATCCAGACCATTTGCTGACGGGTAGGTGAAATAATACGTATACCGGTCAGCGTCATGCGCCACAGGCCAATTCTGAAACGGATTGTACCCTTCATCGAATAATTGGATTTCAGCCAGCCCCCCCGCCTGAACCACATCCTCTACCAGTTGATCATAGTGCGACGAGGGCGCATTGCCATTCAGCACCAACGTCATCGAATTGCGCGGAAAACGATAGCTGATGCTGTCTGAAAGCTGCACGATATCCGCGTACACCTCGCGCAGCAGGTAGCGATCCTCTATAACAGTCAGCCTGAACCGAGCAATTTCCTCAGTGTGATAATCGAAATAGAGGTCATACTCTCCCTCAGGTAACTCACGAACAAACAACCCGTTCGCTGGGCCTGCAACACAGGGCACAGGCCCCTCAGGAATGGCGATGCCCCGAAGGAGAATGCGGATCTGGTTATGAAAAACCGTGGTGTCGAAAGCGATGGAATACGCCGAGTACGGACACATGCCCACAGTCTCCATCGCAAACAGCGTCTTGGGATCAGCAGGAAAATCGGTGCCGGTATGGCCATCGTGAACCAGGAAGTAGATGTCTGACTCGAAAGGGATAATCTCCGCGGTCCCGTTTGGATCAGAATCACAAGAGGCACTCATCAGGAGTACGAAGAGTAAGGACAAAAAGACGGAGAATGGTGTCGGTTTCATGTTCACTCCTGGTAGCAGTATCGAAGTCAGGCGTCACCTTGGCAATGCATGCGGTCACACATGGATACCGTGCACGTCGCCTGGCGCGTCGTCTATCTGCGGGGATAGACGAATCTACGCCGGTCACATATTGCTTCGCAAGTTGAAGGCACATTTACCTTACTTTTTCTGCTGCTGACTCATGAAGCTCTCGTCCGGCAATGAACCGCCTCAGGATCTCAGAATGCGTACTGTGACTTCACGTTACACCCTCTGCTTTCTATATTTTAATCAACGAGTTAGAACTCAACAAACGACCCACTGTCCCTGGTTTTGTCACGAGAGGTACACGTCGCTTAACGTCAGTGGAAACCGCCGTGGTACCGAGCAGGTATGCCAGGTGGTGTGAGAGAGCGGGCGGGGGGGCACCGTGAGGCACCCCTCTACTCGATTATCTTTTAAACTTATCATATGTCTTCAATATAAAGTCTTAGCAACTGCATACCACAGTAATTATTGCCCTTTAACATTTGAAACATTAAAATTATTAATATATATTTTACCATCATTGTTGCCAATAATTTTTACAATGGGTGATCTATCTATTATAATCATAATTGTATGATGAAGCGACAAAACAGCATCTTGTAAATCTTGATTGTCCTCCAAAGGGGTAACTTTTAATCCTAAGTCCAAACATTTTGTGTAGGGAATATGTCTATCATGCATTTTTGTTGTAGAATGACTACCAAAATATCTAATAATCTTACCAACTTTTCTACTCCTATCAGGGTCATCCTTAAACATGCCAGACTTAAGCGCTTCTCTTGATACCTCTTTCGCCATCTTGCATGCATTTTCACAACTGCCTATAAAAGTGGGGCGATACTTTTCTAGAATTGGCCTCCACACGAAGCCTTTACTGGGATTTTCAGAGACCTCGTTGTGAATCTTCTCTATTTCTTTTAAAACACCATCAGCTGGAACTCCATTCAATATTGGATCAAACGGACCAAGGCTTGATTGTTTTCCCAAGATTATATCTTTTGCAGCAAATGCTAGAATAGTACCAGCAGACATAGCTAAATGTGGAACGATAACGCGAATATTAGTACCAAACATTCTGCGTAAATAATTAATGGTGGATTCAGTGGCTGACACCACACCACCAGGAGTGTGGAGAATAAGATCTAAACCCTTTGAATGATCAAGGCCATGACAAGATGTCATAAAACCTGTCATATCTTTATCTTGAATTGTAACAAGATTCGAAGGTGGGTTTTTAGAAAGAAATGAAGAATAATAATAAATCACGTTTCTTCCTGTTATAGCACTTACAGCACTGAGTCGTGGAAGTAATAGGTTATTTACTTCCAAGGAACCCTGAGCCTTATTAACTTCTGCATCAATTTCGTTAAAAATTGTATAGTCATTCTCGGAAATATGTCGTCATAGCACATATGGATTTTACTTTTTG
>CAZYOC010000261.1:2614-6096 GCA_964648415.1 uncultured bacterium | reverse complement strand
GAAAAAGTCGCACCGTATGAAGCCCGGCAAATCGGGCCATGCCGCCTCTACGAAGTATAAAAAGTGGCAGTCCCATTTTCTGGCCGTGTACTCCACCCGCGACCAACGAAGGCGTCGGTCCTACACTCGTACACTCAACTCCACTCACTCAGCTATCAGTCCAACCTCCCCGCACCCCCTATCGTCAGAGCCCCATTTCCCCGCCGCAGGGGTTGCCTGAAGCACGTCGCGAGCCGCAGATTGGGTAGGCGGCGGCGCACCATCATTCCGCCGGCAAACGAGAGTCCCGGACATGCTTCAGCAGGCCCGAAAACTGGCGTTCACCTACCTGCGAGGGCAGTGGCTCAAGCGTCGCGCCCAGCGCATCCGTTTGAGCGACCAGCGCCTGTTCATCGAGGAGATCGCGCCCGCCTACGCCGAGGACCGCTGGGCGAAACGGCGGCGCATCGCCACAGAGCTCGAATCGCTACGCCCCTGGCTGGAGCGCGGCCCGGTGCTCGAGCTGGGAAGCGGCGCGGGAGTCGTATTGTCGGTGCTGCGGGAGTGGAACGTGGACGCCGTCGGAGTCGAGTTCACCCGCCAGATGATCGCCCAGGCCTGCTTGAAGGAGGATACGTTGCCGATGGTGCAGGCCGACGGCTTCCGTCTCCCCTTCGCCGACGCAAGCTTCCCGGTGGTACTCCTGTGGGGCAACACACTCGGCCCGCTGCCGCGCGAGATCAACCGCCACCTGCTACTCAAGGAAGCCGCTCGGGTGATGATTCCGGACGGCGTCTTGGCGCTGTCGGTCCGTAACCGGTTCAGCTCGCTGGGACGTGCGGCGCAAGCGCCCGAGTTTCCCTTCCGCTATCACGCACGGCAGGCGGACTGGTCCTCGTCGCAAAGGGGCTACAACCGCAGTTACGGCATCCTGGATCTGGAAGAAGTGCTGGCGCGGGCGGGCCTGCAAATCGACACCCGGTTGACTTCCCGGAAAGACGCCAGCCTGGCGGTGATCGCGACACGCATGCAACCTGCAAACCAGGGATAACTCATGCCCAACGGTGTAAAATTCGTCTTAATTGCACTGCTTCTAACGTCACTGGTGTTGCCCGCCCTGGCGCAGGACGAAGGTCCCTGGTACCGCAGCATCGGCATCGGGATGCACCGTGACGGCATGTACGCCCGCACCTACCACACCACCGGCGACATCTGGTGGGTGCTCTACGGTCCGTCAATACTGAATGAAGGCAACTCGATCCATCGTTTCGGCTACGGCTACTATGCCCAGGCGGATGTCTACCGCGATTATTTCGTGCAGCTCGGCTTCCGTCAACTCAACCAACCTACAGGCAACGATTACCGCGCTCACTACAGCGAGTATGTCGAACACAACGACGGCAGCGTGGAGCGGGTCGACTACTCCGCCGACATCAATGATATGGCCGATCTTTACGTGATTGACATCTTCGGCGGTTACCGGTACGTGATGCATCCCAAGGTGCAGCTCAACGTGGGCGTGGGAGTGTCCTGGTTCCGTAGCGAAAGCAAAGGCAAAGGTCTGTTCGGCGGCTTCGGCAACATCGAATTCAAACCCGTTCCCATGCTGGGCTTCCAGACCGGGATCAAGTTCGCCCAACGGGTCCGGTTCAGCGAAAAGGTGCTGGTGCGTGACGATGCCGGCGTCTACCCCACCGTGGAAAACACGATCCACCTGGAGTGGGATTCCTGGTGTTACTACTTCGGGCTGACGGTGTACCCGATGATGTGGTAGGTATTGAATTTCGCATGTAAATGTGGCTTTCGTTTTTTTGGGTTTTATGATCTACCGCTCTTTGTTTGTAAATATTTCTTGGCTAACTTTTCTCACGTGTCGCACTCTATGCACGTGGCCTCGCGAGAATCCTGCCCGCTGAGTTGTGACAAGTGTCCTTGTTCCCCACAACCGGGAGGTAAACCATGTCGTTTTCGCGCATTCTGTTCTGTCTGGTCCTGATTCTGGGCGTCGCTATCGCCTCATTCGCCCAGCCGACGCCCGAGTACACTGCCGATGTCACCGGCCTCGACAACGCCACCTACGTCTTCTGGACCTTTGAATCCCAGGGCACCGTGCTCTATCACCGAGAAGGTCTCACCTACACATTCTATGCGTACCCGACCGAGGAAGAGCTGTTCGGCTTTACCCTTCCCAACGACATGGCCTCGTACCGCTTTATGGACGCCTACACGTTTGACAACGATGATAACGTGGAAGTCTTTGTCGCTCAGCAGATCGGTGACAACTACCCGTACCTGACGCATTATTACGTGGAGGACTGTGTCACCGGTGAAATCCAGATGGAATGGAACACCGAAGGCAGCTCCTACCAGTACAACAAGTTCTACTATACGGATACCAGCACCGGCCTGGCCTATCACCGCTTCGGGATGACGGAGACGGCGGCGGATGGTTCCAAAGAGTTTATCCTGTACGAGATCGCCGACGCCCTCGATGAGCTGGTCCCGGAATACACCCTGGAGCTGGACTCGACTCAAATGGTGCTCGACCTGTCGATTTACGATTTCGACGAAGACCCCAATTTCGAGCTGCTGATCCGCGATCAGGTCGACTTGTTCTTCAACTATCAGTATCACTATGACGTCTGGGACATGACCGACGAGACCGTGCAGTGGGCCTTGAACGAGGAGACGATTGGCTACACGGTGTCCGACCTGAACTTCTGGGAGCCCGGCTACGAGTCCTACCGGCCCAAGATCCACGTGGTGGAAAAGGATACTGCCGACAACATGACGGTGAAAGTGTATGACCTGGGGCTGGAGAATGCGGTTGCGGAGAGCGGCGTGGAAATGCCCGCGACGGCGCACCTGGCTCAGAATTACCCGAACCCGTTCAATCCCTCCACCTCGATCCGCTACTCCCTCGAACGCCCGGGTGTGGCGAAGCTGGTGGTGTATGACATCGAGGGCCGTGAGGTTACCACACTGCTCAACCAGCATCACAGCCCCGGTGAGTACGTGGCGCCGTGGAAACCGGAGAACCTGGCCAGCGGGACGTATTTCTACCAGCTCCTGCTCGACGGCCGGCCGGTGGGAGTGCGGAAGGCGGTCCTGGTGAAGTGATTTGCGGTTGTATTCTTAACAGGATACGAAGGATGGCAAGGATGGTAAGGATAAGGGCGATTTTTTGTGCTGAGGGAGTGTCATCATTCCTTCGGCACAGATTATATCAAAATGCCCAATGGATCTCATTCCAGCGTAGCAGACTGTATCAACCCCCCCAGCGGATCTCATTCCCGCGTAGGCGGGAATCCAGGCAAGGTGCAAGAATATAACAGGGTAGCAACCCAGCACCAGAATAGCTTTCAACGTATGGATTCCATAGCTAACATGTTGTAGTATATTATCATGTCTGGATTCCTGCCTACCAGACTGTTGCACAATAGGAACCGATCTCATTCCCGCGTAGGCGGGAATCCAGGCAAGGTGCAAGAATATAACAGGGT
>CAZYOC010000261.1:0-2514 GCA_964648415.1 uncultured bacterium | reverse complement strand
TGGATTCCATAGCTAACATGTTGTAGTATATTATCATGTCTGGATTCCTGCCTACGCAGGAATGACACTCGTTGCGACTACGATACAGTCCACTGCAAGGAATGACTCGTTGTCATATTCGCATTATCCTCACCATCCTTGTTATCCTGAATATCCTGTTACGGATACGTGCTACTTGAGGAGCAGCATTTTCACCGTCTGCCTGTGCTCGCCGCTGCTCAGGGTGGCGAAGTAGGTCCCGCTGGGCAGTCCGGTTGCATCAAAGAATCGCGTGTGTGTCCCGGCGCTGTGGACACGGTCGGTCAGCACCTGCACCTCCCGCCCCAGCAGGTCATGCACCACCAGCTGCACGGCGCCACGGGTTTCCAGGGTGAATTGCAGCTCAGTCGCCGGGTTGAACGGGTTCGGGTGGTTCTGGGCCAGGTGGAACTGTGTCGGTTGAAGCACGGGCGCTTCTTCCACATCAAGCGTACGGTGGAAGGGGTCTTCATACCTTCCCTCCGGGTTCCAGGCCCAATCCCACGGGTCTTGATAGAAGCCGGCATGATTCACATGTAACGGGATGTTAGGCAACCAGGCAGCGCTGTCGTAGACTACGTTCATGATGTCGTCAAACGCCACCCGTTGCAGCACCACCGGGTTGTCTGTGATGCTGCCCTGATCGGCGTCCCACCAGCCGGCGTCACGGTCCACAACATAGCTCAGGAACAGGTGGTCATCATCGGTGTTGAGCGCCAGGTTCGGGCAGACTTCGCTCTCGCCCTCGCCTTCAGGGATGCCGTTGGGATACTCCCCCTCGCCGGCGCGGGTGTTGGTCAGGTTGACCGGTACGGTCCAGAGCTTGCCCGGCGTAACCGCTACGCCGTTCGCCATGCCCGGACTGGCGGAGAGCAGGATCTCATAGTTGATGTAGTCATACTCACTCCGGTCCCAGGCGTGATAGGTGGAATCGTTGACCTGCGTGTATTCGCCCGGCAGACCGGCCTGCATCCAGGTGCAGTACAGGGTTCCCGTGTTGGGATCCTGCACGAGAGAAGGTCGGCATGCGGTGGGATGATACTTCATGGTCCGGGCGTGATTGGTGAACCAGCCATCCGCGATCCGAGTGTACTGCATGGATTCCTCATCCCAATGCCAGAGGATGCTCGCAGGGTACTGATTAGACATGTTATCTCGATCAATTCCGATGGTTGTAAACGCGACATGAAGCACATTCTCATGATCGAAATAGAGATCGATATCGTTGTAGGCGCGCAGTGTATCCTCGCTGTAGCCACCATCGATAAAGGCCGTTACATTGTACGGGTTCTCCCATTCCCAGGTCTCGCCGCCGTCTTCGCTCTGCCAGAGCAGCAGATCCATCTCCACCGGAGAATAGTCGTCACCGCCTCGCCAGCAGGTGACGGCGACAGCCACACGCTCGCCGTCCTGCGAAACCGCCACCGTAGCCGCATGGTTGTCCGCCTGATCAGTCACCAGTTGCCATTCAGGCGTTTCCCAGTCCGGAGAATCCTCAACCTGGCTGCAACGTGTATAGACCATTCTCTCCGTAGTCGGGTCGTCACCTTGAACATTTTCTGTCGCAACGATATGCAAAAACCCTTCCCCATTGTATTCCGCATAGGCGCTCTTCGGCCAGGCGATCGAAGCCTCTTCATAGTCTGACGTGAATGAAGACATGTATAAATCCATAACATCCCAGTACTCTCCAATAACCGGGTGCACGGATTCAGCGTCATCATGGATTGAATGGTACACACACACGGGATACCTGTCATTCATGGTATGAACAAGTGTCGCAAATCCAGCATAGGCATCGCCATCTACCTGGATTTCATTCTGCTGATTCACCATCATCTCGTCTTCGCAAAGAACCTGGTTCATGGCGACATGGCGATTGGGATTCGGACCGCCACTCGTTTGCCCTGTCCAGGCGACATAGGCCTGCGGCCCTTGCTGATGCGCCGGATCAAAGGTTATCCAGCGACCAACGGAAGTGATGTGCTGAAGCTCCCAATTGGTTGACCCGACATGGACAGTATCGCCCAATAGATCCAGTTCGCTGGTTTGCCGCAGTGTGGGTTGAGGTGACGAAAAAGCGGTTGAGATGAGACTGAGGGCGAGGATGAGACAGAAAAGCCCCCCGGAAACCGTACGCGCATGCTTCATGATGCCCCCTTTAGTTGAGTGGTTGTTTCAAAATACTCATCTGCGATTATGTGAACAAGGAAAATCTGTCCATTTTCAGAAAAAGTCAATACAGCATCAAAGTCAATACAGCATGAGAAAAGGCCTGCCGGATGAATTCGACAAGCTCTGGATTGCTGCAATATTGATCGCGAGTGAGTGTCACTCTCTGGACAGCAGCAAGTAGCCCGGACCGCCCCCGGTCCGGGAATAGTACGCGAGTCGTGTCAGTTCCTTAGCGTCGTGTGCGGAGAACTGACACAATAAAACGACACAATAAAGAGTACGCAAAACGGACACAATAAAACGCACGCATGGCCCGATTTG
>CAZYOC010000260.1:0-6201 GCA_964648415.1 uncultured bacterium | reverse complement strand
AGTCCCAGTGTGGCTGATCATCCTCTTAGACCAGCTATCCATCGTAGGCATGGTAGGCCGTTACCCTACCATCAAGCTAATGGAACGCAGGCTCATCTCAAGGCGATAAATCTTTCCTCTTCAGGCCATGCGACCCGAAGAACTCATGCGGTATTAGCCAGCTTTTCAGCTGGTTGTCCCCCACCTTGAGGCAGATTACCTACGCGTTACTCACCCGTTCGCCGCTGTACTCACCGTCCGAAGATGGCTTTCTCGCTCGACTTGCATGTGTTAAGCCCGCCGCTAGCGTTCGTCCTGAGCCAGGATCAAACTCTCCGTTGTCTAGAATTGACACACTTGTACTTGATGACACTCACCACTCGAAGAAGTGGTGCTGTCACCCGCACCAAGACGTGTACGCTTGTCAAAGATCAAAACCAGAAAAAAAACTCGCAAGCCAAAACGGTCATCTGACCTAATGAAACTGTAACCGTTTCGTTGCGCGTCACAGATGATACGGCAGCACTACCCCGGTTGTCAAGAGGCCGCCGAGGCAAGTCTCTGTGGGCTCTCCTGAGGCAACTCGAAAAAGGCACAACGCCCTTTCAAACGCCCCGCTACCCGTACGCGCAAATCCTGTCCAATGAGCCCAGAAAAAAGCCGACTGCCTGACAACCCGTCCCGGCAGCCCGCTTACATCCCAATAATACAATGAGCATCTCAAAGAAGCAACCACTCGCAAGGGAAAAACGCGCTTTCTCCCTCCACGAGACCAACGCCGCTGCTTACTCCGCCGGCTTCTCGTCTTCCGGCGTATCCGCCTGAGCAGCGTCGCCTTCTTCTTCTTCTTCAGACGCCGCTTCCACCATTTCCACCACTTCCACACGCTCGCCCGGATCCAGCGGCTCGCCGCCCTCGCCGGTCGCTTCCGCCGCCGCCGCTTCTTCCTTCGCAAGCAGCTTTTCGGCCTGGGCCTGACGCTCGGCCAGCTCTTCCTCGGTCAGCTCGTCTTCCGGCTTCTCTTCCGGAATCACATTGATCTGAACCGAGAAACCAACTTCGCCGTGCAGCTTCACTGGAACCGTGAACTCGCCCACCTTCTTGATCGGGTCGAGAAGCTGGATCTTCCGGCGGTCGACTTCGATCCCCTTTTCCACGAGATCGCGCGCCACATCCTTATTAGTAATAGCGCCGTGCATCTGACCGCGTTCGTTGATCTTGACCACGTATTCCAACGCGACGCCGGCGGCCTTGCCGGCCATCTCTTCGGCGCGCGCCCGGGCGAGAGCGTCACGCTGCAACAGCTCCGCCCGCTCAGCGTCAAACAGCTTCAGGTAAAACCGGCTCGCCGGATAAGCAATCCCCTGAGGGATCAAATAGTTGCGGGCAAAACCCGGCTTCACATCCACCTGGTCGCCAATATCACCCAGGTTCTCGTGCGTTTCACGTAAAATCACCTTCATCGTCTCACCTCCGGTCTCCGCCGTCCAGATCCAAATTCCCGGTCCGGCAGCTCCCCGCGTTCAAACTTCTACCTCGGATTGTCCGCCACGTAGGGCAGCAGCGCCATGTAACGCGCCCGCTTGATCGCTCGCACCAGCATCCGCTGGTTCTTCGCGCACGTGCCGCTGATCCGGCGGGGAATGATCTTCCCGGTTTCGGTGACAAAACGGCTCAGCAGTTTCACGTCCTTATAATCGATCCACAGAATCCCGTTCTCATGGAAACGGTCCACTTTTCGGCGTATCGACAGCATGTTCGTTCTCCTTCGCAATCCGGTTACTCGCTTTCCTTGTCGGCTTCCGCCTTTGGTTGCTCGTCGTCCGCTTTCTTCTCGTCCGACTTATCCTCCGCCTTCTTCTCGTCCGACTTATCGTCGGCCTTGGCGTCATCCGCTTTCTTGCCGTCCGAATCCTCGCCCTCGTCTTTGCCGGCGTGCTTCGCTTCCAGCATGTCCTCGACGAAGTCCTCGTCACGGTTTTCCGCGGCTTCCCGGCGACGTTCCTCCATCTCGACCTTCAGCTTCTGCTCCTTATCCTTGAGCTTCAGCACGCGGTCCGGGATCACCAGGGTGAGCTGACGTATGACACCGGACTCAAACCGGCAATAGCGTTCAATCTCACGGGGGACGTCGCTGGGGGCGGTGTACTCGAAGAGTACGTAGTAACCGAATTGCTTCTTGTTGATCTCGTACGCCAGCCGTTTCTTACCCCAACGGTCCAGCGTAAGGATCTCCCCGCCCTCCGACGTCTTGATCATCTCCTCGATCTTGCCGACAATCTGGTCGGTCTTTTCATCGCTGAGAGTCACGTCGAGCATGGCGAGGGTTTCGTACCGTCGCGTCATCGTTCCTCCGGTCGTTGTGCGTGCCTGCCACGTAAGGTGACAACCACTTCAATAAACGGCCCCCGAACCTGATGACGGGGGCAGGTCAACTCCGCTACACAAGCTGTGTAATATAAAGGGTCTTTCACAGAATCCAAATACGATCTTCTCCAATGGAGCCCGCAGGGAGACTCGGAATTGTTATGTCTTGGAGCATTTCTCGAATAATGTCCCGTCATGGCATCCCCACCAGTTCGCGAATCTCCTCGCACAACAAGTGCCATTCCCAACGAGTGTCGCCTATCTATCAAACAGGTGCGCGTAGTCGCCGTAGCCCTCAGCTTCCAGCTCCCGCACCGGGATAAAGCGCAATGACGCCGAATTAATGCAGTACCGTTGACCGGTTTCCGACTGGCTGTCATGAAAGACGTGCCCCAGGTGCGAATCCGCACCCGCGCTACGTACCTCCGTGCGCGGCGCGATCAGCTTGAAATCCGCTTTCGTGGTCAGCGCATCCTCTTCGATGGGCTGAGAGAAGCTGGGCCAGCCGGTACCCGAATCATACTTGTCCACCGATGCGAACAGCGGTTCGCCGCTGACCACGTCCACGTAAATCCCCGGCTCCCTGTTGTCCCAGTACTCGTTCTGGAAGGGCGGCTCGGTTCCGCACTGCTGGGTCACCTGGTACTGCATGGGGGTCAGCTGCGCCAGCTTGTCGCCCTCGCCCTGCTTGCCGCCACCGTCGCTCTTCTCCTCGCCCCAGGTCCGCTTGATGAAACCCTCACGGCCACTGCCCTTCTTGTAGCGG
Source organism: uncultured bacterium (assembly GCA_964648415.1). Taxonomy (GTDB): domain Bacteria; phylum Electryoneota; class Electryoneia; order Electryoneales; family Electryoneaceae. The sequence continues at coordinate 3,089 of CAZYOC010000260.1, read as the reverse complement.
TTGTAATGATCCTCGTTCTTGCGGTAGTAGTCCTGGTGATGTTGCTCCGCCCGGTAAAACTCCTCCACCGGTAGAATCTCCGTTACAATGGGCCGGTCAAACTTGCCGGACTGCTCGAGTTCGCGCCTGGACTCTTCCGCCAGCCGTTGCTGAATGGCATCGTGGTAGAAAACGGCGGTCTGGTACTGGGAGCCACGATCCGCGAACTGACCGTACTCGTCGGTCGGATCAATGTTCTGCCAAAACAACTCCAGCAACCGTTCGTAGCTGACCACCTTCGGATTGTACACTACCCGCACGGCTTCGTAATGGCCGGTGTTCCCGGAAGTCACCTGCTGGTACCCGGGGTCTTCCACGTCCCCGCCGGTATAGCCGGCGTAGACATCGAGCACGCCTTCTTCGTTGTGAAACGGCGGTTCCATGCACCAGAAGCACCCTCCTGCGAAGGTGGCTTCGGCGCGCGCCGGTGTAGCTTTATCCTGCGACATGACCAAGCCTGTTGTTGTCAAACTCACCGCTGCAATCACCATGATGGCCGCGATCCATGGCAACCGTTGCATGGAGCCCTCCTCGCGCCGTCCCTGCCGGTTCGGTCGCTTCTGTCGTTTGTTAGGTACACTTAAAATACTCCGATCCGGCGGGGTGCGTTCCTCGCAATTTGGCGATGGGATGTCTCTTGGGGACGGCAGAACCGTCTTGGTTGACCTGCATAGAGCTGTGACGTGTCGCCAAATGGTGTCAATCCCGCTCTACCGGCTGCATCGGAATGGGCCAATAATAATCGTTCCGGCACACCGCATGCTTGCTTCGCTGAGGTTCGCGGGAATGACAACAGCACACCGTTTGATGCAGGACGCTTCCGCTGGAATGACCCACATCTCCCATCTGGAGCCAGTTGTTCTACAGAAATGACAATCGGTGGTGATGATGCGACAATGTGGAAAGACGGAGCCCTATCAAGAGGCGTCGAGGCCGGTTTCCACACGCACACGTGATTCCGCTGCTTCCGACAGACTCACGCCCAGCAGCAAGCCCAGCTTCTGCAGGATGTAGTCTTCCAGCTCCGGTGAGGTTTGCGCGCGTTTCACCACCTGCCAGACCTCGTCGAGGACCTTCCATTTGGCGAGGCGTTCCAAGCCTTCACGCGCGCTTTGTGAGAGCCCCCAGACATCAAGCACGTCACGGTGTTCGCCGAAGAAGTGCTTTTCGAGGACGACCTTCTCTTCCGGGTTGAGGGCGTAGCGGTCCGGCATCACCTTGAGGAGATTCCGCCGGAGCGTGGGAGCAAATTCTCCGTCGGCGTCGGCCGTTTCCAGCAGCAGCAGACTGTAAGCCAGGCCGAGGCGACGGATTTCGCTGTCGGTGGCATCTTCTATCGGGCTGAACAGGCGGTTGAACAACGAGTCCATGGGGGTCTCCGGTCTGCTGAATCAAGAATACTATTCACAGGATGTAAAGGATGTTAAGGATGACAAGGATATTATTTGAATTAAGAATTAAGAATTAAGAATTAAGATTAAGAATAAGATTAAGATTAAGAATAAGAATAAGAATTGAAAGTCACTACATCAACTAACTATCGATACACTACCATCTGTTTCTTTTTTCACTTTTTTCACTTTTTTCACTTTCTTTACTTTTTCACTTCTCATCCCGAATCACATCCACTTCAATAGCATACCGTTTGATCTTTTCCTGCAAGTTCTTTCGGGCGATGCCGAGGGCGTCCGAGGTGGCGGTGACGTTGCCGCCGAACCGGCGGAGCGCTTTTTCGATGTAGTCTTTTTCAAACGCCGCCCGGGCGTCGCGCAGCGACGTGGCTTCCTCTGCTTGCGGGCTGATGTCGCGCAGCTCGTCCGGCAGGTCCTTGACCCGGATCGACGGCCCGGGGGTCATCACCACCGCGCCCTCGATCACGTTCTCCAGCTCCCGCACGTTGCCCGGCCACCGGTACGCCAGAAACGCCTTCAAAACCGCGGTGGAGTACGTCAACTCCGGACGGCCGATCTTTTCCCGGTATCGTTCCAGGAAGAACTCCGCCAGCCCGGGAATGTCCTCTTTGCGTTCCCGTAGCGGCGGCAGTCTCAGGTGGATCACGCTCAGCCGGTAATACAGATCCTCCCGGAAATCACCCTTCGCCACCATGTCCTTGAGGTCACGGTGGGTGGCGGCGATCAGGCGGATGTCCACGTTAATCGTATGGTTGCCGCCCACCCGTTCGATCGTCCGTTCCTGCAACACCCTCAGCAGCTTGGTCTGCACCACCGGCGACAGGTCGCCCACTTCGTCAAGGAAAAACGTGCTGCCGTGAGCCTGTTCAAACCGTCCGATCCGCCGGTTGGTCGCCCCGGTAAAGGAGCCTTTCTCGTGGCCGAACAGTTCGCTTTCGATCAGTGTTTCCGGCAACGCCGCACAGTTCACTGCAATGATGGGCTTTTCGCCACGTGGGCTGAAGTGGTGAATGGTTTTCGCCAGCAGCTCCTTGCCCGTGCCGGATTCGCCGGAGATCAGCACCGTGGACGGAGCCTGCGCCACGCGTTCGATGGCCGTGTTGAAAATCGAGGTCATCTGCTCGTTGCAGGACATGTACTGCGAGAAAGGCAGGCGAGGTTGACGCGGGTCGCGCTCGGTTTCATCGTCGGAATCGCCGTAAGCGTACCGGAGGATCTTTTCCACCAGTTCGTCGGGATCCTCCCCCTTGCGGGCGAAAGCGCGCACACCCAGCCGCGCCAGCTCAAACGCGTCGTCAATGCTCCCATATCTGGTGTGCACGATAATCGGGAAGGTGGGAAATTCCACCAGCAGCGCTTCGATGATCTCCTTGCCGCCGACTTCTGGCAGCACCACTTCGCTGACCAGGGCGTCGTAAGAGCCGGTCAACGCCTTGTCGAGCGCGGTCTGGCCGTCCTCGACCACGGTCACCGCTACTTCCGCCTTCTCCAGGGCTTTCTGGAGGGGCGTGATGTCCTCGGGGTGATCATCCGCAATGAGAATGCGCAGTTTCGGCATGAATGGAGTCCGCCGCTGGTTCGTTCTAGTGCTCCATTGCGCCAGCTATGACTGTTTCTGCTTGTTTCTTGATGAGTCAA
>CAZYOC010000259.1:0-6249 GCA_964648415.1 uncultured bacterium | reverse complement strand
TTCCTGCTTTCGCAGGAATGACATCATGGGACATTTCATTCGAGAATTGCTATAGAGTGGTTCTTGCAAAGAATCGAACATACTAAGATTCTTAAGCACTTGTTTATTCTGGATTCCTGCTTTCGCAGGAATGACATCACGGGACATTTCTTTCGAAAATTACTATATGAAACACTTCCCCTGAGCGCGATTCAGTAATGAGAACCGACGACTCCTGCAAAAACGTCCGAATTACACTTTCCGGCCGGGCTTCTAGTGCTCCGTTGCACCAGCTATGATGCTTAGTGGCTGGTATTACTTCACCAGCACCAGCCTTCCAATCTCCGTGAAACCACCTGCGGTCATGTGCAGGAAATACATGCCGGAAGGCAAGTCCCCCGCGGCAAACCGGATGTTGTGTGAACCGGCGTCAACGGCCTGCTCCATCAACTGAGCCACTTCACGACCAAGGTTGTCGTAAACCCGGAGATGAACGGTTGCATCATGGGGCAAATCAAAACGCAGGATTGCAACGTTGTTGAACGGGTTCGGGTAAGCAGGATGCAACGCGAACACTTCCGGGACACCGGGAGGGGGACGCACGCCCGGATCATCCGGATCACCGCCGGAACCGGGCTCACGGACAAAGGGCGGCGGCGGATCTTCATGCTCGAAATGGGAGGGTGAAAACCGTGCGCGTAACTCCCCGGATGACGTCGTCCAGGTCAGCAGTCGCCGATGGACATCGCCGCCGGTGTAGTCCGCGACATTGCAGACGCCGGGTTGTACGGCGTCTTGTTCGCCATCTGCACTGACACGAGTTATCGCTCCGAACGACCGGTCATCATACTCCACCTGATAGATTTGTTTATCGCCATCAACCGTCCTACGCCCCTCGAAAGCCAGAGTAAAACCACCGCCGGGACGAGCAGAAACACTTGGCGAACAGGCATCATGGAATCCAGGCAGGGCGACGCGCAACGTATCCCGAACCGCCCCCGCCATGTCCCCTGCGAGGAGGCGGTCCGGATCAAGGAGAAGCACGTGCAGCTTACGCATACCCTCGTCTACCGCAAAGAAGGCGATTGCAATGCGCTGTTCATTGTCACTCCTGCACATCGCGATGGTGTGGTGGTTCTCGCCGGTAAGCGGCTCGTTCCACAACGGAAGGGTTTCTGTATTCTGCCCGGGACGAAGCATAACCGCCACCAGACGACGGCTTGAATCGGCAAGGGCGGTCACCAGGTAAACCGGTCCGCCATGCGCCTCGCCACCATACGCCACTCGCGGCGCGCACCACGCCTCCCCGCCCCCGCCCAGATCGAACACCGGACCCGCCGAATCCTCTGTCACCAGGCTGTAGCTTCGGGCTCGGGTGCGGATTGTCTGCATCGCAGCATCGCGTTCTTCCCAGGCGATTAACACGTTACCGTCGTCGTTGCCGGCCAGCGACACCGTGTGCAACTCCCCGCTGAGCTCAGTGACCACACGCTTGCTGCGGAAACGCCAGCCTCCGACATCGTCAATCAGTTCTGCGAGCACCAATTCCGTTGTCTGGTCGGGGTTCCGTTCCACAAAGGCCGCCGCTGCCATCGAGTTTTGATCCAGACGGCACAACTCCAACGGGCTTCCCATCAGCAGGGAATCCTCCAGATAAAACGGTTCCTCCACCGCCAGCCCCATCTGGTTCAACTGTACGCCGTGCAAGACACCATCCCTCCGCCAGATCGTTATGAAATGTCCGGCTGGCAGGCTGATTGCAGCAGCACCCTCATCCACGTTGCCGGCGAGGGTGTAGCAGCTCGGGCGAGGCGTGTTAGGAGGCGCAAACTCTATCTCTTCCCAATAGGAGGCGTTGTTCTTGTGAAGTCGCACCAATGTGCCGGTGTTATCCAATTCGCGCCAGGGCAGCAGTTCCATGCACTCCGGCGGGGTCTCGTCGTAGCTGATGACCACGCCCAGCCCGGGGGCTACCGGCGAGTTGCTGATCCAGAGCTTATGGTCCGGGGCATTCATCGAGGAAGTTTTGCACCAGGCATAGAGATAGTGGTCGCTGACGTACAGGGCGTTCAGCGAACTGTAGTCGGGCAGACCGCCCTTTTCCGATGGCTGTGTCATTAGAAACAGGGTCTGCCGGATAGCCCACTCGTCACCCAGATTATAGTTTTCGGCAATCACCAGGTGCTTTGCCAGCAACATGGCGTAGAGCTCGCTGTCCACGCGCGTGTCGCTCTCCTGCTCTCCTCTCCAGGTGCGGTCCATCAGGGGCAGGCCCCACCAGCCCTCGCCGATGTGCCAGCGCATGAGCGCGTAATGGTCACGCCCCAGGGAGCCGTTGTGCGCCAGCCCGAAAGTGCGGCCCGTGAACTCATACACAAACGGGTGCGGGTCGGGGATGTTGCGCGCCGTGCCGGGGCTGGCGTTGCGAGCGTGGATGATCATCAAAGCGGGGTCGTCCGGGAAACCGTCGTGGTCCAGGTCCGGCGGCCAGTCGCGATCCAGGCCGCCTTCGGGACCGTCGGGACCGGATTCCATGCGATAGTCGTCATAGGCGTCGTACAGGCTGCGGTACTCGAACCTGCCGCCATTCGATTTCCATCCCAGGACGCCCCAGCCATCGTTGTCGTTCTCGCGTTCGGCTTCTTCCAGATAAACGTCAACCATGAACCGGTAGATGTCGGCGCGAGGGCCGCCCTGCCCCGCGATGCCCAGCAGGTCGCAGGCGGGCGCCGCCGTCTGAAGCAAGAGCACAGACAACAGGAACAGCAGCAGGGTGCAGAATGGCGAACGTGGCGGCATGGCGTCTTCGGCTCTGGAACGTGTCGTTTCTATAACCTAATGGAATTTGGGAAGTCGCGCAATTGGATAGAACGTATTACCGTCGCTTGAACCTCTTTCGCACCGCCCTCGCCTTGAGACGCGACCACGTGTGGCCCTTACGCCGGCAATGCCCGCACCGCTTCGCCCCGGGCCGCAATTTCGCACCGCCTGCCTTGCCCGAATCCGTCCTCCAACGGTCCGGGTTATGCGGACACCCGACACACCAGGGATCGATGCCGCCATCCTCACACCACTGCGGCATCATGGCCTCCGGGTATCCGGATGCTTTCGTTTCCTCTGCGCGAACGCTTCAAGTCAGAACACCTCTTGGTAGCACTGTGCCGGAATGACATCGTGGGACATGTCTTTCGAGCCTTACCAAAACTCGATTCTTCCCGGCTTGCCTAATACGCGAACCGGGAGCTATCGGGCGTCATCCATAGCTGACTGTGATTTCAGACTACCCCAAAGAGCACGGCAAACCGGGCCATGCCGCCTGTTTCGTGAAATACCCGGGTTAGACACATGAAGCAGCTCAGCAGAAAACGCCCTCACCGAATGGCGAGGGCGCTCAAGGTAGCGCTGTCCGGTGTCCGTGCGGGGGGCGCACACAACAGGGACAGACGCTTACACGTTTTTCTTGCCTTACTCCAGCGGATTCATCTGGTAGAACTCGACCTCGTCCTCCGGGTAGCCCAGCTCCGCCCAGCCGAGGACGCCGTCCGAGCGCTGGCGCTGGTCGCAACTCAGGGCCGTTCGTAAGCGTCATGGCGTCTTTTGGCTTCGTTCGTAGAATACTTGCTTTCGCGTTTCCTTTGCAAGTATTTTTTCTATTAACGTGGTGCATGGCTATATGATAGATACAACGGAGATGATCCTTGAAATACGCCCGTGCCATCAGACGATTCTTTCCACTTCTCCTGCTGCTACAAGCTCTTTGCTGCGCAGCAAGCCTCAATGCGCGAACTCGGTTCCAGACGGATGAACATGTTCGCTGGTTGGGCGATGTTGGTATGATGGGTGATTTCAGGGCTCTTACTCGTCAGGGAAACGAGCTATTCGCCAGAAACGAGTATGGCGCATATCGGTTTGAATGGCATGAGGATGGTTCGCTTGATCTGTTGGCTGTCTTCCCTGGTCGTTTGGGCACCGGCGGCTACTATCACAATGATACGCTGGTGGTTCTCTATTCCGGAGGAGTAGAAGACAGCAGCGGCTACATTTGGATCGACGGCTACGGTCTTGAGGATACCACCTTGGAATACCACCAGTTTGTTCCGAGAAGAATCCTACCCTTTTCCTTGAACAACCGCTTCTATGTTTCCGCCGCTCTCATCAACAACCTCGTGTATACCGGCATCTACCGGTTAGACGATCTGTTCAACCCAACCCTGGTTGACACAATTCCTGGAAGTTTCGAAAAGTACACCCTGTCAGACTCTGTACTCTACGGTTTGCATGTCGAGACAACCGATTCAAGTCTTGGAACGGTGTACGTGTTCAACCTGGACGAGAACGATTCACTGGTGTATGGCGGAAGCATCATCCTCCCCGCTCACGAGCCCGAGCAGGACCATCACGACCAGAACGCACAATCCATTATTTGTGTCGGTCAGCGCTTGCTGGTGCATTTTTGTTATGAGCCGGAAGGCTGGGATTTCATTCCTGCCATTCAACTCTATGATCTCGCCGATGATCCTCTATCGCCTGCCTATATCACTACCGTAGATTTTGAGGAAGAGCCGGAACTGGTTACCCGGCGAACGAACAGCCATGCTGTGATTGGGGATAGTGTCGTGGTGATACGTGGTGATCTCCATACCATCACCTCTCTCACGGGCTTCGAACAGGATACCGTAATTGTTCGAGATACGCTAAACCTCAGACTCGGCATGACGATCCATTGTCAGTACCAGCCGCTTCCCGTATTCGGAAGCAGTGTGTATGTACGAAGCCAGGGCAACATCCTTCAGCTCGATGCCAGTGACCCATCCAACCTCCAGCTGATTGATAATCATTTGTGGTTTCGAAAAGGAATCGACGCGATAACCAGTAACAATCGACTATTAATTAGACAAGCCTACGATGCGATGGATCATCGTGGAATTTCCTTGTGGGATCTGAACAGTGGCGATCCAAATCTCCTGTTCAATGGTTTTGACATACAAGAAAATGGTCTACGGGTAACAAACACCTGGTTTCTGCAGGATAGTCTTGTTTTCGTAGATTCCGATTACACACCAGATAGTTTGCTAATTATTGATTACGATGGCAACAATGATACATTTAATACCAATGTTAGTCATGTTAGCAGAAGAGTCAAACATATAGGAGAAACCTTGTCAAATAATATTGCAGCAATGTCATTTTCTGCTATTATTGACACGAATATGTATTATTACAATTCATATTATTTAGACAGACCCTTTTTAGAATTATTACCAATGAATGAAGAGTATGTTGATGACTCCTGGTATCTGAAAGATATCAATCACGGTGTTGCGTACTGGGAGGGACCTGGCGGCAGACTGTATGTATCGACTGATCCTGTCAACCTGATGGTTAACTCATTCATTGAAACAAACCTACATGTAGATTTTACAAATTATTTCAAAGCATTAGGTACAAATTCATATGGTTATCATTATACGTTTTTTCATGTTAATCCTCGTTATTATTGCCGAGTCATGAATTGTGAGGATCCGGTTCATCCCTACATCGTCGCCGATCTGAGGCTAGGGAGCACACACGGGTATTACCCACTGGACAGCACCCATGTCCTGACAACAGATAGTCCGGACCGCAATATGCATATCTGGCGAGTTGCCCCGGAAGGTGAATCTGAGATCGTTGCCTCGATCACACGGACCACCTACAATGGCGCAATTGGTGCTATCATGCATGGTGATACGATTTTCGTCTGCGACGGTTATGTCATGTCAACCTTTATTCTTGAAGAAGACACAACCCAATTTGTACGCGAGCGACCGTCCGAATTGCCCACGAATGCAGTGTTGCATCCCGTCTACCCCAACCCCTTCAACTCCACTACACGCATCACAGTTACTCTTGGCACTCGATCGACAACCTCACTTGCCATCTATAATCTGCTGGGACAACGAGTAGCGACCCTCATGCGTGAAAACGAGGTTGAAGCGGGAGAGCATCATCTCCATTGGAACAGCCTTTCTGATCAAGGTACGCCGGTCAGTTCAGGCGTCTATTTCATCAGGCTGGAAGTGAAAGATGATGTGCAGGTCGAGAAGCTGACGTTATTACGCTAGTGTTCCGTTGCACCAGCTATGATGCTTTCTGAGCTGCGTCATTTGTCTCAGGACAAGGCGCATCTTTACAGACATAACGGGTTATTTCAAAAAGATGTAACGCAGTCATGAGGCAAATGACGCGCTCCCGAACCGCAGCGAAGCAAGCTTGCGGTGTGCGAAGCAC
>CAZYOC010000258.1:0-6261 GCA_964648415.1 uncultured bacterium | reverse complement strand
CCAGCCTTCGCTGGAATGAGAGACATCAGAATTCGTGCAACAGGCCCTATAGACATTGTTTTGGTGGACTCCATGACGACGCGTGTCTATATTCCTTTGGACGGATTCACGTACCATGAACGATATTTGCCCCGGGCAGTGATTGGCAGAGATCGCACAAACACACGGCCGTTTTCATTGTGAGTGACGTTGCAACTTCTCCCTGCTCACGACAAGCCGCCCGGGGCAAAGCTCATACAATAACCCAATCCATGTGCTACGATCCACCGGCGCCCCTTTTTCGTCAACCACGGAGTCGTCCATGCGTTCGACAACGTTTCTGCTTGCTGTTTTGTTGCTGCTGACAACGATCCCACTTGCCCAATCGGGTGAGGTTCGCACCATCACACTGGAAAACGGGCTGGATGTGGTGATGATCCCCGACGCCTCTTCACCGCTGTTGTCCAGCCTGGTGATCGTGCAGACCGGATCGGCCTACGAAGACCTGTCCACCGCCGGCGCGACTCACATGCTGGAACACATGATGTTCCGTGGAACCGAAACCCGCACCCAGGGCGAGATCTACGACGCCATGGACCGGATGGGAGCCTACTACAACGCCCAGACCAGCAAGACCTACACAAACTACATCCTGGTCGTGCCCGGCGAACACGCGACCAAGGCCATGGCGATCCAGGCGGACATGGTGCTGCATTCCACCGTCCCCGCCGACACTTACGACGTTGAAAAGGGCCGGGTAATCGCCGAACTCCAGCAGTCTCACAATCGCTCCTCCTATCCCGCCGAAGTGGCGCATCTGCACCATGTGTACGAGGACACGCCGTACGGTTTCCCCACGCTGGGCTCGGTCAGTGGGGTCACGGCGCTGTCGCGTGACAAGGTGAAAGCCTTTCACGACGCCTGGTACGCCCCCAACAACATCACGCTGGTGCTGCGCGGAGACCTCACCTTCGCCGAAATGGAAGCCCTGGCGCGGGAAACCTACGGCCACGAACCGGCGCAGAAACTGCCCGAACGACCCGAAAGCTGGCCGGTGGGACTGGAAAACTGGCGCGCCGGAAACACCTTTTACACCTACGGCGATGTCAACAGCGGAACTATCCACCTGACCATCCCCGCGCCGGTGTACGATTCGCCCGACTATCCAGCCTTCCAGCTCCTGAAGAGCGCTCTCGATGAAGCGCTGGAAGAGAAATTGCGCGGGCCGGGCATGCCGCGCATTACCTATGTCTATACCTCCACAACCGTCGATCCGCGCTTCAGCGTACTGACGGTGCAGGCGGGCTTGATCCCGGGAAGGGATGCGCAGAGTGTGGTCGACGATATCCTGGCGGCGATTCGTTCCGTGGCCGAACGTGAGTTTTCCCAGGGCGAGCTGTCCCGCACCCATGACCGCATGCTGCGCGAGGAGCTCTTCTTCTCCGAACAGGTGCAGTACGGCTCCTTCCTGCTGGTACCGAAGTTGGCGGTCGCGCCCTACGCGTTCTGGGAAGAGACCGAGGCCCACCGCGCCGATGTGGGACCGCAAGAAGCGGCCGAGGTGGCGCGGCGCTGGTTCGCGGAACCGTTCTATGTCGCCAGTGCGTATCTGCCCCGCAGCGACGAGTCCGAGAGCGCCGGGATCGTGATGGGCGATGTCGAGGCGACGTTTATCCCCGCCAACGGCATGGCGGTGTACGCCCGGCAGGTGAAAGGCGCGCCCGTGGCCGGAATTCATATCGTCGCAAAGAACCGGGCGCTGCTGGAAGGAACCGACAAACGCGGCTGGGCGGACCTGCTGCACCGTCTGCTGCTGACCGCCTACGACGCTATCGACAGCGATTCTCTCGCCCGCCTGTTCGACGAGATCGGGATGGACGTATCCACGGTGGATGATCCCCGAGTACCCTTCGACAACTACCGCACCTCGCCGGAATACAGCTATGTGCGGGTGGAGGTGGTGGCCGATCGCTGGCCCGCCGCCCTCGCCATGATGGGCCGCCTGTTCGAGAAACTGGATCCCGATGAAGATGCTGTCGGAGAAGCGGTGACCGAACTGGAAGGCATTATCGGCGATGGCGATGACAAGGTCTCCACCGCAGCGAGCCGCCTGTTCAAGGAGAAGTTGTTCGGCGAGCATCCCCTGGCGGGGGGCGTCTACGGCGATGGTTCGTCGCTGGAAACAGTGACGTCTTCCCGACTCGACCGGTTCGCATCCACGTATTTCGCGGGCAACAACCTGATGCTGGGCGTGGTCAGTCCCGCGCCGCCGGAAGAGGTGTTCCAGGTGGCCACCGACGCCTTTGACCGGCTGCCGGAGACGGATGTCAACGTGACCGCGCCCGATCCCACCGCCCGGCAAGGCGAGTACGAGGTCACCGGCAGCGGACGTCAGGGCTACCTCGCCACGGGGTTCCTGCTGCCGGAGCCGCCCGACGAGCACCGCGCCGCGCTGATCGTCGCCAACGCCATGGTGTCCGACCTGATTTACCGTGACCTGGGCGAGAAAAAGGGCTGGGCTTACGGGGCGGGCAGTTCGCTCTACCTCCGGCCCGGCTGGGGAGCGTGGACTGCCGGCATGGGCCTGCCCGACGAACACCTGCAGACCGCGGAAACGGCGATCTACCAGCACCTCCAGCGGATCGCCGAGGGGGACTTTGACGAAGAGCGGTTCGAGGTCGCTCGCCAGTCGGTGCTGGGCAAGACCCTGCGCCGCTATTCCAGCCGGATCAACCTCGCGATGGCGTTGAGCGTGGACGCCTTTTACTGGGCCGATCCGCTGGACACCTGGACGCTGTACGAGAAGATCCGGCAGGTGACGATGGACGAGGTGGAGCAGGCCGCGAAGGCTTTCCTGGCGAAGCCTGACGGGAAGGTCACGGTGTACGGTCATCCGGAAGCGTCCGGCGAGGAAAACACCGGCATGCCGCCCGGGATGATGCGCGGGATGGACCAGTAAATGAAAAGGGGACTGTACCCCTTTTCACTGACCCGGCTATTTCACGAAACAGGTGGCATGGCCCGGTTTGCTATGCGCTTCAGGGCGGTCTGACATCACATTGAGCGATGGGGATGACATCATGGTCCACTACGGGAGCCCGCACCGATGTGAGACGAGTCACAGACCTATCTCAAAGAAAACCGCTTATTGACTTACAGAGGTCATTGATTGTTCGTATATTCGCCCAGATGTGCCTGGCGAAAAACGTTGACAGATGTGTGAGGGTTCTGCTTGTGTGTGGCATCATTGGATACGTTGGACAACGAGAGGCGAAACCGCTTCTATTAAGTGGCTTGAAGCGGATGGAATATCGCGGCTACGATTCCGCCGGCATCGCGTTGATCGAAAACGGCTCGCTCGAACTGATCAAAAAAGAAGGGCGCATTGAGGATCTCGAGAAGCACTTGAGCGACAATCACAATGAAGCCCGGCTCGGCATCGGCCACACCCGCTGGGCCACTCACGGCCCCCCCACCACCATCAACGCTCACCCGCACACCAGCAATTCCGGTAAGATCGCCATCATTCACAACGGCATCATCGAGAACTATACCGAGCTGAAGCTGGTGTTGCAGAAGAAAGGGTATCGCTTCGAGACCGAGACGGACACCGAGGTGCTCGTAAATCTTATTGAGATGTTCTATGAGGATGATCTGGAACGGGCCGTACTGCAGGCGATCAAGGAAGTAGAGGGAACCTACGGCATTGCGGTGATTCACGAAGACCAGCCTGATTCCCTTGTCGTAGCACGGATGGGCAGCCCCCTGGTTATCGGTCTCGGACAAAACGAGAATTTCGTCGCTTCCGACCTTGCCGCGATTGTGGAGCACACCCGCGATGTCATCTTCCTGGAAGACGGCGAAGCCGGGACAGTCACTGCGGACTCCTTCCATCACCTGGATCCCAATGAAGTGGAAATCGAGCGCATGTCCACCCGGATCGAGTTCTCCATGGAACAGATCGAAAAGGGCGGGTACAAGCACTTCATGCTCAAAGAGATCATGGAGCAGCCGATCACAATCGAAGACAGCATGCGTGGCCGCATCCTGCTTGACCAGGGCGATGTCAGGCTGGGTGGACTGGCGCATCATCTTGACACGCTTAAACATGCCGAACGGATTCTCTTTCTGGCGTGCGGCACATCGTACCATGCCGGTCTTGTAGGACGCTACCTCATCGAGGATCTGGTACGCATCCCGGTCCAGGTGGAATACGCATCGGAATTCCGTTACAGCAACCCGGTGATTCCGCCCAACACCGTGGCCTTCGCCATCAGCCAGTCGGGGGAAACCATCGACACGCTTTCCGCGTTGCGCGAAGCTCAGAAACGAGGGGCGCTGGGACTGGGGATCGTCAACACAGTGGGCTCAACGATTGCGCGCGAATCCGACGGCGGCGTGTACCTGCATGCCGGGCCGGAAATCGGGGTCGCCTCTACAAAAGCGTTCACAAGCCAGGTGACGGTTCTGGCGCAGATCGGCATTTTACTGGCGCGGCAACGAGGCTTCCCGGCGGAAGAGGCTAAAAAAATCCTGACCGATCTGCGAGCTCTGCCGAAAAAGGTCATCCAGATTCTGGAAAATACCGAAACGATACTGGAGATCGCCAAGGTATTTTCGCGTGCGACCAACTTCCTCTACCTGGCCCGGGGACAGAACTACCCGGTCGCCATGGAAGGGGCCTTGAAGCTCAAAGAAATCAGCTATATCCATGCGGAGGGCTACCCCGCCGCCGAGATGAAGCATGGCCCGATCGCCTTGATCGATCGCCTGATGCCGGTGGTATTCATCGCCACGAAAGACCACACCTACTCCAAGGTGATTTCCAACATCGAGGAGGTGCGTTCACGCGGCGGCCAGGTGATTGTCATCATCAGCGACGACGACGACCGCATTGATAAACTGGCCGATTATGTCATCCGGGTGCCGCAGTGTCACACCATGTTGACGCCCTTGGTCAACGTCATCCCGCTCCAGTTGCTGGCCTATTACATCGCCGATTTGTTAGGACGGGATGTCGACAAGCCACGTAACCTTGCCAAGTCGGTCACCGTGGAATAGTCGTCAACAGAACTACTTGTAAAACAACGATTACCACCACAAGCTCCAGCGGAGAACGGGCTCCATTTTTTTTCTGTTTTCCCTTTTGTTTCGTGCCGGAGCTTCCCCTTTGTACTATCTTTCACAACAAGCGTCCTTTCGGGGGCGTTTCTGTGTCAGCGTGAGCGTAAGATCTTGATTAAGCGAGGAGTTTTTCATGGCGCAAGCAGCATTGCCATCGCTCGACAACCTGAAGAGTTCACCGGCCAACGTGATGGCTTTCGCGGTGACCGTGGCAAAAAACGACAGCGATATCCCCAATGAGTATGTCCAGGAGTTGAAGAACAACCTGCCTGGTGTGGATCGGCCGGATACATCCCGTGAGGCCTTCTGGGAGTTGTTGACCTTGTCAAACCGGCTCAAGGGGATTGATTTCCTGCACCGGATCGGCATGCTGGAGCGGTTGCTTCCCTGTTGGGGCGGCAACTCCACACGGCAGCAGCTCCGCTTGAGAGCACTGCGTGAATACGAGAATCTCACTTGGAGACCGCTGCTGGATGAGGCCGCCAACCGGTGCATCGACGCGGCTCATGAGGTGGAGGTGGAAGGCCGCATCGCCCGTTGGGGACTCACTGCCCTGGCCATCCTGCTGGCGGGTGGAGACACCGAAAACCAGCAGATGTGGACCAAGAGGGTACGCCGTTGTTTGCACGACCTGGGCGCCACCGAAGCGGAAATCGTCTGGATCGAGGGCATCGTATCGGAGTATCGCCGGGCGGCGCTGTTCCACCGTGGCGAGCTGGACAGCATGGTGATCACCCCCCAGTTGGCGGTCACGATTCTCGCCACGATGCTGGTGGCGGGCGAGGATACAAAGGCCGGTATTGAAGAAGCTGCACACCGTGCTCAGGCGGCCCTTGAAGCGTGTGTCAGCCCCTTGGATCGAGAAGCAGACGACGACAAGGACGAATAGCCCGAGTGTTTCGCGAAACAGGTGGCATGGCCCGGTTTTCGGTTGGGAAGCGTATCGGACCAGGCGCCCTGCTCTATTCACGGGCGAGACGACCGTGCTACGATCAAGATCTGCCCCGGGCAGCTTGATGTGAGCAGACGGACTTCACGTAACCCATACCAATGAAACCCACTTGATGATGCTGGCACAGATGCTTGATCGCTGCCCGGGCTTATACGGACTGTTGCACAATAGGAACCAATCTCATTCCAGCGAAGGCTGGAATCCAG
>CAZYOC010000257.1:0-6312 GCA_964648415.1 uncultured bacterium | reverse complement strand
ATTCCAGCCTTCGCTGGAATGAGAGACATCAGAATTCGTGCAACAGGCCCTATAATGTTCTGGCCTGGCCTGTGCTTTTACTATGGGTAGAGGTGGTCGACTGTGTGGCAGCACAGCGATTTGTAGCGGAAACCAACAGACCTGCCCAACCAAGGAGAAGGAGCATGGATATCGACGCGATCAGCAGTCCCGGCGGTTTGACAAACCAGCAGGCTCCTCAGGAACTCAGCTTGAAAGAGGATTTTAGAACGATTGATAGAACGAACAGCAGTGCGGGTTCTAATACGCCCATCACCGACAAAGCATCATTCGGCAGCGCCGTCGAGCGAAAAACGCTGGACTATATGAACACGCCCAGCCCCGGCGCGAGTGATAAAGGCGGCATGAGCCAGACATACGATTTCTCAAAGTCGGTACTCGGGCCCGCTATGGGAGGATCAGGCGACCTGGCTGACATGACTGCCCAGGCTGGGGGGAAGGGTGAGGCAGTTGACATGCATGCATAGTTCCCTGATCTATTATGAAAACCGCTAATTGCCCCGGACGAAGTCTGCACCGCATCGCTCGAGTATGAAACCGCGCCCTTATTTGTAAGGTTGAAATCCCTCAGCATGCAGAGCAACCAGTAAGCCCTTGGTCGTTGATAGCCAAGGGCTTACGTGCATTCGGGCTCCGCCGCGCCCTTTTGCCTTCCCCCTGCACACGCCCTATCTTGTGAAACCTCAGAAACCTCGCATTGAAAGAAGGAGCTAGCCGTGAACGAGGGCGTGTTTGTCATCAATCCCGGCTCCACTTCGACCAAAGTTGCTGTATTTGACGGAGACCAGGAGCTCTGGAAAGAAACCATCTCGCACGACGCTAAACAGTTGCAACAGTTTGAGACCATCGCGTCGCAGCTCGATTTTCGCTTCAACCAGATCAACGACGCCTTGCCCGACGAGTACCGGACCGGCTGGGTGGCGGTGGTCGGCCGCGGCGGCCTGGTGCGTCCCGGTGCGGGCGGAACCTACACCATCGTGCCGGACGTTCTGAAAGACCTGCTGGCCGCTCGGTTCGGCGAGCACGCCAGCAACCTCGGCCCGCTGCTCGCGCACCGTTTCGCCGAGCAGGCCGGAGTCCCGGCGCTGATCGTGGATCCGGTGACCACCGACGAGTTCGGACCGATCCCACGCATCAGCGGCGTGCCGGGCATCCAGCGCAAGTGCCGGTCCCACGCGCTCAACATCAAGGCCACCGCTCGCCGCGCCGCCTCCGAACTGGGCAAACCCCTCGCCGACACGAAGCTGGTGGTCGCCCACATGGGCGGCGGGATCTCCATCGCGGCGCTTGACGGCGGCCGGATCGCGGACGTCAATGACGGCCAGCTCGGCATGGGACCGTTCGGTCCGGAACGCGCCGGCGCATTGCCGCTCAAGGGCGTACTCGAGCTCTGCCGGGACAAGGGCTTCGATGAAGCCGTGCGGATTCTTAAGCGCGAGAGCGGGTTCGTCGGCTACTTCGGAACATCCAGCCTGATCGAAGTCGAGGACATGATCGACGCCGGCAATGAAGAGGCCAAGCTGGTGTTTGAGGCCATGGCCTACCAGATCGCCAAGGAGATCGGCGCGATGGCGACCGCGCTCAAGGGCGGGCTCAGCGGCATCGTACTCACCGGAGGTATGATCAACAGCGAGCGGCTGCACCGGCGGCTGGTCGAGTATGTCAGCTTCCTGGGGAAGGTGTTCCATTATCCCGGGGAGGCGGAGATGGAGGCCTTGGCGCAGGGCGCGCTGAGAGTGATTCGCGGACAAGAAGAAGCCAGGCAATACGGGAGCAAGGGATGAGTGATAACAAAAACAAGGTACTGCTTTTCGGCAACGATGCGATCGCGCACGGGGCGCGTGAAGCCGGCTGCTATTTCGGATGCGGCTATCCGGGCACCCCGTCAAGCGAGATCCTCGACGCTTTCAAGAAATTCCCCGGGATATTCGCCAAGTGGTCGCCCAACGAGAAAGTGGCCCTGGAAGTGGGCATCGGCGCGTCGCTGGCCGGCAGCCGTGTGCTGTGCACCATGAAACATGTCGGCGTCAATGTCGCCATGGACCCGTTGATGACCTTCACCTACTCCGGCGTACGCGGCGGGTTTGTGCTGGTCAGCGCCGACGACCCGGACATGCACTCCAGCCAGAACGAACAGGACAACCGCATCATCGGCAAGTTTGCCAAGATGCCGGTGTTCGATCCCAGCGACAGCCAGGACGCCCACGACTACACCAAGCTGGCGTTCGAGGTGTCGGAGAAGTTCAACACGCCGGTGATGCTGCGTGAGACCACCCGCATCGCTCACGCCCAGGGCCTGGTCAAGCTGGGCGAGTGGGCCGAGCCGGTCAAGGGACAGACCTTCGAACGCGAGATCAGCCGGTTCGTGATGATGCCGAACTTTGCACGGCCTCGTCACACCTTCGCCGAGAAGCGCGCCCTCGAGCTGGCCAAGTTCAGCGACGAGTGGGAAGGTAACATCCTGGAGCTGAAAGAAAGCAAGATCGGGATCATCTCCAGTGGCGTGGCGTACCAGTACGTCCGCGAGCTGCTGCCCGACGCCAGCTTCCTGAAGATCGGCCTGGTGTGGCCGTTCCCGGCGGGCAAAGCGCGGCAACTGTACGAACACTGTGACCGCGTCCTCGTCGTCGAGGAGCTGGAGCCTTTCCTGGAAGAAGAGGCCAAGATCCTCGGGATGCAGGTGGAAGGCAAACGCTACTTCCCGCGGGAAGGCGAGCTGAACCTGGACAAGGTGGCGCAGGGGCTGTTCGAGGCGGGCGTACTGGACAAGGCGCCGGTCATGCGAGAAGGCAAGCCCTCGATCCCGCGTCCCCCGGTGCTCTGCGCCGGCTGCCCGCACCGAGGCATCTACATGGCGCTCAAGAAGGTCAACGCCGACGTGTTCGGCGACATCGGCTGCTACACGCTGGCTGCGTTGCCGCCGCTGGAAACCGTTCACACCTGCTTCTGCATGGGCGCGAGCATCGGCAACGCCCTGGGCGCGGCGCTCAACCAGGACGAGCAGAAGAACCCCGCCGTGGCGGTCATTGGCGACGGCACCTTCATGCACTCCGGCGTCACCGGCCTGCTGGACATGGTGACCAGTAACGTCAACGCGACCGTGGTCATCGTGGACAACAGCATCACTGCCATGACCGGCGGCCAGGTGAACCCTCAGACGGGTGTCGACCTGATGGGCAATACCGTGCCCGCCGCCGACCTGGTGGAGGTCTGCAAGGGCGTGGGCGTGCAAAAGCTCGAGGTGCTGGACACCTACGATTACACCAACGCCCTCGACCAACTGAAAAGCGCGATTGAGTTCGAGGGGCCGTCCGTGGTCATCGCCCGCCGCGCCTGCGCGCTGTTCCCGAAGAAGATCAAGCCCAATGCGTACGTGGTCAACGAGGACTGCAACGGCTGCGGGAAATGCTTCAAGATCGGCTGCCCGGCCATCTTCGACAGCGGCAGGAAGACGAAGAAGGGGCTGGCGATTGCGGAGATCGACCCGTCGGCCTGCACCGGCTGCACGCTGTGCGTTCAGATTTGTCCCGTGGATGCGATTCACCCGATGGAAGAGGAGGTCCCGGCATGAGCAACGATACTATGTATAACGTGCTGATCGTGGGCGTCGGCGGCCAGGGAGTGGTGCTCGCGTCGAACATCCTGTGCGCCGTGGCCACCGAAGCCGGCTACGATGTGAAGAAGTCCGAGATCCACGGCATGAGCCAGCGGGGCGGGGTGGTGAGCAGCCATGTCCGTTTCGGGACCGTGGTCAACAGCCCGCTGATCGCCTCCGGCGCCACCGATGTGATGCTGGCCTTCGAAGCCGCCGAAGCGCTGCGCTGGGCGCACGAGGTCAAAGAAGACGGCCTCATGATCGCCTCAACCCAACAGATCAAGCCCCCCTCCGGCGGCGGACGCAAAGCGCCGAAATACCCCGGCGACGCCCTCCAGCAGGCTAAAGAGATCTGCGCCGGCAAGCTGGTGATCATCGAAGCGGAAGCCATCGCGAAAGAACTGGGCAACCCGCGCCTGACGAACACGATCCTGCTGGGCGCAATGTCCAACGGCCTGGACATCCCGAAAGACGACTGGCTGGACATGATCAAGAAGATGGTCCCGCCGAAAACGATCGACTTGAACGTGAAAGCGTTCGAGCGCGGGCGAGATGCGGTGTAGGTATACTATTGAAGCGAAAAACGGGCGAAAAACGGGCGAAAAACGGGACTGTTACCTTTTCCACGTGTTGCATTCGCAGGACATAATATTAAAAGATGTCCGAAAAGGTAACTGTCCCAGTTTTTCGCTTGTCAGGTTGATTTGTCGAGGGGGCTGTTACCTTTTCAGGCCGCGCTACCGGCAAATAGTATCGCTGCTGTCTCCGAAAAAGCTGAACCACGGCAGTGGTTCCCTGTCATAGCCCAGGGTTCGCGCCGTCCGTTTGGCGCGCACCTTGGGGAACGAGCGCGCCCCCTTATCTTCTTCTATTAAAAGCAACCCCGGTAGCGGGTTGCCTGACACTTTAAGGAGATAGCATGGCTCATTCCTTCACCGTTGTCTATGTCCATCTTGTGTTTTCAACGAAGAACCGTTATCCCTTCTTGAAAGATCCGGCGATTCAGGACGAATGCAATGCCTATATCACAACCCTCCTCAAAAACAAGCAATCACCCTGCTTGGCTATCCAAACGATGCCGGATCACGTTCACGTTTTGTTCCGTCAATCGGTGTCGCTTGCGCTGGCGGATTGTGTACGTGATATGAAACGCGCAACGTCAAAGTGGCTTCATCAGAAGGGATTAAAGAAATTCTCGTGGCAAGAGGGGTATTCCGCATTTTCTGTCAGTCATCGTCTTCTTCCAAGGGTTTGCAACTACATCGAAAATCAAACCGAACATCATAAAAAGAAGACATTCGAGGAAGAATATATTGAATTTCTGAACGAGCAAGGTTTGTCCTATGACGATCGCTATGTTTTGGGATGAGTCGCTCGCAGGTTACCCCTACGGGGTAAATCTTGAAAGAAAAGGAAGGGAAGAGTTTCCCCACAGAATGGCGCAAACAGACGCGCCATGCTGTGGGCTATGACAGAGAATCCCTGCCGGGATTCAGCGCTGCAAACAACTCCTGCCGGCGGGCGAGTATTGCACATCTCCACCCACCAGACACCCGGGAGCAAGCTCCCGGGCCACCCGTCGTTTTGGAACCACGCAAGCAGGTAGTTCGGTATAGGTCTCTAAAAATCTAATAATACGCTTGATTTTTTTGGTGCTTCGCTGTATTGTGTGGGTAACCTGAGCGTCGCTCTCCCCTGTCAAGTCGCGCCCGGAAACAACACTTCGTTCCGCCTCCGGGCGAACTTGACAGCCGGTGGTCTACCCGCACGAAACAGCGAGGAACCATTTTTTTTAGAGTGATGTTGTTAGTTTTTCCGCCAGATTTTGATACTTCTGAGTAATAGGTTCCATGGCAGCTACAAGGCTAGCAAAGCTGCGTTGGCTTGCTAATTGCAAGACAAACTGGGAGGGTATTGCGATGGAAAGACGTGATTCAGGATTTGTTTGGGTCACATGGATATCTAAATTAATTTCAGGAGATGCCAAGTGTTATTATGGTCCATGGCTCAGGGCCAATTATCATATCGACTCCTTAATTGAGTCAGATTTTTCAGAATGGCAAAAAGAACATGATGAAGTTGTAAAAGATCGTTATAAAAAATATTCTAATGAAGATTATACGGTATCATTATCACACAAAAATGATATCGCTTTAAAAAATAAATCTGATAATATATTGAGAGCTAAACCAGACATAATAGCCATTAAAAAGGATACAATAATATTTGAAGATGTACGACATCACAAATATAAGGATTATAACATCATAAATTTAATGATATATCTACTTTCATGCAAGGATCATTTTCGTTTTAGATTGTACAATGAATGTTTCGGTATAATATGGACACCAAACGAAAATAAAAAAATTACAATGGTAGATATAAGCGATAAGTTCAAGGAAAATTTGTCTGATAAATTTCATATATTGACTTCTGATACTCAATTAGATGCAACACCATCGCCAGAAGAATGTAGATATTGTAGGATACCAAAGCGTTTATGTGATAAGCGTATTGGTGATAGCACAAACGATGATGCTATATTGGTTGATTTCTTGTGATTATAGTATAATATTTTAGGCTGCGTCCCAGGAGTTGGTGGAAAGTGAGTATTAGTATTGGTGTGAACTACCTTTCGGGTAACATTGATTTTCCTAAACCTACCGAAAGGAGCC
>CAZYOC010000256.1:0-6375 GCA_964648415.1 uncultured bacterium | reverse complement strand
CGAAGGCGGGAATCCAGTCATGTCTATATACTACAACATGTTAACCATAAAAACCTCCTATTGAACACTACTCTGGTGCTGGATTGCTAACTTATTATATTCTTGCACCTTGCCTGGATTCCCGCCTTCGCGGGAATGAGAGCGGGTTTGATTCTGCGACAGTCTGCTTCGCTGGAATGAGATTGGTTCCTATTGTGCAACAGTCTGTGTAGACTGTTGATACGCTCCGAATTGAGGTACGGCTCCCTCTTGACAGCCATTGAACGCAGCATACACATGCAGGTTCCTGACCGAAAGGGTGGGATACGCGCACCGCGATGCTTTCATGTCAACAGATGGACACAATGTACGCGAATGCAAGACCTTCAAACCATCCCGCAATGAGCATGTCGGGAGCGTTTTTCCCCGGCTTGCTCTCATGCTTTAACCGCAGACCCACCCGACGTCATCCATCGCTGATTATGATTCGGGACCGCCTTTAAGCGCACAGCAAACAGGGCCATGCGTGTGCGAGTGAAATCCCGCCCGACTTGCTCGACAAGTGACTCGCGAAACTGCACCGACAACGTTCACAGGCACTTTTGTGAGTAGCCTCCCTGCTCTGGCCATGCGTCCTTTGCAAGCCTGCTTACAACCTACAGGGCCATGCCGCCTGTTTCGTGAAATGCCGACCAAATCCAGGTTCTCATACAACGAACGCACCATCGCTATCACGTTGTTTATCAAATACTTCCGGCGCGCACAATCCGGCAATGAGAACCGGCAAATCCTGCAGAAATGCCCAAATCACACTTTCCGGCCGGGCATGAGACTCGGACGCTCTCCTGTTGGGTCTCGCTTGAACGCTTATTCTGTATCGTTACGATGGAAATACGTTGGAAATACTCGTGAAAAAAGTGAAAAAGGTAAAGAAAGTGAAAAAAGTAACTACCCCAGGAGCTGCACTTCTCCAATCTCCATCAATACTTCAATAAAGCATTATCTTCACTTAACACTTGACACTTAATACTTAATACTTAATTCTTCATTCTTAATTTTCGTCAAGCCCTCCTCCTTTATAAAGCATCCGTCCCAGCAGCCGGATATGGTCGGTGAAGGGGCCGCCGCCCTCCACCGCCTTTTCCAGCTCACGGTCAATCGCGTTCAGCTTGCTGTCGATCTCGTCGAGAAAATAGAGCACGAAGGCTTCCCGTGTCATCGGCTCCACCGGGCACCCGAATTCGCGTGAGCCCTGGTGCGACAGGATCAGGTGCTGCAAATGGGTCAGCGTCTCACGATCCATGCCTTCGGTCTCTTCGCCCAGTTTACGGACGAAATCCGCACCCAGCACCAGGTGGCCCAGCAGCCGGCCTTCTACGGTGTAATCGATAGCGATGTCAAATTTGAGTTCGCGCAGCTTTCCTACATCGTGGAGGAACGCTCCGGCGATCAGCAGGTCGGTGTTGAGGGCGGGGTAGTGTTCACCCAGGCGTGTCGCCAGTTTCACCATGGACGCGGCGTGTTGCAGCAGGCCGCCCAGGTAGCCGTGATGCCAGCGTTTGCCGGCGGGCGCACTCTGGAATGCCGTCATGAACTCCTCATCGCCCAGCAGTGTCTGGATCATGTTCTTCAGGCCCTCGTGCTCCATGCGGTTCTGGGCCCAGCGGATCACGCTCCAGTCCTCTTCCGGGTCGTAGTCGGTCGAGGGCAGGAAGCGGCTCATGTCAGTGGGTTCTTCGACACGACGGATGCGCAGGACCTTCAGCTCCTTCTTGCCCAGGTACTCCTCCACCCCGGCCCGCACCTTGACAACGATACCTTCTTCCAGAAGCTGGTAAGCGGGCTTGGCGTCATCCCACATT
Organism: uncultured bacterium; assembly: GCA_964648415.1. Classification (GTDB taxonomy): domain Bacteria; phylum Electryoneota; class Electryoneia; order Electryoneales; family Electryoneaceae. The sequence continues at coordinate 4,534 of CAZYOC010000256.1, read as the reverse complement.
TTACCCATGATCCGGCCGGTCCGGTCGGTAAACTCGCAGATCAGGAAGGGCTTGTTCGCACGGGTGGTGCCCAGGGTCATTGTCCGGAGCACGTAGTACCCGTCGAGGAAGTCGCCGATGTTCAAGTCCGAGATATACGGATGATCGCTACGTGTCAATTCCATGCCGCCTCCCAACAATGAAGTTAGCCGTACAGTTCGTGTACAATGTTCAGCGCGTACATGATCGCGCTGTCGTCGATGTCCAGGTGAGTCACCAGCCGGACACGGAATTTCCCGGCAAGCGTGACGAACATTCCTTTTTCAGCCACGGCTTTGGCGAAGTGCTCGCCTTCCAGCCCGCGTTCTTCCATGTCGAGGATGATGATGTTGGTGTCGAGGTGGTCGACATCGATCGTGAACCCGTTGATCTCCACCAGCCCTTTGGCGAGGGTTTTCGCCCGGCGATGGTCCTCGACCAGGCGTTCACGATGGTTTTCGATGGCGTACAGTGCGCCGGCGGCGATAATGCCGATCTGCCGCATGCCCCCGCCCAGGCGCTTGCGGAAGCGATGAGCTTCCTCGATCAGCTCGTTGGGACCGACAATACAGCTTCCCACCGGCGCGCCGAGACCTTTGCTGAAGCAGACGGACACCGTATCCACGGACTTTGCCCAGCCGGCTTCCGATGTGCCGGAGGCGACCACGGCGTTCCATAAGCGGGCGCCGTCAAGTTGCACCGCCATGCCGTTTTCTTTGGCTGTTTCGCACACCGCGCGAAACTCACGCAGGGGCCAGACCATGCCGCCGCTGCGGTTGTGGGTGTTCTCGATGACAACCAGCTTTCCCGGCGGGAAATGGTGATCGGCGGGCCGAAGCCGTTCCTCGATCTGCCTGGACGTGAAGACTCCCCGTTCGCCGGCAATGGGATGCACCTGCACCCCGGAGATGAAGCCGGGCGCGCCGGACTCGTAGTTGAAGATATGACCGCCGGCTTCGCAGAAGACCTCGTCGCCGGGCTGAGTGTGAATCTTGATGGCGATCTGGTTGGCCATGGTTCCCGAGGGAACATAGAGCGCCCGCTCCTTGCCCAGCAGCTCCGCAACCCGCTCCTGCAAACGGTTTACCGTGGGATCGTCCCCAAACACATCATCACCCACCTCGGCTTCATACATGGCGCGCCGCATTTCCGGCGTGGGTCGTGTTACCGTATCACTCCGCAGATCGATGGGGTGCATACTTCTCCTCTGTGGTTGAACGTCCGTAAGCTGGAATATTAGGAAGGTTCCCCAGCGTGGTCAAGCGAGTTGGAAAAAAACCTGATACATGAAGCCGGATCAACGCCATAGTGGACCGGTTCACTTGAATTGACGGATGCTATGGGTTTTGCCCAGGGCAGCGATGTACCGTCTATAGCTACACCACCCGTTTGGATTTATTGTTGGGGCGATGAGAGGTCTTGCTACTCTCGACAAGCTGCCCAGGGGCAACTATTTTTCATAATACGTGAAACGGTCCGCTAACGCTCGTCCTCGGTTTCCAGGATCAGCACCCCCATTCGCACCACCCACGGGTAGAGTTCCCCGATTGGATAATCCTTCATGTCTCCCCAGGAGGTCAGCAGCATCCCGGCGCCCGCCTGAAGTGCGAGTTCCGGGGAGAGGGTATACGTCCCCCCCGCCCCCCCCATCAGGTAGCCGTTGGCCTCTGCGGCTCCGAATCGCGCCCGAAGGCCGCCGTTGAAGGAGATCGGCTCGATACCATCATAGGAAAACGCAATCCCGCTCTCGTGGAAAAGACCTTCGCCGTCGAACACAGTGGCGTCGTGGTTGATCCCATCGGCCAGTGTCAGGCTGCCGTCCCATTCAACCGAGCTTTCCTCGCCTTTCAAGCCCAGTCCGACCCGGAACGTGGGCGCGCCGGAGAACTCCAGGTCCTCCCACCCGCGTGACAGGCTGAATCCGAGAGGATAGCCATGCGCGACGATTCCCAGCGGCGGCAGCGTGACGACAGCGCCCCAGGTAAAACGTTCGCCTCGCCCTCGCAGGCCGACGACGGTTTCCACCAAACGCGGCTCGTAGAGGTCCTCAATCCGGGCGGAACCGGATGAAATCGCCCCGACACCGTAAACACCGTCCACCCAGCGGACCGCTGCGCCCCATTGTATCGTCTTTGTCAGCGGACGCGCGTAGGCGGCCTCCAGGTTCACATAGCCCAGTCGCGCCGAGTGAGTGAGGTGCTGGTAACGTACCCCCCCGAACACGGACATGCGCGGGACATATCCCACCGCCAGGTTGCCTTTGCCGAGGCGGGTCAGATAGACCACCGAGCCGAGACCAAGCCGGAACCCACGTGGTTCTGTGCCGGCCTGGAGAGTGATCGCACCCCAGACGGCGCCCTCGATGATCATCTCGTTCTGCTCGGAAAAGTAAGCGGCGGGATTGAGCAGGCCGGCTGAGGCGCCATGATGGTTAGCCACGCCGGTGGCGGCGCGGGCGACCTGCAGCGCATCGCCAAACCCCAGGACGGGTCCGTAAACACCATACCCCTGGGCGAACAAGGGGCTCGACACGACAGCGAGGCACACAAAAACGCCAGAGAATCGCAGCAGCGAAGTCCGGCGCAGGAAGAATCGAGACAGGTTGTCAAACATAGGCGGCGTACCTGTTGGATCAGAACTCGAACGTTTCCACGTAGATAATCTTCAGTTCACGGCCAATGCCGGGCGTGGAGGCGCTGGCCTCCAGGATATCGGTCACATTAAACTGGAGCGCGAAAGACTGTGCGAAGCTCCAGCGGAGCCCGGCGTTGAGATAACCGTCGCCCTCGCCGAAGACTCCGTCTTCCTCATTATCATCCAGCGCGAGATTGTATTCTGCGAGGACAATCAATTGCTCGTTGAAGCTGAAATCAATGCCGGCGAAGAAGTTCACCGTCGGAGTTTCATCGGCCTGCAACTCGATGGTGTTATAGTTAGCGCCGCCGTGGATGCCGAATCGTCCCGCCGTGCTGGAAAAATTCCGTGACACCACGGCGAACAGGCCGGGGGATTTGAACAGGTAGCGATTCTCCAGCCAGGCGTCATGGCCCTGCATGTCGAACCCCAATGTGAGGGCGGGCAGCACCTGGGTCTCCTCAATCAGGCGGTACTTGACGAGGACTCCGGGGAACTTGTTCCATTCGGGCTTGTCGTAGCCGAGCATGTTGTCGCCACCGTACTCCACGCCGAACATGAAGCGGTGAAACAGGCCGACGCCGACACCCATCGTGATGCCGCCGTTACCGAAGCCCCGCATGGTGAGCTGATACTGGCCCTTCTTCAACAGGCCTGCGGTGGGCGTATGCACCACCTGCTGAAGTTCAAGATTGGTCAGGTTGTCCGCTGTTTGCGCATCGGTCCGTTGCGGGATCATGTTGCAACCTAGAAGCAACAGCATAAGGACCAGCCCCAATGCTCCCTGTCTTCTGTCCGTCATGGCAGCCTCTGGAAGTTTCGAGTAGTCGCCAACTTGTATCGTATTGTCTCACTTGCCGCACCGAGCGCCGGCTGTCATTTAAACCGTTCCCGGCTTCGCAGTTGCCGTCTAATATACATTGTTTTACGAGCCGAGGCCAAACCATGCGCAAGATTTTTCGTCCCTTTTGTCCGCCACGGTAAAAAGCTCATCCCGATCTTGCCTTGTGCTTTTGCAACCCGTCTCCCGTATACGCGACAATATAGAAATAAGAAGTTGATTTGTTGAATGTTCGCATCATTCTATGTACATTGTACTTTCGCAATTCATGCGATTGGCCAGGTGGCGGCGGGATTGTCACTCACGTGAAAGGGTGTGTGGGGTGGGTCGACCTTCTCCGAAAAAAGCGGGGACCAGGAGTGCATTTCGGGATAGCTCCCGTCGACGGGTAACCCTTCCATTGGCGGTGCAGGCGGCCATCCTTGTCGTGATCGTGTTTGCGACGACCACCGGTGTGCTGATCTACCGCATTTCAGAGCGGGTGCGTGATGAGTTGATCCACCAGATTGAGCTTCGCGGGCAGGATCTGGTGCGCCATATCGCCGATATCAGCAAGACGCCCGTTGTTTCGGAAGACTTGCAGGTTGTTGAAGAGACGGCTCGGCAAGTCGCCGCAGGAGATTCCGCGTTGATCGTCCGCATCCAGATTGTCACCGACATTCCTTTGTTCGACTCGCCCGGCGCACACAGTCACGAGACAATCCAGCCGGGCCAGGTTGTCGCTCATTCCAGTCCTGACAGCAACTATATCGAGTACGCGCTGCCCAATGGGGTCACGCGCGAGGATTCTCTTCGCGGGATCGCCTTGCTAAGCGCCCCTGACCGGCCTCCTTACCTCTGGCTGCTCACGGGAATGTCGCGGAAACTGGGCGACAGAGATGTGTCCATCGGACGTGTCGAGGTCATCCTGAACCTGGCGGTGATCGAGCCCGCGGTGAAAAGGATTCAGGGAGAAATCGCCGCGTACGGCTTTTTGTCGGCCCTGATCGGCGCCACGGGGATGATTGCATTGTTCCACATCATCCTGCGCCCCTTGCGTCG
>CAZYOC010000255.1:0-6425 GCA_964648415.1 uncultured bacterium | reverse complement strand
ACTGTGCGCCGGCAGCGTACATCGTCGGCATTCTCAAGTGCTTGACATGTAGCGACTCAGCAAATCGGGCCATGCGAGTGGGTTGTCGTTCATCCCGACTTGCTTTACAGGCGACTCGAGACTGTGCGCCGGCAGCGTACATCGTCGGCATTCTCAAATGCTTGACATGCAGCGACTCAGCAAATCGGGCCATGCGAGTGAGTTGTCGTTCTTCCCGACTTGCTTTACAGGCGACTCGAGAAACCGCGCCGGCAGCGTACATCGGCGGCATTCTCAAGTGCTTGACATGCAGCGACTCAGCAAATCGGGCCATGCGAGTGAGTTTGTGTGCTGCCCGGCAGGAATGACGGCGGTTGCGCTCTCCTGGATTCCTGCTTTCGCAGGAATGACACTCGTTGGGCCAAGTAATAAAGAGGGGACATGGCCCGATTTGCCACGTCCGAATCTTGAATCACTGACGACTGTCAGCTATGTATGACGCCGGCAACATCTGTGCATCTCTGTATTCTTAAGCCGGCATGGCCCGATTTGCCACGTCCGAATCTTGAATCACTGACGACTGCCAGCTATGTATGATGCCGGCAACATCTGTGCATCTCTGTGAGAGCAAGTCGGGTAACGTCTCGTCACATGCAGAGATCAAGCTGACCCAGCTTCTCCCCGACTTGCTTTACAGGCGAATCGAGAAACTGCACCGGCAGCGTACATCGTCGGCATTCTCAAGTGCTTAAACGTAGATACTCAGCAAATCGGGCCATGCGAGTGAGTTTGTGTTTCGACCGATTTGCCAGTAACAAATTGTAGATTCCAAGTTCGCTGTTAGCCATGTATATTGCAAGAATGTTCTGCGACACACGTTCCGAGCAAGTCGGGAAAACCAAGAACATGTAAGGCGGTCCGGGAATTCTACTCCAGCGCATGCATGGCCCGATTTGCCAGTAACAAATTGTAGATCCCAAGTTCGCTGTTAGCCATGTATGTAGCAGGACCGTTCTGCGACACACGTTCCGAGCAAGTCGGGAAAATCAACCGCCAACATTGAGATGAAGCGTGGCCCGGGAGCTTGCTCTCGGGTGCCAGCGGCGAAACCAGGCAAAGGAGCGAGTCATGAGCGAGACCAACGGCGGATCCGTGGCAGGGGTACTCCTGCTGGTGCTGGGCGTCGCGGCGGGCGTGTGGGTGCTATGTAGTTTGACCGGCGCAGAGATCGAGCCGACGTCTTACACCGGCGAGGTCGGCGACATCACCCTCGCGCTCGCGCTCGACCCGGCGCAGCATTCTCTCGAGATGAGCAGCCGTTTCGAGTGGACTCCCGGCAAGGCGGACACGCTCTTCTTCCTTCTTAATAAGGAGCTGACCTTCACCGGCGCGGAGATCGAGGGCCGGGGCTCGGTCAAGCCGGAGTGGATCGTGGGCGGCGCGTCGAAAACGCCCTGGCTGCGGCGCCTCAACGGCAACCGCAATGCCGAGGCATCGGAAGACGACGTGGCCGCACTCTACGCCATCCCGGTCGAGCCCTCCGCCCGGCCGCTCACCATCCGCATCGACTACAGGGGCGAGATCTACGACGAGGTGGACGTGGCCTCGTTCTCACGCTGGGAGATCGCCGATGAGACCAGCGGGCTGATCGACGAGCGCGGCGCATTCCTCACCCCTATGAGCGGCTTCTACCCGCGTTTCCCCGGCGACGACGACATCCACCGCTTCCACTCCACCATCCAGCACCCATCGAACTGGGAGGCTATCGCCGAAGGCAAGATCGTCGAGCAGACCGACAGCACGGTGACCTTCGACAGCGAGCACCCGATCGACGGGACCTACATCATCGCCGGGCCGTACAAGGTGGCCACGCGGAACGTGGGCGGTGTCGAGGCGGCCATGTACTACTACGAGGGCGGCGAGGACCTGACGGACCGTTACCTGGACGCGACCGTACGCTACCTCCATCGCTACAACGAGCAGCTCGGCCCTTACGCTTTCAGCCGTTTCTCCACCGTAGAGAACTGGTTCCCCACGGGTTACGGCATGCCCACCTACACCCTGCTCGGCTCGCAGGTGCTCCGGCTGCCGTTTATCATTTATACCAGCTTCGGCCACGAGATCTGCCACAACTGGTGGGGCAACGGTGTCTACGTCGACTACGAGAGCGGCAACTGGTGCGAGGGGGTGACGACCTACTGCGCGGACTACTCCTATAAGGAGGATCGCGGCCCGGAGGACGCCCGCGGGTACCGGCTGGATGTCAACCGGGACTACACGGAATACGTGGCTCACGGCGACGAGGAAGACTTCCCGCTGACCGAGTTCACCTCGCGCACCACTGCGGGTACGCGCACCATCGGCTACGGCAAGTCCATGATGGTGTTCCACATGATGCGCAACCGGATCGGCGACAAGCCTTTCTGGGCGGCGCTGCGGGACGTGTACGAGAACAAAAAGTTCGAAAAGGCGAGTTGGGGCGACTTTTTCGACGCATTCACTCGTCACGGCGGCGAACCGCTGGGCTGGTTCCGGGAGCAGTGGGTGGAGCGGGCCGGCGCCCCGGCTCTCGCGGTCTCCAATGTCAGCGTGAAGCAGGAAACCGGCAAGTATTTGATAGAGTTTGATGTTAGCCAGGTGCAGGAGGGCGAAAAGTACAAGCTGGACATACCTCTCCGCCTCACTTTCTCCGGTGGATCAGTTGAGGAAAGCATCTTGCATATGGGTCAGACCGCGTTGTACCATGCGCGCATCGAGTGCAGCAAGCGGCCGTTGGCGCTGGATCTGGATCCGAACATGGAATTATTCCGTGTGTTAGATCCTCGTGAAGCCTCTCCCACGCTGGCGGGATTCTATGGAGCGGAGAGTCCGGTAATTTTGATCTCGGACACATCTCCTGATGTTCTGGATGCCTACCGTGCTCTTGCGGACGCATTCAATCGCCGGGGCGACGCGATGGTGTTGCTGGCGTCGGAAGCGACCGACGAGCTGCTGGCGGGCCGGGCGGTGCTGGTGCTTGGTGAAGAGGTTGGCGCGCAGCGCCGGGAAGTTATGCTGGCCGGTGTGGATGACGATGCCGACGCGCTGGCGATGGTGTATGCCTGGCGTGACGAGAACGATCCCCGGCGGGTGCATTTGAGCATCTGGGGTGATTCACCGGAAGCGCTGGCCCCGTTGGGACGCAAGCTGCCGCATTACGGCAAATACGGTTACCTGATATTCACAGGCGGTGAAAATATCGGTAAAGGGCGGTGGCCGGTAACCGATTCACCTTTACACGTAAGGTTGTAACCTGAGAACACTGCAGGAGGAGTGAGCACGTATGGGGTATTGTCCTCAGGATCGGATTGAATACGAAGACGAGATGGAAGAATGTGTCGTCTGCGGCGGCCCTCTGCTGGAGGGCAGCGTCGAAGAGATGTTTGACGAGGTCGACCCGGTGTTGTGGGTGGAGCTGGATCCGCTCAACGAGCTGGTGCATGCGGTGAAGGTGCGTGACGCGCTCGACGAGGCGGGCATCCCCTGTTACATCTCGGCGGACCTGGCCTCCGGTACGGAGTATTACGGCGGCGCTGTGATCTTCATTCAGGAAACGCAATACGACGAAGCGCTCGAAATCCAGCAGGGCATCGCACCTCCGGATGACGACCGCATGATTTTTGACCCGGACGCCGACGACGAGTGGTAAGAGTCCGTACAAACACACTGTTGATGAGGTTCTCGTAGCATCAGCAGGCAGAAGAATGCAACTTCCCCGGCCCGAAAAAAGCGAGCCGGGTTTGTTTTCTGCTCACGGTTCGTGTTGTACATTCCCAAGGAGCGAAGCAGCCACATACACGAAAACGCTACCAACCAGTGAGGGGTTATACGATGACCGAAATTCTTGATATCTACGCACGGCAAGTGCTGGACAGCCGGGGCAACCCGACGGTGGAAGTGGAAGTGATCCTTGACGGCGGCGGCGTGGGACGAGCGATTGTCCCGTCAGGCGCATCCACCGGCGAACATGAAGCCGTGGAGCTTCGTGACAATGACAAGGCCTTTTTCATGGGTAAGGCCGTGACCAAGGCGGTGGAAAACGTGAACGCCGTGATCGCCCCTCGCCTGCTGGGACGCGATGCCGTGGACCAGGCCATCATCGACGATGTGATGATTCAGCTTGACGGGACTCCGAATAAGGGCAAGCTGGGCGCGAACGCCATCCTGGGCGTATCCATGGCGGTCTGCCGTGCAGCCGCGGAAGCGGTCGCATTGCCGCTGTATCGCTATATCGGCGGCGCCGGCGCGCGCACCCTCCCCGCTCCCATGATGAACATCCTTAATGGCGGCGAGCATGCCGACAACAACGTCGACATCCAGGAATTCATGATCATGCCGCTGGGCGCGAGCACCTTTTCCGAGGCGCTGCGCTGGGGCGCGGAGACCTTCCACAACCTCAAGAAGGTGCTGAAGGAAAAGGGCCTGAGCACGTCCGTGGGCGACGAGGGCGGCTTTGCCCCCAACCTGGGCGGCAACGAAGAAGCCTTCGAGGTGATCCTGCAGGCCATTGAACGCGCCGGCTACAAGCCGGGCGTGGACATCTTCTTCGCCATCGACGCCGCTGCAAGCGAGTTCTACAATAAGGATAAAGGCCTCTATATCATTGAAGGAGGCAAAGAGCTGGATTCCGCAGCCTTGACCGATCTCTACGCCGCCTGGGCCGGAAAATTCCCGATCTTCTCCATCGAGGACGGTCTGGACGAGAACGACTGGGACGGCTGGAAGATCCATACCGACAAGCTCGGCGACAAGGTGCAGCTCGTGGGCGATGACCTGTTCGTGACCAACTCGGAACGGTTGGCCAAGGGGATTCACGACGGCATCGCGAACAGCATCCTGATCAAGCTGAACCAGATCGGCACTGTGACGGAGACATTGGATACAATCGACCTGGCCACCCGGAACGCGTACACCTCGGTGGTGTCGCACCGCAGCGGCGAAACCGAAGATACGACCATCGCAGATTTGGCGGTCGCCAAGAATACCGGTCAGATCAAGACCGGCAGCCTCTCGCGTACCGACCGGATTGCCAAGTACAACCAGTTGCTGCGCATTGAAGACGAGCTGGGCGAGGCGGCAAGGTTCGCCGGCCCCGGCCTGATCCGTAAGTAAGCTGATGGAAAAGAAAAGTACAACTGCCGCCTCATCATCGTTGGTTATCCAGCGCTGGTGGCCGCGAGTCACCCTGATCGCGCTCCTCCTGTTGGGAGTGTACCTGATCTTCGGACGTGAAGGCGGCGTGTTGCGTGTCATTGAGCTGAAACAGGAGAACGACCGGCTGAATCATGAGGTCAGCCGGCTCCAGGCGGAAAAGTCAGAACTGGATGATCAGATCCGCCTGTTGGAAGAACGCGATTCGACTGTGATCGAGGAAGAAGCCCGGCGGATGGGGATGCAGAAACCGGGCGAGACAGTGTTGCGTATCCAGTACGACCCGGCGAGTGATTCTGCACGGGTCAGCGAGTGAAAGGGCCGATACCGATGTCCATGTATGACAGCCTGGACGAGAAGTACGACCAGATGATTCGCTGGAAACAGCGCCTGGAGAGGGAAGCTCCTTTCTTCCAGCGGCTGTTTGTGGAAAAGCGGATCAAGCGTGTCCTCGACCTCGGTTGCGGCACGGGGCATCACAGCCGCCTGTTCCGGAAATGGGGCTGCGATGTGGTCGCGGTAGATCCCTCCGCTTCTCTCATCCGCATCGCTCGCGAGAAAACTGAAAAAGACCTGCCCCTGTTTGCACAAAAAGAAACCAACAACGACGGCGGCGCTATCGATTATGTCGAAGCGGATTTCCTCTCCTTCCCCGCCCTCGTGGAAGGGCCGTTCGACGCCGTTGTCAGCCTGGGCAACAGTTTGCCGCATGTGCAGGACGAGAACGAGCTCCGCCAGGCCCTGCGCAACATTGTGGACACGTTGAAGCCGGACGGTGTTTTCGTTTTCCAGAACCGGAACTACGACAAGCTGTTGACCGAGAAGGACCGTTTTCAATTTCCCACCACTTTCCGTGAAGCCGACACCGAGCAGATCTTCTTCCGGTTCAATGACTTTGAAGAGACGCATGTGCAGTTTAACATTGTGCATTTCCAGCGAGTCGGGCAGCGGTGGATGCACACCGTCTATTCCACACGGCTGAAGCCCTGGCGTAAAACGGAGATTGAACAGGCCGCCTCTGAAACAGGATTCGCGGTCCAGCATTATTACGGCGATTTCTCCGGGACCCCTTTTGATGCAGCATCGTCTTCCGATCTGGTCGGTTTGTTGCATCGTTCTCCCCGTTAAGAATGCCGAGCCTGCGCTAACACATCTCTAGCGCTGGAGCGTATCTTGTCGCCGGATTCTGGTAACAGTAATTCTCGAATGATCTCGAATGAAATGTCCCATGATGTCATTCCTGCGAAAGCAGGAAT